>CACJNV010000039.1 GCA_902594865.1 uncultured Pelagibacteraceae bacterium | reverse complement strand
TAAAAGACCCATCACAAATCGCAGATAATATTGCATCTCATATAACAGCTACTATTTCTGAAAAACAACAAATATTTGAAACTGTAGATGTAAAGAAAAGATTAAACGCCATTATTAAAATAATGGAAAATGAGACAAGTATTATAGGTGTTGAGAAAAGAATAAGAGGCAGAGTTAAAACTCAAATGGAAAAAACTCAGAGAGAGTATTACCTAAATGAACAACTCAAAGCCATACAAAAAGAACTTGGAGAAATCGAAGACGGCAAAGACGAAACAACTAGCTTAAACAAAGCAATTACAAAAGCTAAGATGCCAAAAGAAGTAGAGAAGAAATGCTTACAAGAATTAAAAAAATTAAAAAATATGAGCCCTATGTCTGCAGAGGCAACAGTTGTAAGAAACTATTTAGATTGGATGACTGAACTTCCTTGGCATAAAAAAAGTGAAGTTGATATAGATTTAACTAAAGCTTTAAATATTCTTGATAAAGATCACTTTGGATTAGAAAAAGTTAAAGAGAGAATTATTGAATTTTTAGCAGTTCAAAAAAGAATGGAAAAGATTAAAGGTCCAATTTTATGTTTAGTGGGTCCCCCAGGAGTTGGAAAAACATCTTTAGGAAAATCAATAGCAAAAGCTACAAATAGGGAATTTGTTAGAATGTCTGTTGGCGGCATGAGAGATGAGGCGGAAATACGTGGTCATAGAAGAACATATATCGGATCTTTACCAGGTAAAATTATTCAGATGATGAAAAAAGCTGGAACAAAAAATCCATTAATTTTATTAGATGAAATTGACAAAATAGGAAATGATTATAGGGGAGACCCGTCCTCAGCATTATTAGAAGCTTTAGATCCTGAACAGAACACTACATTCAATGATCATTATTTAGAAGTTGATTATGATTTATCTGATGTAATGTTTGTAACGACTGCTAATACTTTAAATATTTTACCTCCTTTATTAGATAGAATGGAAGTAATTAGATTAGCAGGTTACACTGAGGATGAAAAAATTAGTATTGCAAACAAATATTTATTACCAAAACAAATCAAAGACAACGGTGTTAAAGAAAAAGAAATGAAGTTAGATGACGATATTATAAAAGAAGTCATTAGGGGATACACAAAAGAGTCAGGTGTAAGAAATCTTGAAAGAGAAATTTCTAAACTTGCAAGAAAAGTTGTTAAAAAAATTGTAGCTGGTGAAGAAAAAGAAGTTGGAATAAATAATAAAAATCTATCTGAATTTTTAGGTGTTCCCAAGTTTAAATTTGGAGAATTAGAGGCTGAAAATAGAGTAGGTATAGTAACAGGACTTGCTTGGACTGAGTACGGTGGAGAAATTTTAAAAATTGAGACTGTTACAATGCCAGGAAAAGGAAGAATGCAAATCACTGGTAAATTAGGTGATGTTATGCAAGAGTCAGTTAAAGCAGCAAAATCTTTTGTAAGGTCAAAATGTTTAGAGTATGGCATCATTCCACCTATATTTGAAAAAAAAGATTTTCATATCCATGTTCCTGAAGGTGCAACACCAAAAGATGGTCCATCTGCTGGTATTGGAATGGTAACATCTATCGTTTCGTCTATTACTAACATCCCTGTAAGAAGAGATGTTGCTATGACTGGTGAAGTAACTTTAACAGGTCAAGTATTGCCAATTGGTGGTCTAAAAGAAAAATTATTAGCAGCACACAGAGCTGGAATAAAAGAAGTTTTAATTCCTAAAGAAAACGAAAAAGATCTAGTGGATATGCCTAAGAAAATTATAGACGATATAAAAATTACGCCAGTTGAGTATGCTGATCAGGTTATAAAAATAGCCTTAACAAAAGAACTTAAACCAACAGAGTGGGTTGAGGTCGATATATCTAAAAAAGACGATAAATCTCAAGCTAGTATTCAATAATAATTAATTTACATTATTTAAGTGTTGATGTAATAAGTAGCCTTGTTTTGGGCGGTTAGCTCAGTTGGTAGAGCATCTCGTTTACACCGAGGGGGTCAAAGGTTCGAGTCCTTTACCGCCCACCAAAACATCAAAGTGGGGGTGTAGCTCAGTTGGTTAGAGCGATCGCCTGTCACGCGATAGGTCGAGGGTTCGAGTCCCTTCACTCCCGCCACTTTTTTGCATTATTTAATGTAAATATTAATAAAAATGTGACGT
>CACJNV010000038.1 GCA_902594865.1 uncultured Pelagibacteraceae bacterium | reverse complement strand
CTTTGATAAATTTAATTAAAATTAAAGTAAATATATTCATTATTTTATTTTTGCAAAATCCTGAAAAAGAGTTTCTTTTATAATTTTGTATTCATTATTTAGCATAGAAGACTTAGCTATAACAAGAAATGAATAATCAAAGTTTATCTCTATTTTTTTAACAGCTTCATTCATGATGTTTCTTAATCTTCTTTTAATTTTATTTCTCTTTACTGCATTACCAATTTTTTTTTTAGTCACAAAACTGATATTTAGTCTTTTTTTATCTTTATTTAGTAATTTTCCAAAAAAAATACTTACGTATTTATTGGTAATCTTTTTTTGTTTAAGTAAATTTTTAAATTCTTCGTTTTTTGAAAGAGCAAGTATTTTGCTTTTCATTATTTTATACAGAAACAGTTAGTGATTTTCTTCCTCTTGCTCTTCTTCTAGCCAAAAGTTTTTTACCACCTTTAGTTTTCATTTTTGAACGAAAGCCGTGTTTTCGAGCTCTTTTTTTATTTGAGGGTTGATAAGTTCTTTTCATAATTAGATTTGATATTGTTTTTTATAATTTTTGCCCCTTTATATTAGTAATAATTAAAATAGCAAATAGAAGATTAAGCATTAAAATAACAAGAATCATGGAAAATACAAAAAAAATTAAATTATTTATTGGTTTGTCTTATTTATTAATTGTTTGCTTATTTTTGTATTTCTTTTTTTCAAAATTTAGTCTTTCAGAAATTACTTCCTATGATTTTCTCAGAAGCAATAGATCTTATTTTATAGAGCTCAAAAATTCTAATTTATTTTTGATCTCTATTTCTTTCTTGATACTAACTATATTATGGGTTTTCCCTTTTTTAGGCTTTGGATCTCCTGTAGTTTTATTAGGAGGTTTTATTTTTGGAAAATGGACAGGAACTATTATTGTAGTTTTTGGATTGACTATTGGAGCAACATTACTTTATATCTTTGGAAATTATTTCTTAAAAAATTTTATAAGAGAAAAATTTTTAAACAAATATAAAAACCTTGAATTTAAATTCAAAAAATCAGAATTTATTTATTTGTTTATTTTTCGTTTAGTTGGAGGAATTCCTTGGCAAATCCAATGTCTTTTGCCAACACTTTTTGATGTAAAATTAAAAAATTATTTCTTCTCAACACTTTTGGGAATTACACCAGGAGTTTTTTTAATTTCATCAATAGGGAGCGGATTAGAGAAAATTATAGATTCAAATATAAAAGTTCCTGGAATTTCAGATATTATATTTTCAAGAGAGATATATATCCCACTACTTGCTTTTTTTGCGTTAGTTTTGACAACAATTATTTTAAGAAAAATATTTTTTAAGGATTGATGGTGCTCCCACCCTGTACTGACCAGGGAACTAGTCATTACCAATGACTTGTTATACCATTTAACTACAGGAGCTAAGAGACAAATTGTATTTTATTGATAATAAAGCATTTTTTTCAAATTATTGCCTTAATTTTTTGGTGAATATGATTTATATCTATTTTAGGAAAATGTTATGGGAATTCATTACGATTACAAATCAACTAAAGGTAACAAACTTATGGAAAAGCAAGCTAAAAGAGAGAGAAAGCTTGCTGAAAAAAAAGCTAAACGCCTAGCTAAAGAAGGTCCAAAAAAAGAAGAGGAAAAAGCACCTGCACTAGATCCCAACAAACCAATTTCTTTAGATTTTCTGACTAACCCAAACAAAGAATGAGTTCAAAAGAAAAAAATGAGCGTTTAAGCTTGGCGCTTAGAAAGAATTTAAAGAAAAGAAAAATTTTCCAAAAAAAAAATAAAAAGAAAAATAAATAATGTCAATTCAACCTGATTCTTGGATTAAAAAAATGTGCACAGAGCACAATATGATAGAGCCATTTTTGGATCATCAAGTTTCTGAAGGAAAAATTTCTTATGGATTAAGTAGCATGGGATATGATGTGAGAATCTCCGATGAATATAGAATATTTACTAATGTAAATAGTTCCTTAGTTGATCCAAAGAATTTTTCTGATGATAACTTTATAGAACGAAAAGGACCACACTGTATTATACCACCAAATTCATTCGTATTAGCTAAAACAGTAGAATATTTTAGAATACCAAAAGACGTTTTATGTATTTGTGTTGGAAAAAGCACTTATGCAAGGACAGGAATTATTTGCAATGTTACTCCAATTGAAAATGAATTTGAGGGCAATATTGTAATTGAGCTAAGTAATACAACACCTAACCCTGCAAAAATTTATTCAAACGAGGGAATAGCACAATTTTTATTTTTCA
>CACJNV010000037.1 GCA_902594865.1 uncultured Pelagibacteraceae bacterium | reverse complement strand
TATGTAAGTTGTGTGCATCTTTCCTTTATAAAGATCTTTTTCTTTATGAGGAGATTTAGAAAAACCGTACTCTACACTACTACCTAATTGAACGAATCTCTTAATATTTTTCTTTAAAAAAATTTTACAGAGATTCTCGGTTCCTTTAAAATGGGTTAAGAATACTTTTTTATTGTTTGAATGATCAACATATCCACCTGCATTAATAACATAATCAAAATTTTTATTTTTTAAAAGAAGATTTAATTTTTTAAAGTTATTTAAATCGCACTTTAAGTATTTAACATTATTAAAAGAATGAGTTTTTCTTGGTGTATTTAAAGATAAGCTTGTTACTGAATATTTTTTTTTTACAAATCTCTTTACAATGTGATGTCCTAAAAAACCAGTTCCACCAATAATTAATATTTTTTTAGTCGATGATTTCATTTATAATATATCTGGGTCTATTCTTAACTTCTAAGTAAATTTTGGCAATATATTCTGAAATAATACCAAGTATAAATATTATTAGACATGAGAAGAAAATTAGCAAAGTACTCACTGCTGTAAGACCTTTTGGCATAACTAAATCATCTGAGGTGACTCCAAATATAAATAACAATTTAATTGTTATTAAAAATATTAAATACAGAAATGAACAAAAAGAGGTAATTATTGCGATGACCAATGCAAATCTTAGAGGTACCAGTGTAAAAGAGAAAAAACCATCTAAAGCTAATAAAAATGAATTGTAAAAAGAAAACTTAGTAGAACCATATATTCTTTTTTGTTCCTTATACTCTATACCAGCTTGTTTAAAACCAACCCATGTTCTTAGTCCTCTTAAAAATATTATGTTTTCTTTAAATGTATTAAGAGTATCTAAAACTTTTTTATTAATTAAACATAAGTTCCCCGATTGTCTTGGCATTTTAACTTCACTTGTTTTTGAATAAATGAAATAAAATAATTTATAAAAAAACTTCATTAAAAATGATGCGTCTCTTTTTTTTTTCACGCCATAAACCACATCATATCCTTCGTTCATTTTTTTTGAAAATACTTCAAGAATTTCTGGTGGGTCCTGTAAATCACCATTAATGATAAATAAATTTTCTTTTTTCATGTATTTTATGCCTGCCATTATTGCATTTTCTTGTCCAAAATTTCTTGAGAGTGAGATGGTTTTTACTCTTTTATTAATTAAATTTATTTCTTTTAATATTTTTAAACTATTATCAATTGATCCATTATCTATAAAAATTATTTCATAATCTTCTAAATTTAATTTACTCAAAATAGTTTCTAGTTTTTTACATAACTCTGGAATATTCTTAGACTCATTATAAGATGGAATTACAACTGATAAACTTTTAATCATTTTTTTATATAGTTTAATATCTTATATAACTAATCTTTAGTATTTTAATGATAATTACACAACTAAATTTCTGATTTAGCTCTAATTCTTTCATAAAAAAGTTTTGCTTTTATTCCTAAACCTAAAATTGGATCTGGTGGTAACCAATTTGGTTTTTTTCTCGACTCAATTTCTCTAATTTCATCAGAAGTTTCGTTTAGAGCTTTGATGGCTATTTGTTCGCCAAATAATGTTCCAACCCCAATACCAGATCCATTATATGAGCCAGCAACAAAAATATTGTCTCCAATTTTTTCAAAAATTTGGGATCCATTTCCTGTTCTTGAAACAATACCAGACCATGAAGATTCAATTAATTCATCAGGAAGGCTTGGATATCTTTTTTTAATTCCTAATTTATGATTGAAAATTCTTTTATTTAAAATAATTTTTTTCATTTCAAATGGGTTATGAATTTCTGCAGTATTTCTAATTAATATTCTTTTATCTTTAGTCATTCTTATTGTTGCACCCATAGGCCTTACAGGTAAAATGCCGAACTCAACTGGGTCATCTATTGTCTTCAATTCTTTGTCACTTAGAGGTCTGGTCATGCTAGCAGTTAAGGTTAAAGGAAAATTGTAATTATTTCTTATTCCCAAGGATTTTAAAAAACCATTAGTTGCAAATATTATTTTATTAGCTAAGATTTTTCCATTTTCAAAAATACATTCAATCTTATTTTTACTCTCACTCCATTTTAATAAGTGTGACTGCTCATACAATTCAACATTAGTCGGCAAAGCATTTATCATAGATCTAGCTAATTTTGCTGGATTTAATAGAATTCCACCCTTTGTATAAAGTGCTGTTTTATAAAAATCAGTTCCTATTTTACTCTTTAATTCTTTATTATTTAAAATTTTATTTTCGAAACCTAATTTATTAAGAGTTTTAGAAAATTGTAATAAGATTTTTTCATCAGTAATTATTGATGA
>CACJNV010000036.1 GCA_902594865.1 uncultured Pelagibacteraceae bacterium | reverse complement strand
CATTAAAGTTATCTAAATTTTCAGATTTAAATTTAAATACTTTGTATTCAGAATTCATTCGAGCAGTATATTTTAACTTTAAAAATATGAAAGAATGAAAAAAATAAGTTTATGAATTATTGATGTGAATTTTCTTTAAAAAAGCGACTTATAAAAGATATAAATCGCTTTTTTATAAGAATTTATTTTTTTTGATACTTTGCAGCTTCTTCTGAACCGTCAGTTGCAGTCCCTTTACTATATGAGTGAGCACCCATACCTGCAAGCTCTCCATCTTTAACTATAAGATACTGATTTCTGATTTCTTTTTTCTCAAAAAAACATTCCAGTATTTCTCTAACACCATCTGCGTATCTAGTTTGTGCTGATAGAGATGTTCCAGAAGTATGTGGCGTCATCCCGTGATGAGGCATCGATCTCCAAGGATGATCATTTGGTGCAGGCTGAGGAAACCAAACATCTCCAGCATAACCACTTAATTGACCAGATTTAAGCGCTGCAGCAATTGCATCTTTATCGCAAATTTTTCCTCTGGCGGTATTTACGATATAAGCTCCTTTTTTCATCTTATTAATCATTGTTTCATCAAAAAGATGTTCAGTTTCAGGATGTAGTGGACAATTAATTGTAACAACATCACAAACTTTAACCATAGATTCAACTGAATCATGAAAAGTTAAATTTAACTCTTTTTCAACTTTTTCTGGTAATCTATGTCTGTCAAAATAATGGAGATGAACATCAAAAGGTTTCATTTTTCTTAAAGCGTCTAAACCAATTCTTCCTGCTGCTACTGTACCAATATGCATACCTTCAACATCATAAGATCTCTGAACAGCATCAGCGATGTTCCAGCCACCATTATTTACTATTGCATATTGCGAATGGTAATCTCTAACCATAGATACAATCATCATAACTATATGTTCAGCAACTGATCTAGAATTACAGTAGGTAACTTCAACTACATCAATTTTATGATCCATTGCAGCTTGCAAATCAACGTGATCAGATCCAATACCTGCTGTAATTGCCATTTTAAGATTCGGCGCAGACTCCATTTTTTTTCTTGTTAGATAATATGGAAAGAAAGGCTGTGAAATAACTACATCTGCGTCTAGTAATTCTTTATCAGCAGTGCAATCATCTCCATCTTTATCAGAGGTAACAACTAATTGGTGACCATTACTCTCTAAAAATTTTCTTAAGCCTAATTCTCCTGAAACACATCCTAATAACTCACCAGGTTTAAAATCTCTTCCATTTGGTGAAGGAAGAGTCATTCCATCAGGATATTTATCTATTTTTGGAAGATCCCCTAAAGGATAATTTTTGGGCATCCCATTTATAGGGTCGTCGTATAATACACAAAGTATTTTCATTTTTATTTTTTCTCATTTCTTTACCCTTATGGTTATTTACCCTATTTTTTTTCTCTACAATCTTAATTTATTAAAAATTTTTTATTCCTTCAATATTATTTTTTATAACAAATAAATAAAATTTATTTCGAGGGATAATTTTTTTTCAGAATAAGTTTGTTAACTAATATAGCTAATCCTAAGATTATAATACATCCGAATATTATTGGATTTATTAAGTATTCAAATGACGCACTTCCAATAATAACCATAATTGGATTGCCACCAGCAGGCGGGTGAACAATATTTAACAAAATCATAAAGAAAACACCAGCACCTACAGCCAAGGCAATATTTATGTATATAGGCAAAGGTATGAAATTAACAAAAATAACACCAACAAGTGCGGTACACAAATGACCAAAAAAAACATTTTTTGGTTGTGCAAATGGACTTTCAGGAAAACCAAATAATAGCACCATTGATGAGCCAAAAGATCCAGCTATGAAATATCCCAAAGTACTTTTGTAAGTTAAAACAGTTAAAACACCAATTGTGATTGTTGAAAAAAAACCTGCAATCAAAGCTTTTTGTAATGTAGATTTATCTATATTCATTTATTTTCTAAAGCCTTTTGAACTGTTTTTAATGGCAAAAGCAAACATTCTTTTCTACTAATATTTTTCTTATTAAATATTTCTTTAAAGCTTTTCCATTCGTTATCTACTTTAGATTTTATGTCATCAAACAATTTCTCTCCATGCGATATAAAGGTCATTATTTGATTAATGTTTTTATCTCTTATTTTTCTAGATAATAAGCTTACCGACGCCTGACAATAAACACATGATTTGCACTGATAAGCCATGTCTTTTACAACTTCATCTTTAACAATTAAGCTTATTTCCATTTCATCTCCACATAATGGATTTTTGTGTTTAGATTTATGAGTATAGTTTTCAAGGACTTTGTTGTTTTCTGTATGTGAGGCGATTTCTAAAATTCTTAAGTCCATTTAATTTCTTTAATTCAAGTTTGAATGTTTTATATTTTGATTAATGGATCATAACAATATTTTAGGCACAGTGCTAGCAGGCGGAAAGT
>CACJNV010000035.1 GCA_902594865.1 uncultured Pelagibacteraceae bacterium | reverse complement strand
TTTCTAAAGTTGAATGTTTTGTGATTAACTCATCAATTGTCTTTTTTGGAATCATCTCTTTATTTTTTTTCTATCTCAGCCGCTTTTTTTTCGACTTCTGATACTACCTTATTGATAATTTCACCTGTTAAAATTTTTTCACTTTGAACGCCTGACAAATAAAGCATATTATTTCCCTTTCCACCGCCAGTTATACCTATATCAGTCAAAGCAGCTTCACCCGGACCATTCACAACACAGCCTATAATTGACAGTGTTATTGGAGTTTTTATATGGGATAATTTTTCCTCTAGTATTTTTACTGTTTCAATTACTTGGAAAGCTTGCCTTGCACATGATGGGCAAGATATAATTTTTACTCCTCTGTTTCTTAATCCCAACGACTTTAAAATTTCATTTCCAATTTTAACTTCTTTTACTGGATCATCAGATAAAGACACCCTTATGGTATCACCAATACCATCCAAAAGAAGTGAACCAAGACCTATAGCAGATTTAACACTACCTGTAACAAACCCTCCTGCTTCTGTTATTCCTAAGTGTAATGGGTAGTTCATGACCTTGGAAAGTTGTCTGTAAGCTGCAATTGATAAAAATACATCGGAAGATTTTACACTTACTTTAAAATTAAAAAAATCTTCATCCTCTAAAATTTTTATATTTCTCAAAGCACTTTCTACCAATGCCTCTGGACACGGTTCTTTGTATTTTTCAAGAATATCTCTTTCTAAAGATCCAGCATTGACACCTATCCTAACTGAACAATCATTATCTTTTGCAGCTTTTAAAACATCATAAATTTTTTTTTTGTCACCAATGTTTCCTGGATTAATTCTTAAACACTTTGCACCATTTTCTGCAGCTTCAATAGCTCTTTTATAATGAAAATGGATATCGGCAATTACAGGAATTTGAACATTTTTAGTTATTTCTTTTAAAGCTTTTGATGAGTCTTCATCTGGACAAGATACTCTTACAATATCAGCACCTTCCTCATGAATTTCTTGAATTTGTTTTATTGTTGCTGACACATCAGTTGTCAATGTATTGGTCATTGATTGAACTGAAATTGGATTATCTCCTCCAACTTTTACATCACCTACATTAATTACTTTAGTTTTTTTTCTATTAATATTTCTAAAAGGCCTTAGGCTCATAAAATTAGTCTAGTTTAAATTCTTTGTGTAAGACTGCTACGGCTTTTTTAACACTCTTAGAGGAAATCAGCACTGAAATTTTTATTTCAGAAGTAGATATAACAAGAATATTTATTTTTTTCGAAGCCAATGCTTGAAACATCCTATAAGTTATTCCAGGTGTAGTTATCATTCCTACTCCAATAATAGAAACTTTTGATAGATCTTTATCAAAAGACAATTTTTTATATGATATTGACTTATTTTTTTTTATTAATCTCTCAGTTTTTTTTAAATCCTCAGACTTTATTGTAAATGTTAAATCTGTTTCTTTTCCATTTTGAGAGATATTTTGAACAACCATATCTACATTAATTAAATTCTTGGACAGTGGTCTAAAAATTGATGCTGCTACTCCAGGTCTATCCTTAACACCCACAATGGTGATTTTAGCATCATTTTTTGTAGAAGAAATTCCAGTTATAATTTGATTGCTAAAAGTCTTTTTTGAACCTGTTATTAAAGTTCCACTTTTTGAAACAAATGAAGATTTAACTTTAATATCTATTTTATTTAACTTTGCATCCTGAACTGAAGTAGGCTGCATTACTTTTGACCCAAGCGATGCCATTTCTAACATCTCGTCATAAAAAATTTTTTTAATTTTTTTTGCTTTTTTATACTGTCTTGGATCGGTAGTATAAACTCCATCTACGTCAGTATAAATTATACACTCATCAGCTTTAATAAATTTTGCAAGCATAATTGCTGTTGCATCAGACCCGCTTCTTCCGATAGTAGTAATTCTAAAATCATTATTAACACCTTGAAAACCAGTAATTATTGGTATTCCACCTGAATTTATATATTTATTTAGTTCTTTAATACCTACTGAACTAATTCTTGCACTTGAGTGAGGACCATCTGTTAAAATAGGTAATTGCCATGATGTCCAAGATCTTGATTTAAACCCATTATGTTTTAGTCTACCAGCGATAAGCGCACATGATACTTGTTCTCCAGTCGAAACTAATGCATCATATTCTGCTCTATCAAAATTATTACTAATTAATTTTGATTTATTTACTAATTCATTTGTCACACCACTCATTGCTGATGAAACAACCACTACTCTATTTTTATTTTTTTTGTAAAAAGCAATTATTTTACATACCTTTTTAATTCTATCTATAGTTCCTACAGATGTTCCTCCAAATTTTAATACAATAGTTTTCATGCTAGCTTTAATTATTAATATTTAATAAATAATGGATAAAATACATCTAAATTATTATGTCAACTATTTATCACAATGACTAGCGTAAATAAAAAAGAAATAGATAAATTTTCTAAAATGGCCAATGAATGGTGGGATCCAGAGGGTAAATTCAAACCACTTCATAAATTTAATCCAATAAGAATAAAATATATAAAGGAAAATATTATTAATAATTTCAAATTAAAAAATAAATTC
>CACJNV010000034.1 GCA_902594865.1 uncultured Pelagibacteraceae bacterium | reverse complement strand
AGCTGGAGATTTTGAGCACAAAGATAGCACTGGTGGTGAAGGCAGAATGACTGCTGGTGATGTTCAGTGGATGAAAACAGGTAGTGGAATAATTCATTCTGAAATGCCTGCAATGAAAGAAGGTAAACTTCATGGATTTCAATTGTGGATCAATATGCCGGCTAAATTAAAAATGAGTAAGCCTGAATATATTTATATTGATGCTGATAAAATGAGTGTTCATAAAGATGATGATAAACAGGTAAAAGTAATAGCTGGAAAATTTGAAAAAGCTGAAGGGCCAGTAAAAGGTCATAACGTTGAACCGGTTTATTTTGACGTGGAATTAAATAAAGATAAAGAGTTCAATTTTAAATTACCATCAACTCACAATACATTTATTTATTTAATTAGTGGTGAAATTGAAATTGGTAAAAGTAAACATGAAAATGTTATAAATAGTACTTTAATACTTTTAACTAAGGGTGAAGACTTAACAGTTAAAGCTAAATCAAATACTAAATTTTTAGTAATTTCAGGTAAACCAATAAATGAGGAAATAGCTAGAGGTGGGCCATTTGTAATGAATACTAAAGCAGAGATCTTGCAAGCAGTTCAAGATTATCATAATGGTACGTTTGTAAAATAAATTATGAAAGCTGTAGAAATTGATAAAACTGGTGGACCTGAGGTCTTAGAGGTAAAGGATATATCTTTAGATAAACCTGGTCCTGATCAAGTCACCATTGAACAAAAAGCAATTGGTCTTAACTACATTGATACTTACCATAGATCAGGTCTCTACCCTTTAAAACTGCCAATTGGTTTAGGTTTAGAAGGCGCTGGAATTATTACTGATGTTGGAGATAACGTACAAGAATTTAAAGTTGGTGATAAAATTTCTTATGCAGGTATTCCTTTGGGTTCTTATTCTTCTCATAGAAATTACCCAACTAAAAATTTAGTCAAAGTACCAGATGATATTGATCTAGAAATAGCTGCAACTTTAATGACAAAAGGATTAACAACTTTTTATCTTTTGCATAAAACTTATCCAGTTAAATCAGGAGAAACAATTTTATTTCATGCAGCAGCTGGTGGTGTTGGTCAAATTTTTGGACAATGGGCAAAAAGTTTAGGTTGTACTGTTATTGGTACAGTTGGATCAGATGAAAAAATAAATATAGCAAAAGAAAATGGTTACGATCATGTAATAAATTACAATAAAGAAGATTTTGCGAAAAAAGTTTTAGAGATCACCGATGGTAAAGGTGTACCTGTTGTTTACGATGGTGTTGGCAAAGATACATTAGATGGTTCAATTGAATGTTTGGCAGTAAGGGGAATGATGGTTTCATTTGGAAATGCATCTGGTCCGTTATCAGATATTAATGTTCCAAAAGTTATTCAACCTAAAGGGCTTTATCTTGTAAGACCGTCTATGCAACAATATCTCTCAACAAGAAAGGAATTAGATGAAGCTTCAAAAACAATGTTTGAAAAAATTAGTTCTGGAAAAGTTAAAATAAAAATTTTTAAAAAGTATAAGCTAGATGAAGTTGTACAAGCTCATCAAGATCTTGAGGGAAGAAAAATTTTAGGCCCCGCTGTAATAGTTCCTAATTAACATCAACATCCATATCAGACATATGAAGTTTAAGTGCATTAGTTGATATTTGTATTTCTCTTATAAAAAATAATATTGATATAATCATCGATAAGCAACAAGAGCCAAAAATTACACGAGCTAAAAAAAACTCATCTAAGTAGAGCGCGAATACAGTCAACATATTAAAAAGAAATCCAAATGAGGCGAAAAGTATTGTCCATCTTAAAAGAGTTATTCTGCCACTCAAATTAATAAACTGTTTTTTCCATTCCGGTGGAATATGTTTTTCATAAACATGTTCATCATGAAGTTGTCTAATTAATATGCTCAAAGAATGAAATCTATTGCTATAAACAGCCATCATTAGAGGAATTGCTGGAAACATTAAAGCTGTGACTGTGTAATCTATATTCATACGAATCAATTTGATTATGAATCTACCCTTTGTTATTTACAAGTAAATTATGAACCAAATAAAGTTATTTATAGAACTTACAAGATTAAAAAAACCAATTGGTTTCATGCTTTTGTTTTGGCCATGCGCTTGGGGATTAACTTTAGCTTATGATTTCAATAATAGTTTGAACAATTATTTTTTTTTCTTAATTTTATTTTTTTTAGGTTCTGTATTGATGAGATCAGCGGGATGTATAGTAAACGATATTTTAGATAAAGAATTTGATGCAAAAGTATTTCGTACAAAAAATAGACCAATTGCATCAGGTAAAGTTTCAATAAAACTTGGTATATTTTATTCTATAATTCTCTGTTTTATTGCTTTTTTAGTTTTATTAAATTTTAACTTATTCACAATTATTTTAGCTTTAGGTTCGATGCCACTTGCATTCACTTATCCTCTTATGAAAAGATTCACATACTGGCCCCAACTATTTTTAGGTATCACTTTTAACTACGGTATAATTTTAGGTTGGACTTCAGTTAAAGGACAAATAGATGTGGTTCCTATCTTATTCTATCTCGGGGCCATATTTTGGACACTGGGATATGACACGATTTACGGATATCAAGATATTAAAGATGATGAAATAATAGGATTA
>CACJNV010000033.1 GCA_902594865.1 uncultured Pelagibacteraceae bacterium | reverse complement strand
ATTCAGTTTCTGTATTCTTTGCAAAATTTTCACTCTTCAAGTGAGCCCCAACATTTTCAATTTTATTTTTAGATTTTACAGAACTTAAATGCATTAGTCTTATTAAGAACATCTCAATTGAAAGGTGTTGATTAGAAACTATGTCTATCTCTTCGAGAGAAGAGATGGCAAATTGCCAAAATAATATTAATACCTCTGAGTCTATTTGATTTGATAAATTTTTAATTTTAGAGAATTCTTCATCATTTAATGAAAAGTTTGTACTTTCTAAAGTTAAAAAATTAATATTTTTAAAGTAGTAAAGTAACTCTAAGAAATCATTAATAAAAACCTTTGGTTCAACACCTTGGTCATAAATTTTTCTATAAATACTTATTACTTTTGTTTCTTCACCTTTTAAAATTAACTCAAACAAATCGATTAATTGAGATTTATCAAAATACCCAAAAATTTTCTGAGCTGAATTTAAGTCTAATTCTTTTCCTTCATCCAAACTTAATAGTGCTCTATCGAGCAAAGATAAAGAGTCTCTAACAGAGCCCTCAGAAATTTTTACTATAAGCTTTAAAGCATCGTCGCTTATTTTTCCATTTTCCTTATCCTTAATTTTTTTAATAAACTCCAATAATTCTGAGGATTTAATTCTAGATAGATCAAATCTTTGACATCTAGATACGACTGTAATTGGAATTTTTTTAATTTCTGTAGTTGCAAAAATAAATTTTAGATATTCTGGTGGTTCCTCTAAAGTTTTTAATAAAGCATTAAATGCTTGTTTGCTTAACATATGAACTTCATCAATAATGAAAATTTTATATTTAGCCGAGGTCGGCCCGTATCTTGAAAATTCGATTAAATCTCTTACGTCGTCGACACCTGTTTTGCTTGCTGCATCCATTTCAAGCACATCTATATGACTAGACTCACTTATAGATTTACAGCTTTCACAAAAGTTTTCTTTACATAAATTATCGATACCATTTGAACAATTAAGTGCTTTTGCAACAATTCGTGCTGTTGTGGTTTTTCCTATTCCCCTTATTCCGGTGAACAAATATGCATTAGGTATTTTGTCAGCTTTAATAGAATTAGTAATAGTTTCAGCAACAACCTCTTGACCAATAAGATCATCAAAAGTTTGTGGTCTATATTTAAGCGCTAATACTTTTGAGTTATTATTCATATATATATAAGGAGACTAGAACCTGAATAACTGTCTCTACGACTGCTTCCGTTAAGATCTGGTCGGGTTCAAGCAGCATCCACCTCTAGCCTCCAAATCTATTATAGCAGTTAAAATTTCTAATCTACAAGAAAAGATTCTTATTTATTTTGTCTCAAACTATCAGCTTCAAAAACACCTAGAACGTGAAAATCCTCACAATGCAGGCCCAGCTCTTCAAGAGATTTTTGAACTTTTGAGTCTTCAATATGTCCATCTAAATCACATAAGAAAAAATAAGAATCGAAACTATTTTTTTCTGGATAACTTTGTAGTTTAGTTAAATTTACACCATTAATAGCAAAACCTCCTAGTGATTGATAGAGAGCAGCTGGCTTACTTTTCAGTTTAAATAAAAAAGAGGTTATATAAGTTTTGTCTTTAAATTCTGGTTGAGAAATATTTTTTCCCATAACTAAAAACCTTGTCAAATTTCCACTTTCGTTTTCTATATTTTTTTTAATTACTTCCAAGCCATAAATTTCAGCACTTAATGAGGATGCTATGGCTGATTGCTTAATATCTTTTGTTTTAGAAATCATTTCAGCAGATCCAGCAGTATCTGCTCTAATATGTTCTGCTAATTTATTTTCTTTTATAAATTTTGAACACTGAGACAATCCTTGAGCATGTGAGTATACTTCTTTGATATCTTTTAATTTAGCACCAGGTTGTCCTAATAAGTTGTGTTCAATTTTTTGAAAATGTTCTTTATAAATATTTAGCCTATGTTTAAATATTAAATATTCAATTCCAATATTACCAGTAATTCTATTTGACTCTGGGATTATAATTCTGCTATCTGTCTCTTCGGATGCTTTGTTAAAACAATCATCAAAAGTTTTACAGGGTAATATTTCTGCTTTGGGATCAATAGAAAGTGCTGCTAAATGAGAATATGCACCAAAGGTTCCCTGAAAATAAATTTTACTCATCAATTCTTATATTCCATTATTTTTTTTAAGGCTAGATAATCTTCCTCTGTATCTATCCCTATTGGAGATGACTTTGCAAGTGAAACATTAATATCAATATTATTATCTAATGCTCTTAATTGCTCTAGTCGATTTTCTATTTCATTTTTGGATTGATTCAAGTGAACAAATTTTTCAAGACAATCTCTTGAATAACAATAAATTCCAATATGGTGATAAATATTTTCTATCTGCTCAGATTTTCTTAAAAAGGATACTGCCTTTGGAAAATGATCCCCTTCTAGGCTGTTTTCAGTGATGACCTTAACAATATTAACATTCTTGAGGTTTTTATTATCTTTTATTTTTGCGGCAAGAGTTCCTAAATTAGAATTATTTTTTACCATTTTTTCATTCAAACTTTTTATATCATCAATCTCGATTGCTGGTTCGTCGCCTTGTAAATTCATAATAAAATCAACATCCTTAATATTTGATTTTTTAAGCGCTTCGTGAATTCTATCTGTACC
>CACJNV010000032.1 GCA_902594865.1 uncultured Pelagibacteraceae bacterium | reverse complement strand
ACAAATATGTTTAATTTTGTACTCTCAACACCATTTGTTAGTGGAAGCATTGGAATTTTTGCTTTTTTGTAATCATCTGATTTGTACAAGCTCAAAGCCCAAAAATGTGAAGGCGTCCAAAAGAATATAATCAAAAAGAATATAATTGGCTCAAAAGTTAAAGAATTGGTAGCTATAGTCCAACCAATCACTGGGGGTAATGCTCCTGCAGCTCCTCCTATCACTATATTTTGTGGAGTCTTTCTTTTTAACCAAATTGTATAAACAAACACATAAAACAAAATAGTAAAAAGTAACAAACTAGCTGATATTCTGTTTGAATAATAATCAAGCGCAATTACAGAAAAAATCGAAAGAGAAATTCCAAATACTAAAGCTTGATTTTTATTTACCTTGCCTGTGGGTATTGGTCTAAGGCAAGTTCTTGTCATTAATGCATCAAGATCAGACTCATACCACATGTTTAAGGCCCCAGCAGCGCCTGCTCCAATTGAAACTAAAATTATTCCGATAATTGCATCCTTTGTTGGTATGATGTTTGGAGCCATTAACAAACCAACTGCACATGTAAATATAACCAAAGACATTACTCTTGGTTTCATTAATTTAAATAATTCAGATAAATTAAAGGCGTCTTCTTGAGATAAGTTTCTATTTTTTAATTTAGACTTAATCATTAATTTAAAGTTAAAAAATCTTGTTTACTATATTTAGCTGGTAGATTTTTCAACACCCTCTTCATCTTCAAACTTTGGTAATTCTTCAAAAGTATGAAAATTAGGTGGAGATGGTACTGTCCATTCTAAAGTTGTAGCGCCTTCTCCCCATGGGTTTTGTGCTGCAGCCTTTTTCTTATAAAACGCATAAGCAAGGTTTATAAAAAATACTACCAATCCAATTACAGATATATAAGAACCAATTGAAGAAATATAATTCCATCCCGCAAAAGCATCTGGATAGTCAGCATATCTTCTTGGCATTCCTGCAAGGCCTAAAAAGTGTTGTGGGAAGAAAACTAAGTTTACTCCAATAAACGTTAACCAAAAGTGTAATTGACCCATCCATTCTGAATACTCGTAACCAGTCATTTTTCCAAACCAGTAATAAAAACCAGCGAAGATGGCAAACACAGCTCCTAATGATAAAACGTAATGAAAATGAGCAACAACATAATATGTATCATGCATTGCAGTATCAACTCCGGCATTCGCAAGCACTACACCAGTAACTCCACCTACAGTAAATAAAAATATAAATCCTAAAGCCCAAACCATTGGAGTTTTAAATGAAATCGAACCACCCCACATAGTTGCTATCCATGAAAATATTTTTATACCGGTTGGAACTGCAATGATCATTGTTGCAGCTAAAAAGTATGCTTTTGTATCTGTACTTAAACCTACTGTGTACATGTGGTGAGCCCACACAACAAAACCAACTATTCCAATTGCAACCATTGCATAAGCCATTCCTAAATATCCAAAAACTGGTTTTCTAGAAAATGTTGAAACAATATGACTTATCATTCCAAAACCTGGTAAGATTAAAATATAAACTTCTGGGTGACCAAAGAACCAAAATAAATGTTGGAATAGAACTGGATCTCCTCCAGTTTGTGCATCAAAGAAAGCTGTTCCAAAGTTCCTATCTGTAAGAAGCATCGTAATTGCTCCTGCTAAAACTGGTAATGATAACAATAACAAGAAAGCTGTAACTAATATTGACCAAGCAAATAATGGCATTTTATGAAGTGTCATGCCGGGCGTTCTCATATTTAAAATTGTAGTAATAAAGTTCACAGCACCCAGAATTGAAGAAGCTCCAGCTAAGTGTAGACTTAAAATTGCAAAATCCATTGCTGGACCTGGTTGACCAGCTGTAGATGACAATGGAGGATAAATAGTCCAACCACCACCAACACCTGTTTGCCCTGGAGGGCCATCCATGAAAATTGACATTATTAATAAAATGAATGATGTGGGTAACAACCAAAATGAAATGTTATTCATTCTTGGGAATGCCATATCTGGTGCGCCAATCATAATTGGAACAAACCAATTTCCAAATCCACCAATCATTGCTGGCATCACCATAAAGAAAATCATGATCAAGCCATGCCCAGTAACTAACACGTTATATAAATGATAATTTCCACCTAAAATTCCATCACCTGGATGCATCAATTCCATTCTCATTAAAACTGAGAATGCTGTACCAATCACACCTGCAATAATTGCAAATATTAGATACATAGTTCCAATATCTTTGTGGTTAGTTGAATAAGCCCAACGCTTCCAACCAGTTGGAGTATGATGATCGTCGTGTGATGCTGTTTGTGTATACATATTATTTACTCGCTAGTTTTTTAAATTTATCTTCTTCATTAATTTCTTTTGCAAATTTGACTTTAGCGTCTAACAACCAGTCTTGATATTCTTCTTCAGTAACAACTCTAACTTCAATTGGCATAAACGCGTGTTTAATTCCACACAGTTCAGAACATTGACCATAATAAGTTCCAACTTTTTCTGCTTTAAACCAAGTTTCATTTATTCTTCCAGGCACGGCATCTCGTTTTACTCCAAATGAAGGGAGTGCCCATGCATGCAAAACATCATTTGCAGTGATCATTACCTTAACAACTTTATTTACTGGAACAACTAGCTCATTATCTACAGCTAAAAGTCTTGGCTCGTTTTCTTTTAAGTCTTTAGTTTCAATCATGTAAGAGTCGAAGAAAATATTTTCGTCTGGATATTCGTATCCCCAGTACCATTGATATCCTATAGCTTTAACAGTTATGTCTGCTTTTGGAATTGCATCTTGTTTGTATAAAATTTTAAATGACGGAACCGCCATCACGATTAGAATCAAACATGGAATTAAAGTCCATAAAACTTCAACAGCAACATTATGGGTTCTTTTTGATGGAACTGGATTTGCTGAAGCTCTAAAT
>CACJNV010000031.1 GCA_902594865.1 uncultured Pelagibacteraceae bacterium | reverse complement strand
TCATTCTTATTCATTTACAAGAACAGAAAATCAAATTTTAAAGATTCTAGAAGATGCAAAAAAAAATGAAAATTCAATAATCTTATATACGATAGTGGATAACAGCTTAGCCAAATACCTTGCGAACGCGAGCGAGGATAAAAATATTCCATGTTTTGGCGTTTTAGGAAATTTAATTTTGAATTTTTCAAAAATATTAAATCAAAAAGCAACACACGAGCCAAGTGGTCAACATATATTGAATGAAGAATATTATGACAGAATTGAAGCAATTCAATTTACAATGAATCATGATGATGGAAATTTAATAAACGAAATAAACAAATCTGATATTATTCTTGTAGGCGTAAGCAGAACAAGTAAAACACCAACATCTATTTACTTAGCCAACAAAGGTTTCAAAACATCAAACATTCCGTTAGTAAATGAAAATTCTTTGCCAGAGTCCCTTAAAAAAAATCCACAAATGACATGTGTTGTAGGACTAAGTACAGAGCCGGAAAGACTAGCTGATTTAAGAAAAAATAGAATGAATTCTTTGAAAGAAACAGAAAATATTCAATATACAAATTTGGAAAATATTAAAAAAGAGGTTTTAGAAGCAAAGAAAACATTTCAAAAATATAAATGGCCCCTTATAGACGTAACGAGAAAGTCAGTCGAAGAAACAGCAGCTTCTATAATTAAAATTCACGAAATATATTTAAACAATGTTAAATAAAATTATACTTGCTTCAAAAAGTGAGGTTAGAAAAGACATTTTAGATAAAAACAATATCAAATGTGTTGTTGAGCCTTCAAACGTAGATGAAGAGCCAGTTAAAGAAAGCCTATTAAAAGAACAGGCAAGTTCAGAAATAATTTCAAAAAATTTAGCTGAATTAAAAGCAAACAAAGTTAGCATGAAAAAAAATGACGAAATAGTATTAGGAGCAGATAGTGTGATAGATTTGGAGGGTGAACTGATATCTAAACCAGAAAGCAGAGAAGAGGCAATGGAAATATTAAGAAAACTTAACGGTAAATCACATTTTTTAATTAGTTCTGTTTGTATATCTAAAAATGGATCTATGATTTGGAATTATACTGATAAAGCGAAATTAACTATGAAAAATTTTACCGACGATGAATTAAAAAATTATTTATCTAAAATATCTGATGCAACCCTTTATGCATACAATGTTTACCAAATAGAAGGAGAGGGCAGAAGTTTGTTTGCGAGCATAGAAGGTGATGAAGATACAATTATGGGTTTACCTGTTAAAAAAATTAAGGAATACATAAGTTCATTGTGATGAAAAAATATTTTGTAATTGGCAATCCTATCAATCATTCTTTATCACCCAAACTTCACAATTATTGGCTCAAAGAAAACAACATTGACGCCATTTATGATAAAAAAAAAATTGAGGAGAAAGATCTCCAAACTATAATTTCTCAAGTTAAAGAAAAAAAAATAAACGGTATTAATGTTACTGTTCCGCTCAAAAAAGCAGTAATACCTTATTTAGATAAATTAAGTCCAGAGGCAGAACAAACTCAGTCAGTAAATACAATAATTTTTAGTAATGATAGTTTGGTGGGCTATAATACAGATATTTTTGGTTTTGATAAAGCAATTAAAAATTTAAATTTTGATATGCGAGGCAAAAAAATTTTAATTTTAGGGGCTGGTGGAGTTGTTCCTTCAATAATTTTTGCTTTAAACAAAATGAATGTTTCAAAAATATTTATTAGCAACAGAACCAAAGAAAAAGCTGATGATTTAAAATCAAAATTTTATAATTTAGAGGTATTAGATTGGGGTGATATAAATGATTTTGATGTAATCATAAATGCCACCAGTTTGGGATTAAACAAGGAGTCTATCAATTTAGATTTTTCAAAGGTTGCTAATAACAAACTGTTTTATGATGTAATTTATAATCCTGAAGAAACAAATTTTTTAAAAGAAGGAAAAAAACTTGGTAATAGAACAGAGAATGGTAAATTGATGTTTGTATATCAGGCATTCGAGGCATTCAAATTATGGCATGGAATAGAACCGCAGATCAATAGCGCGACATTAGAAATTTTAAACAATGATTAGAATTGGAATTTTGGGAGATATAGGTTCAGGAAAAAGCTATGTTGCTAAAAGCTTTGGATATCCAGTATTTAATGCTGATTATGAAGTATCAAAACTTTATAAAAAAGATAAAAAAATATTTAATAAATTAAATAAAAAATTACCAAAATATATTTCTACATTCCCTATAGATAAAAATGAAGTTGTAAAAGCGATAGTGGCAAACAAAGTTAATTTAAAAAAAATTATTACTATTGTTCATCTTGAAATAAGAAAAGCATTAAAATTTTTTTTAAAAAGAAATAGAAATAAAAAAATCGTAATTCTCGATATTCCATTATTGTTAGAAAATAGAATTAACAATAAAAACGATATACTGGTTTTTGTAGACTCTAAAAAAGCTGAAATAGAAAAAAGATTAATAAAAAGAGTAAATTTTAATCGTAAACTTATTAATAAGTTTAAAAAAATACAATTTACTTCTGCTTATAAAAAAAGAAAATCAAACTTTATTATTAAAAATAATTTTAAGAAAAAATCTTTAAATAAGAGTATAAAGAAAATGTTAAATGAAATCTTATAAATGAAAGAAATCGTATTAGATACAGAAACTACGGGTATTTCAGTTGATCAGGGTCACAGAATTGTTGAGATAGCTTGTTTAGAGTTAGAAAACCTAGTGCCAACAGGGAATAAATTTCATTGTTGTTTAAACCCCGAAAGGAAAGTTTCTGAAAAAGCTTTTGAAGTACATGGCTATTCAGACGAATTTTTATCAAAACAAAAAAAGTTTAAAGAAGCAAAAAAAGAATTTTTAGAATTTATAAAAGATAAAACTTTAATAATTCATAATGCCGAGTTTGATATAGCTCATCTCAACAATGAGCTTTCATTGTGTCAGGAGA
>CACJNV010000030.1 GCA_902594865.1 uncultured Pelagibacteraceae bacterium | reverse complement strand
GTTCTTCTTTGTAAGTCTTATAATTATTGTGAAGATCGTTTAAAGCAATTTCTTTTTCATTTGCTTTAGAATGAAATTTAGAATCTAAACTATTTACAATAGGATCAAAATGATTTTGCTGTAAATAACCGGATAGTTGATTTTGATTATCTTCAACTTTTTCTAAATATTTTCTAAGTTTAGTTTGATGTTTTTGAATGTAAGCATCACTTTCTTGTTTTATTTCTCCTTCTGTAATACTGCCATTACTAGATGCACAAGGTTCTTCAACTAACGCTTCTCTTTTAGCAACTCCTCTTATGTCGTGTTTTTTTTCAATTTTTTGAATTGAAAAATCTTCCCAATTAAATTTATCAATTATTTGTTTCATATTTTTCTCCTTTTGTTTTTCATGATCTACATTTAATTCATCAAAACTTAATTGCTTGTCCAAGATTAATTTTTTTTTAGGACAAAGATTTTGTCCTAAAATTTTTTAAAACCTGGACAAGTAATTTTCACCTCAATCAATTAAATAAGAGGCATGACAAACAACAACAAAAGGAGAAAAAAAATGACTAAAGTAAAAACAAAAGAAAACAACTTTTCTGTATTACAGATATTAGGAAGTTTATTTTTAATATTTGCAGTTGCAGACTTTGCGTTGTCTTGGATGGGTGTAAATCTTACTCCATTTATGGGTTCTGCTTCTAGATTCTCACCAATTATTTTTGGTGTTATTGGATCTGTATTAATCAATATGAATAAGGAGGATGGCTAATCTTATGTAAGTCTCCCCTATTTATTTAGGGGAGATAAGATTTTATTATGAAACTAGTATTCTCTTCAATTGCAAGATTGTTTTTTTCTTATAGTAAATTTTTATCTACATTAGTATTAATGAGTACATTAGGTACGACTGTAAATGCTTCTGAACCTAAATATACTTATTTAAAGTGTGATGACAGATATTACCGTCTTAGTGGTCATTACTTATCAAGCAATTACAACATAAGAACAAAAAAATTTAAAAACTATTACAACGTTACAGATTACAAAACAAACTATATTAGAATTCAACATGGTTCTATTATTGATAGAAATACTGGTGAATATAAAAATTCTAAAGGAGATGTGATTTGTAAATTTGAAGTAATTAATTATATAGACCTTCCAAAGATTAATGATGAAGGTAAATTGTTTTAATGAAAAAAATAATTCTATTACTATTTTTATTTATTTCTGGATGTGACAATATTCAAAATGAAACTCCAAATGTGAAAAAATCATCAACCAATATTTGTCATGAAAAAGGATCTCAATATTACAAACAAACAAAGAAATATGAGAATTTTAATACAATTAAAGATTGTCTTAATTCTGGAGGAAGATTGCCAAGATAATAAGTAAGAACTATTTAAATCATGGCATTTTTTTTGTAATATTAATTATGCAATATTTAAAAAATACAATTATTGCCTTAACCATTTTACTAGGTTTAATCTCTTTTGCCCAATCAGAAACTTCTTGGATAAAAAAGAAAGATAAAACTGAAACTGTTAAAAAAGTAGAAAAAGAAAAAACTACTTCTTGGATTAAGAAAAAAGAAGTTAATGAAAATAAGAAAAAACTAAAAGAAAAAATTAAAGAATCTAAATCTTGGATTACTAAAAAAAGTAAAGAAGAAGTAAAAGATATTAAAAACAAATTAAAAAAACATAAAAATGTAGAAGATCTCCCAACAGCAGAATTTTATTTTACGGCTGTGGTTTTACCTAAAAATGAAAATGATAAACCAATAAATATTTATGGTTATTTTAATGGAAATGGTGATCAAAATTTTAATTTTGAAAATAAAAAATATTCAACCTTGAATGAAGGTATTGCGTATTTTCAAAATAAAAAAAATACATGCGAGGTAAATGTCAAACAAGGAAACAAATTTAATCTTTTTATAAGAGAAATAATTTTAAATTGTAAAAAATATGATGTAGAAGGTCAATTTGCTAACAAATCAACTTTTGGCATTGGTGATGGTGTGGCTACTGGTGGTAACAATGTTGTTTTTGAAATTATAAATGATAAAAAACAGATTGCAAAAATATTTGAAAAAAATAAATCCAAAAATCTTCCTAGAACAATGCTTACTCAAGGTGATAACAGCGTTGATGATAATCTATTAGACCTTGATATTACTGGTAAATATTATGCTCTGCTAATTGGTAATTCTAATTATGCAAAATATGCTAATTGGACTAGCTTAAACTCTCCAAAAAATGATGTTCTAGCAATAGAAAAAGTTCTTAAACAGAAATATAAATTTGAAAGAGTCATAACTGCAATTGATGCAACAAAAAAAGAAATGGAGGATAAACTAAATGAACTTGCTGAAATAACTACTGATAAAGATTATGTCTTAATCTATTATTCTGGACATGGCGAAAAAAAATCAAATTCAACATATTGGATACCAATAGATGGTCCAAAAACATGGAAATATGGAAGTTGGGTAAGTATATCTGAAATTGGAAATTTAATTGAAAATATAAGTGCTCATCACTTGGTTCTAATGGTAGACTCTTGTTACACTGGATCATCATTTAAAGGAGTTAACGATAGCAACCTTAGCACAAAGAGTTATAACCATTTTAAACAACTTGCTCAAAAATTAATTAATAGAAGGGCTAGGTATGTCTTATCTTCAGGTGGAAACGAACCAGTAGATGATACATTAGATGGTAAACATTCAATATTTGCAAAAAGTTTTTTAGATAGTTTAGAAAAAACTGAGGTCATTAATATGGAAACTATTTGGAGAAGAATTGATCTAGCAATAGCAGACGCAGATTTAGAGCAAAGGCCATATTTTTACTCTCCTGAAGTTTGGGGTCATGGTGGAGGTGATTTTGTTTTTGTGGCAAAAAAATAAAATGTTTTTAAATAGAATAATATTTATCTCTTTTTTATTAAGTTTTGTTTTTACATTAGATTTACAAGCTTTTGATATCAGGGAAGTAAATAAAGCTAAAGTAATGTCTAATGCTTCCTATGCTGTAAATGATACCAA
>CACJNV010000029.1 GCA_902594865.1 uncultured Pelagibacteraceae bacterium | reverse complement strand
AGCTACGCTTTGTTTTTTCTCAGTTTTGTTTAGTTTTCTTTTTTTATAAGCCAATTCTCCTTTTGGTCCATGAGCAATACCACCGCCGACAAATATAGGAGCTTTTCTACTAGCATGTCTTGCACCACCAGTACCTTTTTGAGCATATATTTTTGAAGTTGGTCCTTTTACTTCATTTTGTTGTTTAGTTTTGGCATGTCTTCCTTTGTAATTAGCATTTGTTTTATAAAGAACAGCGCTAACTAATTTATGGTTAATTTTTGCAGAAAAAATCTTATCCAAAACTTCAATACTATCTTTTTTACCGTCTATGCTAATTTTATCTAATTTCATTATTTTTTCTTTTTCTCAGGTGTTTTTTTAGCCTCTTCTGCAGCTGCTTGTTTCTCACCAATTGTCATTTTACTTATATTTTTTACAGATTTTTTAACCATTACTTCAGAATTTTTTGAACCTGGTATTGATCCTTTTAAGTAAAGAAGTTCGTTTTCTAAGTCCGTTTTTATTATTTCAATATTTTGCATTGTTCTCAGCTTGTCACCCATATGACCAGCCATTTTTTTTCCTTTAAAAACTTTTCCTGGATCTTGACTATGCCCAGTCGAACCATGTGCTCTGTGAGATATTGAAACACCGTGACTGGCTCTTAAACCACCAAAATTATGTCTTTTCATTGCACCTGCAAAACCTTTACCAATTGTCTTTGATCTTGTGTCTACAAATTTAATATCTTTGAATATTTCTAAACCAAACTCGTTTCCCTCTTTATAAACAGATGTATCATTTACTCTAAATTCTTTTAATTTTTTCTTAGCTTCTGTATTTTTTTTTGAAAAAACACCTTTCATAGCTTTTGTTAATTTTGAATTTTTAATTTTTCCATATCCAAGCTGAACAGCTTTGTATCCTCTTTTTTCTTCTTCAATAATCTGAATAACTCTAGCTTTTTCAACCTTAAGCACAGTTACGGGAACTAACTGACCAGATTTATAGAATTCTCTCGTCATTCCTATTTTTTTTCCTAATAAAGCTATCTCGCTCATAATTAAATTTTTATCTCCACATCTACACCAGAAGCTAAATCAAGTTTCATCAATGCTTCTACAGTTTGTGGTGTTGGTTCAATGATATCTATTAATCTTTTGTGTGTTCTTGACTCAAACTGTTCTCTACTTTTCTTATCTATATGAGGTGATCTTAATACAGTGTATCTTTCAATTCTTGTAGGTAAAGGAATAGGACCTTTAATTGTAGCACCAGTTCTTTTAACTGTATTAACAATTTCTTCTGTTGAAGCGTCTAGAACCTTATTATCGTACGCTCTTAGTTTTATTCTTATGTTTTGCTTTTCCATTATCCTGCTACCTTTTTAGTTACTTCGTCTTGAACGTTTTGAGGAACTTTAGAATAATGATCGAAGAACATTGAATATTGTGCTCTTCCTTGTGACATTGATCTAAGATTATTAATGTAACCAAACATATTTGCTAGAGGAACCATAGCTGTAATTACAGTTGCATTTCCTCTTTGTTCTTGAGTGCTAATTTGCCCTCTTCTACTGTTTAAATCACCAATAACGTCTCCCATATAATCTTCGGGAGTAACAACTTCTACTCTCATAATTGGTTCTAGAAGTTTTAATCCACCTTGAGTACAAGCTTCTTTGAAACATGCCCTACTTGCAAGTTCAAAAGCTAAAACGCTTGAGTCAACATCGTGATGTAAACCATCAACAATAGTTACTTTGTAATCAATCATTGGGAAACCTGCCAAAATTCCACTATCGGAGACAGTTTCAATACCTTTTTCAACACCAGGAATAAATTCTTTTGGAATAGCTCCGCCTTTAATAGCGCTTTCAACTTCTCTTCCTTTTCCTGGTTCTTGAGGTTCAACAAATAATTTAACCTTAGCAAACTGACCAGCACCACCACTTTGTTTTTTATGTATGTATTCGTACTCAGCAGATTTTTCTATAGTTTCTCTGTAAGCAACTTGTGGAGCACCTACGTTTGCTTCAACTTTAAATTCCCTTTTCATTCGATCAACAATAATATCTAAGTGAAGTTCACCCATACCTTTAATGATTGTTTGACCCGACTCTTCATCTGAAGAAACCCTAAATGATGGATCCTCTTTAGCTAATCTTGCTAATGCTTCACCCATTTTTTCTTGGTCACCTTTTGTTTTTGGCTCTACAGCAATCTCAATTACCGGGTCTGGGAATTCCATTGGCTCTAATAAAACTGGATTTTCTTTGTCACATAAAGTGTGACCAGTCATAGTATTTTTTAATCCTGCTAATGAAACAATATCACCTGCGTTAGCTTCTTTAATATCTTCTCTTGAATTAGCATGCATTAAAAGCATACGACCAACTCTTTCTTCCTTATCAGATGAAGAGTTATATACGGCAGTTCCAGACTTAATTGTACCAGAATAAATTCTAACAAATGTTAAAGAACCTACAAAAGGATCGTTTGCAACTTTAAATGCTAAACCAGAAAAAGAAGAACCATCATCAAATTTCATTTCTATTTCATCTTCTGATCCAACTTTTGTTCCTTTAATTGAACCAATATCAACTGGACTTGGCAAGTAGTTCACAACTGCATCAAGTAAAGGCTGAACACCTTTATTTTTAAAGGCAGATCCAGTTAAAACAGGAACAAAACTAAAATTCAATGTTCCTTTTCTTATACATTTAACTAAATCTTCTTCCTTAATTTCGTCTCCATTTAAGTAGGATTCCATTAATTTTTCATCTTGTTCTACAGCGGTTTCAATTAATTCTGTTCTATACTTTTCAGTTATTTCTTTAAGATCGTCAGGAATATCTTTGTATTCCCATTCTGCACCTAGAGCCTCATTTTTCCACACTTGAGCTTTCATTTTAACTAAATCAACAACTCCAGTTAGAGAAGCTTCAATTCCAATAGGAACTTGTAATACTAATGGCTTAGCACCCAATCTATCTCTAATCATGTCTACACATCTAAAGAAATCAGCACCTGTTCTATCAAGCTTATTTACAAAACAAATTCTTGGAACTTTGTATTTATCAGCTTGTCTCCACACTGTTTCAGACTGTGGTTCTACACCTGCTACACCATCAAAAACAGCTACTGCACCATCTAAAACTTTTAAAGATCTCTCTACTTCAATAGTAAAGTCTACGTGACCTGGAGTATCTATGATATTAACTCTGTGATCATTCCAAAAACAAGTAGTTGCTGCGGAGGTAATTGTTATACCTCTTTCTTGTTCTTGTTCCATCCAATCCATAGTAGCTGCACCATCGTGAACTTCACCAATTTTATGACTTTTACCTGTGTAATATAAAATTCTTTCTGTAGTAGTTGTTTTACCAGCATCTATATGGGCCATGATCCCAATGTTTCTGTATTTATCTAATGAATGAGTTCTAGCCATATCCTTTTACCACCTAAAATGAGCAAATGCCTTATTGGACTCTGCCATTTTGTGTACATCCTCTCTTTTTTTGACGGCAGCACCTTTTTTTTCATAAGCATCATAAAGCTCATTAAAAATTTTATCTGCCATATGTTTATCTTTTCTTTTTCTTGCTGACTCAACTAACCATCTAATAGCTAAAGCTTGTGCTCTTTTACTTTTTACCTCAACAGGAACTTGATAAGTTGCACCACCAACTCTTCTAGATCTAACTTCTACAGTTGGTTTAATGTTGTTGATTGCTTCATTAAAAATATTAATTGGTTCATCTTTAGTTTTTGTTTTAATTTTATCGATAGCGTCATAAACTATTTTGGCAGCGATACCTCTTTTGCCATCATACATGATATTGTTGATTAATTTAGGAATAATAGTTGATTTGAATTTTGGATCTGGAACTACATTTTTTTTTGGTTGAGTTTTTTTTCTAGACATTATTTACCTTTTTTTGTTCCGTATAAAGATCTTCTTTTTTTTCTATTTGCAACACCCTGAGTATCTA
>CACJNV010000028.1 GCA_902594865.1 uncultured Pelagibacteraceae bacterium | reverse complement strand
ACAAATACTGATTTAGTTGAAAAAGCTCGTAAGGGAGTGATGGAATTTTTATTAGCTAACCACCCCTTAGATTGTCCAGTATGTGATCAAGGTGGTGAATGCGATCTTCAAGATCAATCAATGTATTACGGGGTAGACAAATCAAGATTTAAAGAAAACAAAAGAGCTGTTCCTGAAAAAAATATGGGACCATTAATTAAAACTCAAATGACAAGATGTATTCACTGTACGAGATGTGTGAGATTTGCTACAGAAGTTGCTGGAGTTCCAGAATTAGGTGCAATAGGTAGGGGTGAAGATATGCAAATTACAACTTATCTAGAGCAATCAATGCAATCAGAATTGTCTGCTAACGTTGTAGATTTATGTCCAGTAGGAGCCTTAACATCAAAACCTTATGTATTTGAAGCTAGACCATGGGAACTTAAAAAAACAGAAACAATTGATGTAATGGATGCAATTGGATCAAATGTAAGAGTAGATACATATGATTGGGAAGTCAAAAGAGTACTTCCAATTATAAATGAAGATATTAATGAGGAATGGATCTCAGACAAAACAAGATATGCTTGTGATGGTCTTCTACATCAAAGATTAGATACTCCATTTATAAAATACAACGGAAAGTTTGAAAAGGCCTCATGGGATGAAGTCTATAAAATAATTAAATCTAAATTTGAAAACACATCAAAAGAAAAAATATGTGGTTTTGTTGGCGATTTAACCAATATGGAGACTAGTTATATTTTTAAAGAATTTTTTGATCGAACAATTGATACTAAAAATTACGAGTCAAGATCTGATAACAGATTTATAAATACTTCAAAAAGAGAAAACTATTTATTCAATTCTTCTATAAATGGCATTGAAGAGACAGATTTAATTTTTATAGCAGGTTCAAACCCAAGATATGAGGCAACTATTTTAAATGCCAGAATTAGAAAAGCTTATTTAAACAATAATACAAAAATAATTTCACTTAATGATGTTGGTGATTTAACTTATCCTTATCAAAGTCTAGATGGTCAAACTCAAACTTTAAATAATATTCTTGATGGAAATCATGACATATCTAAAGAAATTGTTAATTCAAAAAAACCACTAATTATTATTGGTGAGTCACTACTTAGATTGAAGTCTTCAGAATTTTTATTTAATAAAACAAAAGAATTCTTATCAAAGAATAATAAAATTTCAGATGAATGGAACTCTTTAAATATTTTATCAACTGATGCTGCAACAGTAGGAAATATTGATCTTGGAATAATTAATAATGAAAATAACTTATTAAGCGATTTAAAAGAACGTAAATTTGAAATTGTTTATCTTGTAGGTCAAGACAATTTAGAATTTGATAAGAAAGATGAATTCATAATTTACCAAGGTAGCCATGGTGATAAAGGTGCTGAATCTGCTGATATAATTTTACCAGGAGCCGCTTACACCGAACAAGATGGATATTTTACAAATTTAGAAGGAAAAATTCAAAAAGCCTATAAAGCATCATATCCACCGGGTGAGGCAAAAGAAGATTGGCAAATAATTAATGAACTGGCTGAATTTATGAATAATAGAAAATTATTTAATGACAAAGATGAATTGGAAAGCAGCATGTTTAACTATTTAAATTTACAAAAAGAAAAACAAGTAAATGAGATTAATAATTCTACTAATGAATTTAAAAATGAAAATTTAACAATTAATGTAAAAGACTATTATTTTTCAAATGTAATTGCTAGATCATCTAAAACGATGGTTGAATGTAATAACTCTAAATTAAATTTAAAATCAACAGGTACTGAAGGTTAATATGGAATACTTGAGCATAGTTTTTCAAGAAGTTTATAAGATTTTATTCTTACTAGTTCCTGTTCTTGTTTCTGTAGCAATGATTGTTTGGCTAGATAGAAGAGTTTGGGCTTTTGTTCAAAAAAGACAAGGACCTAATGTAGTTGGTCCGTTCGGTCTATTACAATCTTTAGCTGATGCTTTAAAATATATATTTAAAGAAATCATTATTCCATCTAGTTCAAATAAAGTGATTTTCATACTAGCTCCTATAGTCACAATGACTTTAGCTTTGATCGCATGGGCTGTAATTCCATTTAGCGCTACTCAGGTTTTGGCAGATATCAATGTTGGAATTCTTTACTTATTTGCTGTTTCTTCATTAGGTGTTTACGGAATAATTATGGGTGGATGGGCATCAAACTCCAAATATCCCTTTTTAGGAGCAATTCGTTCAGCTGCTCAAATGGTATCTTATGAGGTTTCAATTGGGGTAATAATTATCAATGTTTTACTTTGTGTTGGTTCACTAAATTTAAACGACATTGTTATTGCTCAACAAAATATGTGGTTTGTAATTCCATTATTTCCAATGTTTGTAATATTTTTTATTTCCGCTTTAGCTGAAACTAACAGGCCTCCGTTTGATTTACCTGAAGCAGAAGCAGAGTTGGTTGCCGGTTATCAAACAGAATATTCAGGAATGATGTATGCAATGTTTTGGTTGGGTGAGTATGCAAATATTTTATTGATGTGTGCGATGGGAGCAATATTATTTTTAGGTGGCTGGATGTCCCCAATTGATGTTTATCCATTTACGTTGGTACCAGGCGCATTATGGTTAATATTAAAAATTCTTCTTTTATTCATTCTTTTTGCTTTAGTTAAGGCGATAGTACCTAGATATAGATATGACCAATTAATGAGACTTGGTTGGAAAGTTTTTCTTCCTCTTTCTTTAATTTGGGTGGTATTAACAGCTAGCTATTTGTTTTATTTTAACCTTTTACCTGTGAATTAATAATGAAGATATCAAGATTTTTTAAAACTATATTGATGACAGACTTCATTGGTGGTTTGTTGATTGCTATAAAAGAATTATTTAAATCAAAAAAAACAATTAATTACCCATTTGAAAAAGGTAAAATTAGTTCACGTTTTAGAGGTGAGCATGCTTTGAGAAGGTATCCAAATGGAGAAGAAAGATGTATTGCTTGTAAATTATGTGAAGCAGTTTGCCCAGCACAGGCAATAACAATCGAGTCAGCTGAAAGAGAAGATGGAAGTAGAAAAACAACTCGTTACGATATTGATATGATGAAGTGCATTTATTGTGGCTTATGTGAAGAATCTTGTCCAGTAGATGCAATAGTACAAGGTCCAAATTTTGAGTTTTCAACAGAAACAAGAGAAGAACTTTATTACACAAAAGAAAAATTATTAGATAATGGTGATAGATGGGAGAATGTTTTGGAGGCTAATATTAAAGCTGACAATATCCATAGATAAAAATGATTGCACACGCTATTTTCTTTTATACATTTTCTATAATTGCTGTTGTTTCAGCTATAATGGTAACCGCATCTAAAAATACTGTTCACTCAGTATTTTTCTTAATTCTTGATTTCATAAGTATCTCTTGTCTTTTCATAATGATTGGTGCTGAATTTTTGGGAATGATAATGCTAATTGTTTATGTTGGTGCTGTAGCAGTTTTATTTTTGTTTGTTGTTATGATGTTAAACGTAGCCCAACAAAAAAATCAATGGTTTGCAGGTCAATCAACCTCTAAACATATTCCAGTTGGTTTAATTATAAGCACGTTAATTTTCTTTGAAATTATAATTGTGATAGGTGGCTGGAAATATAAACCAGAAATTTTTGATATTAACAATTCACTTGCTAATACAAGTGTAAGCAACACTCATTCGTTGGGTCAAATTTTATACACTGATTATATTCATGTTTTTCAAATAAGTGGAATGATCCTACTAGTAGCTATGATTGGAGCCATAGTATTGACTTTTAGACAAAGATCTGGAGTTAAAAGACAAAGTTATATTAAACAAATATCTAGAGAAAGAGTAGAAAGTGTTGAGGTGTTAGAAGTTCAAAGTAACAAGGGAGTTAAAATAGATGATTGATATAGGTTTAGGACATTATTTGACTTTAGGTGCTGTTATTTTTTCAATTGGAGTAATTGGTATTTTTCTTAATAGAAAGAACATCATTGTTATATTAATGAGTATTGAACTTATATTACTTGCAGTAAATATCAACTTAGTAGCTTTTTCTATTTATTTGGGAGATTTGGCAGGACAAGTCTTTACTTTATTTATTCTCACTGTTGCAGCAGCAGAAGCGGCCATAGGATTAGCAATCATCGTTGTATATTTCAGAAACTCAGGAACAATACGAGTTGAAGAAATAGATAAGTTAAAAGGATAACCATGGAACTATCAATTATATTCCTTCCACTTATTGCTTCAATTATATCAGGTTTTTTTGGCAGATATATCGGTGATAGAAATTCTGAAATAGTAACAAGTGTTCTAGTTTCAATTTCTGCACTCTTATCAATTTATGTTCTTTATCAAGTAATCGTAAACCAATACGAAGAAAATATTGTTATAGCTACCTGGATAAGCTCAGGTTCACTTGATGTAAATTGGTCGATGTTAATTGATCCCTTGTCAGCAGTGATGTTAGTAGTTGTAACATCGGTATCTGCATTAGTACA
>CACJNV010000027.1 GCA_902594865.1 uncultured Pelagibacteraceae bacterium | reverse complement strand
CCAGAAAAATATAAATTTAACAAAAGCGAATTAAATTTTATAGATAAACAAAGAGAAAATGCAATAATAAATCAAAGTGGAAATTTATTCTCAAAAAATAACTATGTATTAGATTCGCCTGAACTGAAAAATTTAAAAGAATTTTGCAATAACAACTTGTTCATTTATTTTTATGATAGATTTAATGTCAAAAAAGATATTGAAATTTATATCACTCAATCATGGATAAACTTTAATCAAAAAGATACATCTCATCATCGTCATAAACATGTTAATTCAATTATATCCTCTGTTTTATTTATTAAAGGAGAAATGTGTCCAATAACATTCTATAATTCTGATAGAAATTTATTTGGTAATTTGATGTCTTATGAGGATTTTGCTGCTCCTAATGAAAACAATGCTGCACAAGTTTATTTTAAAAACGAAAATGGAAAATTATTTTTATTTCCTTCAACATTGATGCATTCTGTTGCGAAAAATAAATCAGAGGTTGAAAGAATATCTTTATCCTTTAATACATTTATTAAAGGTCAATTGGGTAGCGCTCAAAATTCTTTACAAGCTTTAAACATTAAATAAAAATTATCTTAGGAAAAAATAGCTTCATCAAATTAGTTTATCTTTAAGATCAAACGCATCCATTAATTCATTCCATTCTCTTTTTGATAATCCAGAACTTTCAACATCTACATTTTCACCTTTGATAAGTTTTTGAATAATTAATTTACCTTTTGCAGAAACCTCGGTGCCACCAACTCTATAATCCATAAAGGCATCATAAGTTGTAGGAACCCATTTCTTTACAGTATCTAGCATTATATCTGCATAAACTCTAATTTCATATTGAGCATGACTATCAGCTCTTAATCTTAAAAAATTCATTAAGTTTAATAAATCAGTTTTCCAATACCATTGGGTATAGGTATTTAGTGTTAAATTCATTCTTGCAAGTTCTCTCGCTAAACCTTTTTTATTTTCATCAATTGTTGATCCATCAAATCTTTCATTAAGCATAGTCTCATAATTATCATAAGTTCTCTCAGCATCGCTTTTTAATAATTTTAAAACTTCCTCTGCCTGTTTTCCTTCCAAGACATCTCCCCTACCCTGTCTATTACTAGTTGATTGAGCAGCTAAATTTTCATGTGATGGCAAATAAAATTCTTTATCTAGAATTGAATATCTTGCAGAATATTCATTAACATTCGCTGTTCTGTGTCTAATCCATTGTCTGGCAATAAATATTGGAAGCTTTACATGATATTTTATTTCACACATTTCAAATGGAGTACTGTGCCAATGCCTCATCAAATATTTAATTAAACCTTTGTCAGTTGAAACTTGTTTTGTTCCTTTTCCATATGACACTCGAGCTGATTGAACAATGGATGTGTCGTCGCCCATATAATCAACAACTCTAACAAAACCATGATCTAAAGCTGGGATTGCCTCATATAGGATTTTTTCAAGCTCAGGTGCAGTAACTCTTTTTGTCTGATTGCTTTGAGATTGTTGATTTTTTATTTCTTCTTGTTGTTCTTTAGTTAATTTCATGATTGTTATTGAATCTGTTGTAATTACTTTTATATTATTAATGTTGGTTTTCCAACTACGACGATAAACGAATTTCGTAATAACCATTGCGGACGTGGGGGCAGTACCCACCACCTCCACCATTACAACTTATGGGGGTGAACCAGATTCGACGGGTGACTAAAGGCTATTCTTTCGTTCGGGATTGTTCCACCGTAACGGGCTAATTTATAATTGCTAACGAAAGTTACGCACTTGCTGCCTAATTAACATAGTTAATTAAGCAAACGGGGTATGGGGCACCTGGCAACAGAACGCCCCTATTAATCATAAATTTTCTAAAAATTATTGTCCAAATTTATAATTTATCTTGGACAAGCAAATATTAAAATAAAACTTATATTGAAATCATGATTAAAAATAAAATAAACAAATTGATCTTGTTTTTATATTTTTTAACTGTAGGTAACTATGCACATGCAAGAGTTATAAATGTTAACTCTTGCCCAGTTCCTTTTGACTTTACAGTCGCAGACTTTTGTGTGTTAAGTACAATTGGAATGTGGATTGCGATTCCATTAATAATCATGGTAGTTTATATTGGATTTGCTTTATTTACAGGATTAATAAGAAGTATTTTCTCAAGATAACTTCGTTAGGTGTCCTTACAATAAAGGGCACCTATAATAAATTTCTATTTTGCTAGATGAAATATCGTTGATTTAAAATTAGTTTAAGATTACTTATAAATTTTACCTGCATAATCGTTAAATTCTTTAGATTTTAAGTTAAGTGTTAGTCTATCCGTTTTTTTTAATTCTTCTACAATATCATAACAAAAAACTTCTAAATTTGAGTATTCATTTTCATTTATAAAAAAAGCATATCTGGTGTATTTAATTTCCCCATTTGGGTATGCAGGGTGATTTGAGGGACCTTCTTTTCGCACGTCTACACCCTTAAAAACAAGTTTTAATTCTTCAACTAATTGCATTTGTTTTTGGTAACATTGATTAACATTATCTTCAAAAAATAAAATTCCATTTAATGCTATAATCTCAAACATGTCGTCTGTAGTTTTAAAGTCTAAATGGATTTCATCATAAATTTTTAAATTTTTATTATAAGAAATTTGAGCAACATCTTTGCCAATATATTTATCTAAATCTTCATAAACATAACTTAAATTATTCTCTATCTCTGCTCTAGACATATATTTAAGCAAACTATCTCCTATACTAATTCCTTCAATTTCATATTCATTTATATTATCAGCAAAAGCGAGTGCTGAAAAACTGAATAGAACTAAAAAAAAATAAGTAGATAGTTTTTTCATAAATTAATTTTAAACAAATTTACAATGAAGTGTAAGATCAAAAAAAACTAACTGAAAAGAAAATAAATCATTCTGGCAATGAAGTGGTTTGATAAAGCAAGCAAATATGCTACTTTCTATCCTAATGCCGGGTAACAGAGCCCCCCTTCCAAAAATTATTTAATAAAAAAATATTTTTAATTTTTTTTTTGTATATATTGGTTTGTAATGGATAATATAATAAAAATAATTTATGACCCAAACTTATCAATATTATTATTTTTAGTAGTTTCAGGTTTAATTATAAGGCAATCTCTTGTTTTCGTTGGTCAAATTTGGGCAAATACTTATCATCATTTAGCAACTTATTTATTGCTACCTGGAATAGCTTTTGTAATTACCAAAATCATTAAACAAGACATTGCTCTATCTCTTGGAATGATTGGAGCATTATCGATAGTAAGATTTAGAAATCCTGTCAAAAGTCCATTTGAATTAGTGATATTCTTTGGATTACTAACATTGGGTATAGTTGCTGGGGTAGAAGTAAAAATATCAGCCATGTTATTGGCATTAATAGTAGCAGTAATATTTGGAATACATATTTTTGAAAATATATTCAGCTATTTTGGTAAAAGTTTTACAAATTATTCGTTTAATGAGGCTAATCAAATTTATTCATTAGAAGTTTTATCAAAAAAAAAATTAGATATATTGGAAAAGAACAAAAATTTAATCAATTTTTACTTTAATAAGGATGAAAATGAATATTCTTATAGACTGATATTCAGAAGTAAAAAAGATTTGTATCAAACAAAAGAAACTTTAGAAATTATTTCAGATATAGTATCTGTAAAAGTTGATTTAAATTAAAATAATAATTTAAATGCATAAATTTTTATCAGTTATTTCAATATTAATTCTTATTGGGTTATTTTCTATTTTATTAAAAATATCAGATGACTTAGTTAATAATCAGAATTTGCTAACCAAAAATAAATGTAAGGATCTTTCGTACGAAAATCAAAAAAAAATAAATAGAGAAAATTTAAAAAAATTTTTAATTGAGATAAATATAGAAGAAGAGAGAAAATGGAAAAAAAATATTATTTCTGACCAAATTAAATCTTTACAAAATAATTGGAATTTTAATGCTTATGAAAGAAATAATCAAAGAGTAAAAGCAAAAATATATTTATATCTTGAAGATAAACTTATTTGCTATTATGACGCAAAATTAAGGGCTCATGGTGATCTTGGTGATCACAGAAGGGGCACTGAGCTTCCCAGTTTAAATGTGAACCTGACCGAAGGAAATTTATTTGGAATTACTAAATTCATTTTATTTAGACCCGTTACTAGAAAATATGAAAGTGAAATTTTTGGTGCTAACTTACTAAGAGAATTAAATTTTTTATCACCACGAACAATGATGGTAGATGTTAAATATAACAATGTTAGAAGAAAATTTATATTTCAAGAAAAAATAGTTAAAGAATTTATAGAAGAGTTAGATTATGTTGAAAATCCATTACTTGAAGCAGATGAGAGATATGTTTTCAGAGAATTAGCTGCTGGACACTCATTTTTGGATGATGAACGTAGAAAATTACAAAAATCGAGACTAGTTAATAAAAAAATTGTTTTAAAAGACAACCCTCATTTGCAAAATTCAATTTTTGGATTATCCATTCTCAATGAATTTAAACTTAGATACTTTTCTGAGTTATCACCATATTGGATTTTAGATTACTACTCAATTAATAAGATCTTATATCCAGATAAAAACTTTTTTACAAAAGTTCCAAGTTTTGACTCTTTAATGTATGTAATGAATGGTACTCATGGTTTAGCTTCAGATGAAAGAAGGTTTTTATTTGATCCTATAAATGAAGATTTTCATCCTATTTATTATGATGGAAATTTTGGAATATTTGATAAAAATAAAAATTTTATTCCAAAATTTAATTACAAGGATTTAAATAATCAAATAAGCAAAGTTTCATTTTCGTTTATAGACGGGACAAATGAAGCATTAAAAAAATTAGAAAAACTTGATGTAAAAAAATTTTATAATAAATTGGAAAAATATGGATCAAAACTTAATTTAACTAACGTTAAAGAAGCAATTGATATAATTAATTTTAGATTAAAAGAATTACAAAGTTTATCACACGAATATATTGATAGAGTTAATTTAAGAGAAGATTTAAATTATTTTAATAATCCTAATTTTAAATCAGATATTAAAAGAAAAATAATATTTTATAAAAATTTAGAAAATGAATTTATTATCTGTGATATATATGGAAAAAATTGTGAAAAAGTAAGTTTAAGTCAAAAACAAATCTCAAATTTACTATCTCAAGAATTAAAAATTGATGATTTTGAAATAGTTTTT
>CACJNV010000026.1 GCA_902594865.1 uncultured Pelagibacteraceae bacterium | reverse complement strand
ATCAACTGGGGTTACTAAAGATATGACTGAAACTTTAACCAAGGTAGAGGAAAAGGTTGGTAATTTTAATCAACAAGTTCAACTATTAAATCAAAGCCAAGAGGGGATAACTAAAATTTTAGCTGGAGTTAAGAAATATGGAACTCTTGCAGAATTTAGCTTAGATGCTCTAATTAAAGATTTGCTACCAGCCTCTCAATTCATGACGAATGTTAAAATGAAAGAGGACACCAGTGAAAATGTTGAATTTGCAATCAAGCTTCAAGGAGATGTTTTAGTTCCTGTTGATAGTCATTTTCCAGTAGAAAAATTCAAAGCAATTACCGATGGTCATGACGCGGAAGACAAAAGAGCTGTAGCAGATGCTAGAGCAAAATTAGCCTCAGCGTTTAAAGCAAAAGCTAAAAGTGTTAATGAAAAATATATTGTTCCACCAAAAACTACTGATTTTGCAATCGTATATGCTCCTACAGAAAGTTTATACAAAGAGTTAACTGAATACCAAGATCCAAGTACAAAAGAATTATTAACTCAAGAGTTAATGAAAAAATATAAAGTTGTAATATGTGGACCTAATACTCTTTCTGCTTACTTACAGTCTTTACATATGGGATTTCAATCATTGAAGGTACAAAAAGGTGCAACGGAAATTTATAATCATTTAAAAACAATTAGTACAAGATTTTCTAAACATTTTGACAACATTATAGTTCTTAGAAAAAAATTAGAAGATGCTATGGGAGTTGTTGATAAATTTGGAACGGATGCAAGATCAATTTCAAGAACCTTAGAAAATATTAAAGATCCCGAGCAGGTTGAGAAAGCTGTACAAACTGAAAACGTGGAAAAATTTGTTGAACGAAATAGGCAGCTTAAAAATTAATTTCTTTTTTTCCTTAATAACGTCTATAAGAAATCTCATGCAGTGGAATCAAAAATATGATTATCCAAAATCATCAAGAGCAACAGTTGATGGCATTAGAAGATACTTATTAGGGGAAACAAAATTACCAAGTGTCACTTCAATTTTAGATGCAACTCGATCTGAAGAAGATAAAGCAGCATTAGCAAATTGGAGAGAAAGAACTGGGCAAAAAGAGGCTGAGGCAATTACAAAAGCAGCAAGTAGTAGAGGTTCTCAAATGCACAACTATTTAGAGTCCTATTTACTTGGAAGAGAAAATTTAAGTTTTTTTGAAGATAACGAACAATACAAATTAATGGCTAAAGAAATTATAGAAAAAGGTTTGAAAAATAGATTGGATGAAATTTGGGGTGTTGAATGCACTCTTTATTACCCAGAGAAGTATGCAGGTACTGCTGATTGTGTCGGAGTTTATGAAGGAAAAGAAACAATAATAGATTTTAAACAAAGTAATAAACCTAAAAAGGCTGAATATATAGACTCATGGCTTCTTCAAACAAGCGCATATTCATTAGCACATAACATTGTGTATAACTCCAATATCACTTCTTGTGTAATTTTGGTTTGCACAGTAGATAAATTATTCCAAGAGTTTAAAATTCAAGGGCATGATTTAATTGTTTATCAAAATTTGTTTTTGGGAAGATTAAAAAAATTTAATGAGCTATCAGATTTAACTTAGGATTTTATGGATAAAATAGTAATTTACGATACAGAAACAACAAATAGTACAATTTGGGGCTCCATAATTGAAGTAGGTGCTGTAGTTGTTGATAAAAACTTAAAAGAAATTGGTAAGCTAAATATTCGTGGCAGAATGCCCGAGGGTGAGGTTCCAAGTGCAAAGGCCTTATTAGTTAATTCAACAAGTATTGATTTACTTACTAAAGGCAATTACTCGCATTACGATTTTTTAGGCGCAGTAGAAAATTTTTTCTCTAAAGCTGGTCCAGCATTATTTATGGGTTGGAGTAACTTAAATTTTGATAGACGAATGTTTCATTTTAATTTTTTTAAAGGGAATAGATATCCTTACATTACACATTCATCACCCAATAAAGAACATGACGGTTTACATGTTGCAAGAGTAGCACAAACCTTGAATCCTGAAACATTAAAGACTGAATTAACAGAAGCTGGAAATGAAAGTCTAGCTTTAGAAGGTTTAGCTAGACAACAAGGATTTGATACATCTCAACAACACACTGCTTATCATGATGCATTTACAAGCTTAAAAATTCTAAGAATTATAAAAGACAAACATAAAGACAATTGGGAAAATTTTTTAAGTACATCTACAAAAAATAGCGTTGAAACTATCTTAAAAAGTGAGGGGATTTATTCAATTTTCGAAAATGTTAAGGGAAAAAATATGATGTATCTTGTCTCTACATTACATCCAGATCATTGTTTTCATCCATCATATGCATCTTGGGGATATTTATTTGATTTAAGAAGAGATCCTGAACCTTTGTTAAATTTATCAATAAATGATCTTAAAGTTTATTTAAAAAAGTTTAGTCCAAAAGCACTTAGAGTAATCAAAACCAATAAAGCTCCTGTAGTTTTAGATAAAAAGTTTGCATCAAAAGAGAAGGCATATGCTGACTTAGATTTAGAAACAATCCAGAAAAGAGCAAAAATGGTTAGAAATAGTGAAAATTTTTGTAAAAATATTCAAATCATTAATAGAGAGGCCGCTGAAGAAAAAGCTCAAACTCAAACCCAGGAAGATTTATTACCAGAGGAAACTTTATATGAAAAATTCATTCCAAATAAAGACACCCAATTATTTAAAACTTGGCATAGTTCTTCTTGGGAAGATAAATTAAGAATGTTGGATAAGTTTCAAGATAAAAGATGTAGTTGGTTTGGGCAAAAAATTATTTATCAAGAAGCACCGCATATTTTGCCACCAGATTTATATAAAAATATAAAAAGTGAAATTGCTAGACGAATTTTAAGCAAAAATAGAGAAAAGTGGCAAACTATAGGAATGGCCTATCAAGAAATTGATACCTTAAGAGATCAAGCATCAAATCGAGATGATGAAGAGGAACTAAAAAAATTAGATGAAATAAATGAATTTATTATGTCTATAGAAAAAAAATATGAAATTGCCTAGTTGACTTTAAGGCTCTAATTAATAGAAAGGAAATATGCTTACAAATTTTAAAGACGAAGATTTTGATACTAAAATTAAAAATGAAGATGTTTCAGTCATCCAGTTTTCAGCTGAGTGGTGTGGTCCATGTAAGGCACTAAAACCAGTAATGGATAAGTTATCTGATGAATATAAAGATAAGGCTGGTTTCTATTATGCTGATGTTGAAGATGGTGGAATAAATACCGGAAGTGCAGCAGGTATCAGAGGCGTTCCAACAGTTATTATCTATAAAAAAGGCGTTGAAGTAGATAGAAAAGTTGGTGGAGTTCCCGAAAGTCACATGAAGGAATTTTTAGATAAAAATATTTAATTTAAATTTAAAACTTCACCGGCAAGATATAACGATCCAGTAATCAGGATTATATCGTTTTCTTTTACCGGGATTGACTTTATAGCATCTTCTATACTTTCCTTATAATTTATATTTGAAAAGCCGTTTAGCTTATCTTTAAGCTCTCCTCCTTTAATTGAATTAGGTTGATTAGGTATATCTATTGTAGTCAATGTAGAAATATCCTTAAAGAAACTCATATATTCATTATGATCTTTATTAGCCATCATTCCAAGAATGATGTGTTTATTGCAATCTAAACTTTCCAAGTATTCATTCAAAACTTTTGCTCCCAATGGGTTATGAGATCCATCAACATAAAGTTTGTGATCTTTTACAAGCTCTTTAAGTTTTCCAGATTTAATTTCTTGTAATCTTGCAATACAATTTATTTTTAAAATACCTTTTTTAATGTGGTCATCTTTAATTTTTAAGTCTTTCAAAATTCTTAGGGTCGCAATTGCTGTTGAGACATTTTCTAATTGAAATTGACCTTTAACATTTGGCATAGGTAATTTTATTCCCCCAAATTGATCTTCATAATAAAAGAAGTCATTTTCTTGCATTGTAAAACTATAATTTTCATTATGAAAATACTTATTTGATCTATTATTTGAAATTGTTTTTTTAATATTTTCTTTAATTTTATTGGCACTTTGTTTTGCAACTATAATATTTGAGTTTAATAAGCTTGATGTTTTCTCAAAAATAATTTTTTCAATAGTTTGTTCATTTTCAGGTAGCCAATCTAAATGATCAAGGCCAATAGATGTTACAACGCTAGCAAGGTTATTTTTTAAGATATTAGTAGCGTCAAATCTAAAGAATAATCCACTTTCAATTAAATTGATATTATCTGGGTATTGAGATGCTTTTAAAAAATAGGCTGCAGTCAGTATTTCAAAAAAAGTAATTGGTTCACCATTGTTAGCTTCCTCAACTTCTTCAAGTAAATTTGTCAAATCTTCATCATTCAATTCTTCATTATTAAAAACAAACCTTTCATTGATACTTTTGATATGAGGACTAGTGTAGATATTACAATTGAAATTTGCTTCCTTTAAAATAGAAAACATTGCTTGGATAGTTGAGTACTTTCCATTAGTACCAACAATTGAAATTGCTTTGATTTTATCTTGAGGGTTACCTAATTTTTTGCAGAGACTTTGAATACGATCTAGACTTAAATCTATTTCTTTAGGATGCAGCTCTTGTAAGCGACCGACTATCTTCTGAAGTTTCATTTTGTTCAGCACTTATATCAGAATTTTTCTTTAACAATATTGATAATAAGGTTCCAATTTTAGATGCAAGATCTTTACGCTCAACAATTAAATCGACAAAACCAGTTTTTTCAACATATTCACTTTTTTGGAAACCTTCTGGAAGTTCTTCTTTAACAGTTCCTTGTATTACTCTTGCACCTGCAAATGCAATTAAAGCTCCTGGTTCTGCAATATGAATATCACCTAACATAGCGTATGATGCAGTAATACCCCCTGCAGTAGGATCAGTGATACAAACTAAATAAGGAAGACCGTTTTTCTTTAATTCATTAATTGCAAGTGTTGTTCTTGTCATTTGAGATAAAGAAATTAAACTTTCCATCATTCTCATTCCTCCACCAGCGCTAATACATAAAAAAGGTGTTTGATTTTCTATCGCATGCTGTATTCCATATAAAAAAGCTTCACCTTCTGCTGCTGCCATTGAAGCTCCTAAAAAATCAAAATCTGAAGCTACAGCTGTAATTTTAATATTATTTATAGTTCCAGAGGCAACTATCATTCCACATTCTAATCCTGTTTTTTTTCGTGCACTTTTTAGTCTTTCTTTGTAGGGTTTAGAATCTGTCCAATTTAGTGGATCGTCTTTTGGTATTGGAGTTTTGAAAATCTCATATTTATTTTTTCCAAACAAAATATCAAATCTTTGATGTGGTTTTATTCTATGATGACGCTTACAATCTGGACACACCCACAAGTTTTCTTCTAAATCTTTTTTTAAAATTGGACCCTTGCAACAAGATG
>CACJNV010000025.1 GCA_902594865.1 uncultured Pelagibacteraceae bacterium | reverse complement strand
TGTTCTTGAATATTTAGGAAAGTATAACCCGTACTTAATCTAGTCATGCCTCCTGCTGAGCCTATGTAAATTTCATTTGATTTTTTCAAATTTTTTTGTCTAAAAAGTGGGATTGCTCCAGTTTCTTTGAAGTTAATTTTACAGTTTCTGATATTTAGATGTTTACTCAAATAATCATCAATTTGCTCATCATAATCTTTCAGTTTTTCATTATTTAGTTCAGATATCCAAGTAGTTTCAATTAATGCATTTCTCTTAGTGAATGGTAGCGTATAAAAAAAATGAACTTTGTTTCTTTGATCACAAGCAAAGTCCATCAAATTGAATATTTCGTCATCAAAAAAGTCTTTGTCTGTTTCTATTTCAACTCCACAAAAGTGTTGCCACAACTCACTCTGTTTATTCTCAAAATTAGGTACACTATTAAATACAATTGAATTTAATTTATCTATTTCATCAATACTTTTAAAAAACTGAATATTTTTATTTAAATTAAGTTTTGAAAGTATTTTTTCGTAGAACATACCACTATCAATTGTTTGATATGGTGTATTTTCGCAATCTACATATTTCGTATTATTGGGTGTATTTATTGTAAAATTATTCCAACTTTTTTTGACACAGTCATCGAAGTTGTGTGAAAAAACCTTCCAAAATGACCAGTTTTTATCTCTTTTATAATCTTCTCTTGGCTCAATTATTGCTAAGGTTTTATGTTTTAATTTTTCATAAACTTCCAGCTCATATGCTAATGAAAGACCTGCGCAACCTCCGCCTATAATTATGTAATCAAATTCTTTCATTTAAATTTATTTCTTCATTAATTAAATTATGATCATGACTAATATTATCATCGTTTTTACTTATAAGTGATAACTTAATTAAGTCAAAAATTGATAAAAAAGTTTCAATAATTTTTTCTATATTTGAAACATAAATTTTTCCTGACTTTTTATAATTTTCTATGTTTTGTTTATTTAAAATTTTATATCCTATTTTTCTATAAACTCTTCTTGCAACTAAAATAGAAAATCTGAAACTTAATGGTATTTCTTTAATTGAGTAAAATGAGTTTTCATAAAACGTTTCTGAAAGCTTGATTGTATTCTTTATGTCCTCAAAACTTTCATTGATATAAAATCTATTATTTTTTTTATCTTCCATAACATCCCTGGAAATATTCGTTAATTGCATAGCAATTCCAAGATCAATAGCTGATTTTAAAGATTGCTTTTTTTGAACATTCAATATTTTAGCCATCATTAATCCAACTGTTCCAGCCACCCTGTATGAATATATTAATATTTCTTTTCTTGAGTTAAGTTTAACATTTTCTTTAATATCAGAATTAATACCTTCAAATAAATCGTCTATAATTTTAGTTGAAATATTAAATTCATTAACAAGATCCCACATGTTTTTAATAACTGGATCATCATAATTCTTATTTATAAAATTATTTTTAAATTGAATAAAATTATCTTTTTTTACTTCTATCTTATTTTCATCATCAGCAATATTATCTGCTTCTCTGCAAAAATCATAAAGTGCAGAGCATTTTTGATAGGTTTTTTTTGGTAAAAAAAAGCCTGCCCAATTAAAAGATTTTGCATAAATAGCTAAATAATTCTTTGTTAACATTAAAATAATTTATCTAAAACCTTTGCAGAAGAGAGAACACCTGGTACCCCAGCCCCAGGATGTGTACCTGCTCCAACAAAGTACAAACCATCATATATTTCTGATTTATTATGAAATCTAAAGTATGCGGATTGTGTAAATTTAGGTTGAATTGAAAACCCTGATCCAAATTTTGTGTTTAATTCTTTTTCAAAGTAATCAGGTGTTAGATAAAAGTCCTCAACTATATTACTCTTAAGATCTGGCATTAAGTCTTTTTCCATTTTTTCAATTACAAGATTTTTCATTTTCTCACCTTCAGTTTCCCAATTTATTTTTGATTGATTGTTTGGAACAGGCACTAACACATAAAAACAATCATTTCCTTTTGGGGCCATAGTTTTATCGGTCGCTGTAGGTCTGTGAAGATAATAGCTAATATCATTATTTAATTTTTTCTTATCAAATATGTCATCAAGATGTTCCTTATATTTATTTCCAAACTTTATTGTATGATGTTCAACATTCTCATAAATTTTTTTTGTTCCAAAATAATAAACAAATAAACCCATAGAATATTCCATTCGGTTTTTTTTCCAATTAAACAACATGGAATTCTCTTTGCTTTTGCTTAACATTTTCTCATAAAATGCAGGTGGATCTGCATTACAAACAACATTATCTGCACCAATTTCATTTTCATTATTTAATTTTACACCACTTATTTTATTATTTTTTGATATAATTTCCGTTACTTCACTGTTTTTTATTATTTCAATACCAACTTCATTCATTAATTTTTCAAAACCTTTAATTATATTTCCTGTTCCTCCTACTGAATAATGTATTCCCCATTTTTTTTCTAAATAAAGAATTAATCCATAAATAGAAGTGGTGGTAAAAGGATTTCCCCCAACTAGTAAAGGATGCATGCTAAGCATTCTTCTTAATTTTTCATTTTTTATATAAGATGAAACAAGTGAGTAAACTGATTTATAACTTTTAAGTTTTAATAGAGCAGGCAATTGTTGCATCATTACGAAAGGTTTATCAAATGGTACATCTGCAAGTTCTAAAAAACCTTTCTCAAATATTTTTTTTGTAAAATTAACTAATTTTTCATATCCATCTACATCTTCTTTGCTAAGCTTCTCAATTTGATCTTTCATCTCTATTTCGTCGCCTGAATAGTTAAATTTAGTTTTGTCCTCAAAAATAAACTGGTACCAAATTTTAAGTGGAGTTAGTTCTATATAATTTTTTGGATCTTTATTGAATAACTCGAACAATTCATTAATTAAGTAGGGTGCAGTAATTACTGTTGGTCCAGCATCATATATAAATCCGTTTTTCTTAAAAACTCTTGCTCTTCCACCTAGGTCTGGATGTTTTTCTATTAATTTTACTGTATGTCCTTTTGCCTTGAGTCTCAGCGCTGCTGCGATCCCACCAAATCCCGATCCAATGACTATAGAATTCATTTTAATAATTTATAGCTTTTTTGAAAAATTGTAAGTGTATTATGAGTTAATTTTTTTTAACTCTGCTTTAGTTTCGTCTAAATTTTTTTGAAACACAGCATCTAATTTTGACTTGTCTACAGATGTAGTTATTATTTTTTTAACTGAGTCCACGGCAATCTTTATTGATGCATCCTTAATTTCTTTTAAAGCCGCTTCTTTCATCTGACTTATTTTATTTTCAGTTAAATTTTTTTTAATTTCTGATGATTTATGAAACTTATCATTCATCTCAATTATTAATCTATCTGCATCTTTTTTGGCGTTCTCAAGAATTTCGTTGCTAACAGACTGAGCTGTATCTAATTTTTTTTGTGAATTATCTAATAGTGTTTTTGCCTCGGTTCTTAATTTTTCACTTTCATTAATTTCATTTTTAATGTCAGATATCATTTTATCTAACATTTCAGAAATTTTTTGAGGAATTTTAAGGTAAATTAACGCTCCAAAAAAAATAATAAATGATACGGCTACCCAAAATGTTGCATCAATTGCCATAGTATTTATCTCCATTTCTTTTAAATAGATCGTCAACAATTGCAGATATACTACTGTTATTAACTTCTGCTCCAATTAGTTTTTGCAATAACTCAGATGAAGTCTCAATAGCAATTTTATTTATTTTATCTGGCGCATTTTTTCTTAATGCATCTATTTCTTTTTCAGCCTCAGCAATTTCATTATCAATTTGCTTATCAAGCACTTCTCTTTTTGCACCAATGTCTTTTAGTGCTTTTTCTTTTGCTTGATTGAAAATACTATTGGCCTCAAGTTTGCTTTTAGATATAATTTCACTGTATTCTTTTAGTTTTGCATCACTATCTTCTCTTTGTTTCTCAGCAGCCTCAATATTTTCTAATATTTGAGATTTTCTCGATTCTAAGTTGTTACTGATTTTTGGTAGTATTAGTTTAGATAAAACTAAATACATAATACCAAAAGTAAGTATTAGCCAAAAAATTTGAGAAACCCAAAACTCTGGATTTAATTGAGGCATACCTCCGCTTTCAGCTGCAAAAGCTTCTTTAATAAAAAAGAAGCTAAAAAATATTGACTGAAAATATATTTTTTTAACCATCAATTTAAAACGCAAAGAGAATGATTAACGCAACTACCAATCCGAATAATCCCGTAGCTTCTGCGAGTGCAAAACCTAAAAGCAAGTTAGGAAATTGTTTTTGTGCTGCAGATGGATTTCTCATTGCACCAGACAAATAATTTCCAAAAATTATTCCGATACCAACACCGGCTCCAGCTAAAGCAATTGCTGCTAAACCTGCTCCGATCATTTTTGCTGCTTCTAATTCCATTATATCCTCCTCTGTTATTAATGGTGTAAATTTAATGCATCATTTAAATAGATGCAGGTTAAGATTGCAAAAACATAAGCTTGAAGAAAAGCAACCAAGATCTCCAAACCAGTTAACGCAACCGAAAAACTTAGTGGAAGCCACCCACCAACTATTCCAAGGCTAATTACAAAGCCTCCGAAAACTTTCATCATTGTATGACCAGCCATCATATTGGCAAATAACCTAACTGATAAACTTATAGGTCTACTTAAATAAGAAATAATTTCTATAACAACAATTAAAGGGAGTAATACTGCAGGAACTCCACTTGGAACAAATAATTTTAAATACCCAAATCCATGTTTAATAAACCCAATTACAGTCACTCCAATAAATATAAATGCTGCGAGCACAAATGTCACAATGATATGACTGGTTACAGTGAAAGTATAAGGTATCATTCCAAACATGTTACAAAATAAAACAAACATGAATAGAGAAAATATAAATGCAAAGTATGGTTTAGCTTTTGATCCAGCTGTATCACTAATCATTTTGGATACAAAGGTATAGCTAAGTTCTGCTAATAATTGAATTTTGTTTGGTAATATTGAATTTTTTTTTGATCCTAAATTAAAAATTAACAAAATAGATACAGTACTTAAAATCATAAACAAACTTGCGTTCGTAAATGATATGTCGAATGCTCCAACTTTAATTTCAGGTCCAATTCTATAAACGTCGAATTGGGACATAGGATTTGCTGCCATAATACTTATTTATTTTTGCATTTTTTTTGCGGATCTAATCACATTGGTTATTCCAGCAACTACACCAACAAAAAAAAATATTAATATAAACCATGGTTTAGTACCAAAGGTCTTGTCAAAAATAAACCCAATAATTGTCCCCACAGCCACTGCAGAAACAAGTTCTGTGCTCAATTTGAATGCAGTTCCTATAGGCGAGGGGTCATTCTTCTTATTGTAGAGATTTTTCTTTGAAATCTTGCTTTTTGCAATCTCTAAGCGAGTTTTGAAAGGGTCTTTCGGCATTTATATAGTTTAAGCAACCATACTCTCTGCCTTTTGTAAATCAACAGCCACTAGTTGACTAATTCCTTTTTGAGGCATAGTCACACCATATAGTCTGTTCATTTTTGACATAGTTAAAGCATGATGAGTTACAATTATAAATTTGGTATTGGTGATTTTAATTAGTTCCTCAAGTAAACTACAAAATCTTGTTACATTAGCATCGTCAAGCGGTGCATCAACCTCATCTAATACACATATAGGCGAAGGGTTTGTTAAAAATACTGCAAAGATTAAAGAGAGGGCAGTCAATGCTTGCTCACCTCCAGATAACAAAGTTATAGATTGAAGTCTTTTTCCCGGAGGACTAACTAACATTTCTAAACCTGCTTCAAGTGGATCATCAGAGTCTACCAATTCTAGTTTGGCATTTCCACCATTGAAAAGTTTTGTATAAACTTCATTAAATTTTCTATTAACTTTTTCAAAGGCTTCAATCAATCTTTCCCTTCCTTTTTGATTAAGTTCATTGATACTATCTTTTAGTTTCACGATAGCGGTAACAAGGTCGGCACGATCCTGTTCCATTTTTTTTATCTCTTCTTCATATTTACTTGTTTCTTCATCTGCTTTTAAATTTACAGACCCTAATTTTTCTCTTTCTTGTTTTTTTTTGTCCAAAGCATCTTCTTGATCAACTGGATTTGGAAGCTCTTCTACTCCGTTTAAATTTGAATTTTCTAAAATATTATCTTCATTCAAATTTAACTCAGAACTAATTCTATCAAGGAGATCACTTTTTCTTTTTTGTAGACCTTCAATTGTAGCTCCTGAGCTTGCTTTTCTTTCCCTGATTTGAATTGATTGCTCTTGTATTTCATTTAATTGCGTTCTTAACAGTTCAATTTTTTGATCTGTTTCATCTATAATCGCTTCATTATCAATTTTTTCTTTATCTGAAATTCTTAAATTTTCTGAAATTTGACCTTTTCTTTCTGCCTGTGCTCTGGGCTGATTTTCTAAATCACTTAATTGTTTTGATAATTTTTCTTTTCTTTGTGTTAGTTCATTAACCATTTTCTCTGAGTTAGTTAGCAAATTTTTCCAACTTTCAATTTCCGTTTCAATGGTTTTAATTCTTTCATTCCTTTTTATAGACTCATT
>CACJNV010000024.1 GCA_902594865.1 uncultured Pelagibacteraceae bacterium | reverse complement strand
TGGGCATGTAAAGAATTTGGTGAACAAGTTAAAAATTTAGTAAACGAAAATAACAAAAAAATTGAAAGAACAGAAAAAATCGAAAAATTCTTAAAATCTGTTTACGGCGAAGAAATTTTCAACGAAAAAGTGGATAAATTAAGCAAGAGTGAATTCAAAGATCTTTGTGAAAATTTACAAAATGGTATCGCAATCTCAACGCCAGTTTTTGATGGCGCTAAAGAAAAAAATGTTACTGAGATGCTTGAACTAGCTAATTTACCAGGATCAGGACAAACTTATTTATGGGATGGAAGAACAGGGGAGAAATTTGATAGACCGGTTACAGTTGGAATAATCTACATGCTAAAACTTCATCACTTAGTTGAAGATAAAATTCATGCAAGATCTACTGGACCTTACAGTTTAGTTACACAACAACCACTTGGTGGTAAAGCACAATTAGGTGGTCAAAGATTTGGTGAAATGGAAGTGTGGGCACTTGAAGCATATGGTGCATCATATACTTTGCAGGAAATTTTAACTGTTAAATCCGATGACGTTGCAGGAAGAGTTAAAGTTTACGAGACTATAGTTAAAGGTGAAGAGAATTTTGAGTCTGGAATACCAGAGTCATTTAACGTTTTAGTTAAAGAGATTAAATCATTAGCATTAAATGTGGAGCTAAATTAATGAAAAAAGAATTAACAGATCTATTTAAGGGCAGTGAAATTTCAGAAGCTCAAAATTTTAATAGCATTAAAATTTCACTTGCTAGCCCAGAAAAAATTAAATCTTGGACATTTGGTGAAATTAAAAAGCCTGAAACAATTAATTATAGAACGTTTAGACCTGAAAAAGATGGTTTGTTTTGTGCAAGGATCTTTGGACCAATAAAAGATTATGAGTGTTTATGTGGCAAGTATAAACGAATGAAATTTAGAGGAATTATATGTGAGAAATGTGGTGTTGAGGTTACAAAATCAAATGTAAGAAGAGAAAGAATGGGCCACATTAATCTTGCTACACCTGTAGCACATATTTGGTTCTTGAAGTCTCTTCCAAGCAGAATTGCTTTGGCTGTAGACATGAAATTAAAAGAAATAGAGAGAGTTCTTTATTTTGAAAACTTTATAGTAATAGAACCTGGTTTAACTGGTTTACAAAAAAATCAACTTTTAAATGAGGAAGAATTAGCAAAATACCAGGACGAGTTTGGTGAAGAAAGTTTTACAGCGGGAATAGGAGCAGAAGCTGTTCTTGAGATGCTGAAAAATTTAGATTTAGAATTAGAAAGAAAAAATCTTGTTAGCTTTATTAAAGAAACTAAATCAAAAGTTAATGAAGAAAGAGCAATTAAAAGATTAAAATTAATAGAATCATTTATTGAAACAGGTCAAAAACCTGAGTGGATGATTATGACTGTTGTACCAGTTATACCACCAGAATTAAGACCATTAGTTCCTCTAGACGGAGGAAGATTTGCTACTTCAGATCTTAACGATTTATATAGAAGAGTAATTAACAGAAATAACAGATTAAAAAGATTAATGGATCTTAAAGCTCCAGATATCATTGTAAGAAATGAAAAAAGGATGCTTCAAGAGTCTGTTGATGCTCTTTTTGATAACGGAAGAAGAGGTAGAGTAATTACAGGCACAGGTAAGAGACCACTCAAATCTCTTGCTGAAATGTTAAAAGGTAAACAGGGAAGATTTAGACAAAATTTATTAGGTAAACGAGTTGATTATTCTGGAAGATCGGTAATCGTTGTTGGTCCTGATTTGAAGCTACATGAGTGTGGTTTACCAAAAAAAATGGCTCTTGAATTATTTAAACCATTTTTATATGCAAGATTAAATAAATTAGGCTTAGCTTCAACAATTAAACAAGCAAAAAAATTAGTTGAAAAAGAAACAAATGCAGTTTGGGACGCTTTAGAATTAATAGTTAGAGAACATCCGGTACTTTTAAATAGAGCACCAACGCTTCATAGGCTTGGAGTTCAAGCGTTTGAGCCAAAATTAATTGAAGGAGATGCAATTGAATTACACCCATTAACTTGTGCAGCATTTAATGCTGACTTCGATGGTGACCAAATGGCAGTTCACGTTCCATTAAGTTTAGAAGCTCAGTTAGAGGCAAGAATTTTAATGTTATCCACAAATAATATTCTTTCTCCATCAAATGGTAAACCAATTATCGTTCCAAGTCAGGATATGATTTTAGGAATTTACTATCTTTCACAAGAACCTATATCTGATAAACCAGCTGGATACTTTACAAATTCAGACCAAATTGAATTTGCACTATCATCTGGCCAAATAAATGTTCATAGCACTATCATTTCAAGATACGAGACTGTAGACGAGAAAGGGAATAAGAAAATAGAAAAATACACTTCTACAGCTGGAAGATTTTTATTGGCAAATTTATTACCAAAGAATAGTAATATTAAGTTCTCTTTAGTAGATAGATTATTACCTAAAAAAATAGTTTCAGAAATAATTGATGTTGTATTTAGATTTTGTGGTCAAAAAACAACTGTAATTTTCTGTGATAAGCTTAAAGATTTAGGATTTAAACATGCGTTTAAAGCCGGAATTTCATTTGGAAAAGATGATCTTGTAATTCCTGAAAATAAAACTCAATTAATTGATGATACTAAGAAATTAATTGCAGATTATGAAACCCAATATGCCGAAGGTTTAATTACTAGAGGTGAAAAATACAATAAAGTTGTTGATGCTTGGTCTAAGTGTACAGATAAAGTTGCTGGTGAAATGATGAAGGGAATTTCGGCTACGGAAAAAACTGATGAAGGATTAAAAATAAATTCTGTATTTATGATGGCTGACAGCGGAGCTAGAGGATCTGCTGCTCAAATGAAACAATTAGCTGGTATGCGAGGTTTGATTGCTAAGCCTTCAGGGGAAATTATTGAAAGTCCGATTATCTCAAACTTTAAAGAGGGATTGACTGCTTTGGAGTATTTCAATTCAACACACGGAGCTAGAAAAGGATTAGCAGATACGGCTCTTAAAACAGCTAGTTCTGGATATTTAACAAGAAGATTGTGTGATGTAGCACAAGATTTAACAATAACTTCACCCTCTTTTTTTTATCTCTGCCAGCTAAAACTCTTACTTTCAAACCTTTTTTAATCATTATAAAACCTCCGGCGCCAAAGAAATAATTTTCATTTGACCTCTACTTCTTAATTCTCTTGTAACTGGACCAAAAATTCTTGTTCCAACTGGTTCTCCTTTGTCATCTACTAACACAGCTGCATTATTGTCAAATCTTACTTTAGAACCATCGTTTCTATGTATTCCTTTTTTAACTCTTACAACAACAGCTTTATGGACAGATCCTTTTTTAACTTTTCCTTTAGGTATCGCCTCTTTAACTGCAATCACAATTGTATCACCGATACTAGCGTATCTTCTTTTTGATCCACCTAGAACTTTAATGCACTCAATTCTTTTTGCACCAGTGTTGTCAGCAACTTGTAATTCTGTTTGAACACCAATCATTACTTTGTACTCTCCATAACTTGAAATTTTTTATTTTTAGAAAATGGTTTGCTCTCAATAATTGAAACTTTGTCACCAGTTTTAAACTTATTATTTTCATCGTGAGCATTATAGTTTTTTCTAACTCTTATTACTTTTTTTAGAACTGGGTGAGAATATTTACGTTCTACCATAACCGTAACTGTTTTGTTTGGTTTATCGCTTATAACTACACCTGTAAGTATTTTTTTAGGCATTTGCTTTTCCTTTTAAAATTGTTTTTAATCTTGCTATTGTTTTTCTAGTTTCGCCAATTTTAGCTGGGTTTGTTACTTGTGAATTCATTTTTTGAAATCTGAAATTAAAAAGATCTTTTTTAAGTTTATCAATGTTCTTCACAATTTCGTCCTTTGATAATTTTTTAATTTCTTGTTTTTTCATTATGCATATCTCTTAATTGTTTTGGTCTTTATAGGTAATTTTGCTGATGCTTTGTATAAAGCTTCTTTTGCAATTTGTTCCGAAACACCATCAACTTCAAATAATATTCTTCCTGGTTTTACTCTACATGCGAAGTACTCAGGTGAACCTTTTCCTTTACCCATTCGGACTTCAATTGGTTTTTTCGAAACTGGTATATTTGGAAATATTCTTGTCCAAACTCTTCCTTGTCTTTTCATATGTCTTGTTAAAGCAACTCTTGCAGCTTCAATCTGTTTTCCAGTAACTCTTTCAGGCTGTAAAGCTTTTAATGCGTAAGCACCATAATTAATAGTACTTGCTCTTGTAGCATTACCATGAATTCTACCTTTATGAGCTTTTCTCCATTTTGTTCTTACTGGTTGAAGCATTATTGTTTACCTTCCTTTGGTGTTACCTTGTTTGTCTCTTGACTAAATTCTCTAGCAAAAACTTCACCTTTATAAATCCAAACTTTAATTCCTATAATTCCATAAGTTGTAAGAGCCTCTGCTTCTGCATAATCTATATCAGCTCTTAAAGTGTGTGATGGAATACTTCCATCTCTTAACCACTCTGTTCTAGCTATTTCATTTCCACCAAGTCTTCCACTCACAGAAACTTTAATTCCTTTTGCTCCAAGCCTAATACATGATTGCATTGCTCTTTTCATGGCTCTTCTATAAGAAATTCTTTTAACAAGCTGCTGAGCTATGTTTTCAGCTACTAAATAAGCATTTGTCTCAGGTTTTTTTACCTCTTTTATGTTTAGATTTACTTCATTTGTAGTTAATTTTGAGAGATTATTTTTTATTTTGTCAATATCACTTCCTTTTTTACCAATCACAAATCCTGGTCTAGAAGTGTAAATTGTAACATAACACTTATTAGAGGTTCTTTCGATCATTACCTTAGATACACCAGAGTTGATTACATTTTTCTTGATATATTCTCTAATTTTAAAATCTTCGATTAGATAATTTCCAAAATCTTTTTTCTTAGCATACCATACAGAGTCCCATCCTCTGTTGACACCTAATCTAAAACCTACAGGATTAACTTTTTGCCCCATGCTTCTCCATTTGTTTTGCTTCTGATAAAATTATTGTAACAGTTGACCAAGGTTTTAATATTGGTGCCGCTCTTCCTTTGGCTCTTGGTCTAAATCTTTTCATAACTATTTTTTTTCCACAATATGCTTCTTTAACTATTAATTTATCAATATCGTATTGAAAATTATTTTCAGCATTGGCTACTGCTGAACTAATAGTTTTTCTAACATCTCTAGTAACCCTCTTTTCTGAAAATTGTAAATCTCTAATTGCAACATCAACTTTTTTGCCAACAATGCTTTTTAGTATTGGATTTAGCTTTCTAACACTTGATCTAATACCGTTGTTTACAGACTTTACTGTTTTGTCGTTAGTTTTATCAATTTTCTTTTTTTTACCCATAATTATTTCTTCTCTGCTGTTGCTGGTTTAGCTTTTTTATCAGCTGGTGTATGACCAAAGAACGTTCTAGTTGGTGCAAACTCACCTAGTTTATGTCCAACCATATCCTCTGAAACAGTTATTGGTATAAATTTTTTGCCATTATAAATTTGGAAACTGACCCCTACAAAATCAGGCAAAATTGTAGATTTTCTTGACCAAGTTTTAATAGGAATTTTTTTTGGATCGTCTTTATACTTATCTACTTTCTTCATTAAGCTTTCCTCTACAAACGGTCCTTTCCAAACTGCTCTAGCCATTACTTAGTATCCTTCCTCTTATTTCTTCTCTTAACTATAAATTTATCTGTTCTCTTATTATCTCGAGTTTTTAAACCTTTAGCAGATTGTCCTGTAGGTGAAACTGGATGTCTTCCTCCAGCGGATTTTCCTTCACCACCTCCATGTGGATGATCAACAGGGTTTTTAACAACACCTCTAGTATGAGGTCTTCTGCCCAACCATCTTGATCTACCTGCTTTTCCAATTTTAATATTTTTTTGATCTGGATTACTTAAAATTCCAATTGTAGCTAAAGCTCTTGAATCTATTTTTCTCACTTCACCTGAGGCTAATTTTATTAAACTATAGTTTCCATCTAAACCACTAATAGTAACTGATGAACCAGCTGCTCTAGCTATTTTTCCACCACCACCTGGCTGTATCTCAACATTATGTATATTGATACCCACTGGTATATCTTGTAATGGCATACAATTGCCTACTTTAATTTCTTTTTTAGAACCACTTTCAACTTTATCTCCAACTTTAATTTTTTGTGGTGCTAAGAAATATGAGTGAGTACCATCCTCAAATTTAACTAACATGATGTAGCATGATCTATTAGGATCATATTCAATTCTTTCAACTGTGGCTTCCATGTCGAATTTTTTTCTATAAAAATCCACATGTCTGTACATTTTTTTATGTCCACCAGCCCTATTAATAGAGGTAATATGACCGTTATTATTTCTACCTTTCATCGCATTTTTAGGTGAAACTAAGGTCTTGAATGGTTTACCTTTCCATAAACCAGTTCTATCAACTAAAATGGTACCTCTTGTAGATTTTGTATATGGTTTAAAAGTTTTTAATGCCATTTATTAAATTCCTGTTGTTAGATCAATGCTCTGACCTTTTTTTAGAGTAATTATTGCTTTCTTATATCCAGATACTTTTACTTTTCTACCTCTGGTAACTTTTGTTCTATTTTGTTTGTTAATAATATTTATCTTAGTCACATTAACTTTAAATATTTTTTCTATATTCTTTTTTAAATTTTTCTTATTTGCACCATTTGGAACTTTAAAA
>CACJNV010000023.1 GCA_902594865.1 uncultured Pelagibacteraceae bacterium | reverse complement strand
GCTAGATAGAATTGGTAAAATTGTTGAAAAAATAAACTCATACGAGGAAGATTTTAAAAATTTAAATGACGAAGACTTTCCAAAAAAAACTAATGAATTTAGAAATCAGTTAAAAGATGGAAAAACTTTAGACGAGTTACTTCCTGAGGCTTTTGCTTTAGTTAGAGAAGCTGCCAAAAGAACACGTAACGAGAGACACTTTAACGTTCAGTTAATTGGGGGTGTTGCTTTGCATCAGGGTAAAATTGCTGAAATGAGAACTGGAGAAGGAAAAACTTTAACAATCACATTAGCTGCTTACTTAAATGCCTTAAGCGAAAAAGGTGTTCATATAGTTACTGTTAATGATTATCTTGCAAAAAGAGACTCCATAGAAATGGGGGAGATATATAATTTTCTAGGTCTAACTTCTGGATTTATTAATAATTATCAAGATGATACTGAGCGTAAAAAAAATTACAAATGTGACATTACATATGCAACTAACAGTGAATTAGGTTTTGATTACCTGAGAGACAATATGAAATTCTCTGAGGAACAAATGGTTCAGAGAGAACATAATTTTTCAATTGTAGACGAGATAGATTCTTGTTTGATTGATGAAGCAAGAACACCTCTGGTTATATCTGGAGCTGCTGAGGATAAAACAGCTCAATATTTAGCAATTGATAAACTAATAAGAAATTTAAACGATAAAGATTATGAGATAGATGAAAAAGAAAAAAGTGTTTTATTAACAAATGATGGAATAAATAATGTGGAAAAACTTTTTTCTAATGCTGGAATTCTAAAAAATAATAATTTTTATGATCCAGAAAATTTACATTTGGTTCATCACGTTAATCAAGCATTACGTGCAAATCATTTATTTGGAAAAGGAAAAGATTATATTGTAGCAGATGGAAGTCTTAAAATTATTGACGAACTTACTGGAAGAATTTTAGAGGGTAGGCGTTTTGGAGATGGTTTACATCAAGCTCTTGAAGCTAAAGAAAAAATACAAATTCAGGCTGAAAACCAAACATTAGCTTCAATAACTTATCAAAATTATTTTAAACTTTATAAAAAAATATCTGGTTGTACTGGTACAGCTGCTACAGAGTCTGAGGAATTTTTTGAAATTTATAATCTGCCTGTTGTTGTTATTCCTACAAACAAAGAAATGATCCGAAAGGATTTTAATGATTTAATTTTTAGAACAGAAAAAGAAAAGAATGATGCTATTTTAGAAAAAATAATTGAAAGAAATAAAATAGGTCAACCTATTTTAGTATTTACCTCAAGCATTAATAAGTCTGAAGTTTATTCAAATTTATTAAATCAAAAAAATATTAAACATGTAGTGTTAAATGCAAAAAATCATGAAAATGAGGCTGAGATAATTGCAAATGCAGGAAAAGAAAATTCATTAATAATTACAACAAGTATTTCGGGAAGAGGAGTTGATATTCAACTTGGTGGTAAGAAAGGTTCTATTCCAGAAGACCAACTTAAAATAGATAAAGATAAAATTAAATCCTTAGGTGGTTTATTTGTAATTGGCACAGAGAGAATGGAGTCTAGAAGAGTCGATAACCAGGCAAGAGGAAGATCTGGAAGACAGGGAGATGAAGGAAGTTCAGTATTTTATGTTAGTCTTGAAGATGATTTAATGAGAATTTTTGGATCAGAGTCTATGAATACTATGCTAGAAAAACTAGGACTCAAAGACGGTGAAAGTATTGATCATCCATGGATTAATAAAGCATTAGAGAGAGCCCAGCAGAAAGTTGAAGCTAGAAATTTTGATATAAGAAAAACACTTATTAAATTTGATAACGTTCTAAATGATCAAAGGCATGTTGTATTTTCACAAAGAAAAAATGCAATGAATAGTGAAAATATCTTTGATTATTCAGATGAATTTTTAAAAGAAATATCTGATGATTTAATAAAGTTAAAAATTTCAAATTTATCCAATCCTAAAAGTAATGAATTTAGTAATAAAACTAAGCAAATAGTCGGGAAAAGCTTTGAAGAAACTGAATTTAAGGATTTCATTGAGTCAAAAGATAAAGATTTCAGAGAAAAAATTTCTAATAAATTTCAAGAAACAAGACAAGAACGGATTAAAATTCTGGGTGAAGATTATGCGAAAGATATTGAAAAAAGAATTTTTCTTCAATCAATTGATTTAAATTGGAAATCACATATTCAATATTTAGAGCAATTAAGACAAGTAATAGGTCTAAGATCTTATGGTCAAAGAGATCCATTGGTTGAATATAAAAAAGAAGCATTTGAATTATTTTCAAATCTTTTAGAAAAATTAAAATTAGATTATGTAACTATCCTTATGAACTTAAAAGTTGTCGTCGAAAACAAGCAAAATGACGAAAATAAAAGAGATGATAAATATAAACAAATTGCAAAAAATAAAAAAATTGGGAGAAATGAGCCATGTTATTGTGGTTCAGGTAAAAAATTTAAGCACTGCTGTGGTGCGTTATAAAATTTAAATTAACAATAGCGTTGTAGAAATTAAAATCAATCCGCCAAGAATAGCTAATAACACTTTTTTTGATTTTAAAATTTTATCGAAATTATTTTCCTTAACTGTTAATGTACTTAGATCTTCAGCACTGGTCATAAAACCATCATTCCTTCCAATTTTAAGAAATTTGTTTTTTCTCTCATTCATTATTTCTTCAGAAGATAATTCATCAAAGTGATTTAAATTTTTTGTTAAAGTTTCTCTAACGTTATTTAATATGATATCTCTATCTCTATGTGCACCACCTAATGGCTCGTCAATTATTTCATCAATAACTTTTATTTTTAATAAATCTTTAGCTGAAAGCTTCATGGCTTTTGCGGCATCGAGCATTTTTTTTGGATCTCTCCAAAGAATAGTTGCACATCCCTCTGGAGATATTACTGAGTAAATTGCATTTTCTAGCATAAGAACTTTGTTTGATGAGGCTAATGCAATTGCACCACCAGAACCACCCTCTCCTATAATTATTGCAATTGTTGGAACTTTAAGTTCCATGCAGCATTCTATAGATTTTGCAATCGCCTCCGCTTGTCCTCGCTCTTCAGCCCCTACGCCTGGGTATGCGCCCGGGGTATCGATAAAAGAGATTATTGGAATATTAAATTTGTTTGCTAAGTTCATTAATCTTATTGTTTTTCTATAACCTTCAGGTCTCATCATTCCAAAATTTCTTTCTATTCTGCTATCTAAATCTTCTCCTTTTTCTTGACCTATCACTAATACAGATTTTCCATTAAATTTTGCAAATCCAGTTAAAACTGATTTATCCTCTCCATAATATCTATCTCCCGATAGTGAGATGAAATCATCAAACAAATTATCAATAAAAAATTTTGCTTTAGGTCTATCTTCGTGACGAGCAACCATAGTAGTCTGCCAGGGATCTAGATTAGAATAAATATTTTTTAATTTTTCATCTATTTCATTTTGAGTAATTGAAATTTTTTGTGTATCGACTTCTGATAATCCCTCTTGATTGAAGGGATCTTTTAATTTTTCTAGTTCATTTTCTAGATCTTTAATTTCAGTTTCAAAATTTAGATAATTCTTCATATTTTATTTATAGCTGATGGTTAAAATACAAAAAAGGCAATAAAATGATATTAAATAAAGTGCAATTCTTATTAATTGACTTAAATTATTTAACAGATACAAATTCATTATCGGGAGAGACTATTTATTATAGCGCCGAAGGAGCAACCACCCCGGAAACTCTCAGGCAAAAGGACCGATTAAAGCATAACACTCTGGAAAGAGATTGATTTCCGCCGAAGGAGTAAAGCTCTCAGGCAAAAATACAGATGGGGTACGAACTCAAGTGCTATGCAAGAAAAATATATTAAAATTAATAATCTTCAAGTATCTGAAAAGCTATCAAACTTTGTAAATGATGAATTATTGAAAAATACAAATGTGTCTTCAGAAAATTTTTGGTTAGGTCTAGAAAAAACACTCGATGAGCTTGCACCAAAAAATAAAAAATTAATTAAATTAAGGGAAGATTTACAGAAGAAAATAGACGATTGGCATATCAAAAATAAAGGTAAAGAATTTAATTTAGATGAGTATAAAAAATTTTTATTAGAAATTGGTTATTTAAAAAATGAAGGACCTGATTTTAAAATAGAAACTAAAAATGTTGATGAAGAAATTGCAAGTATAGCTGGACCTCAATTGGTTGTGCCTGTCATGAATGCAAGATATGCATTAAATGCTGCGAATGCTAGATGGATGAGTTTATATGATAGTCTTTATGGTACAGATGTAATTGAACAATCTGAAGATAGCGTATCTGAAAGGTATGATCCTTTGAGAGGTGAAATGGTTATAAAATATGGGAGGGATTTTTTAGATAAGCACTTCCCATTAGCTGGACTAAGCTGGAATAAAATTACAAGTTTTGCTGTAAAATATGGAAAATTAAAAGCTTTAAAAGGTGCTGATATTTTTGATTTGGAAGATGAAAATAAATTTATTGGACACAGAGGTGAAAGTGATAATCCTTCTGCAATTATTTTAAAAAATAATAATTTACATATTGAAATTCTAAAAGACTCAAGGGCTTTTGCTGCCCAACAAGATCACGCTGGTATTAGTGATATTATACTAGAATCAGCAGTATCAACGATTTGTGATAATGAAGATAGTGTAGCAGCAGTTGACTCGGAAGATAAAATTATTTGTTATCGAAATTGGCTGGGTCTAATGAAAGGAAATCTTAAGTCAAAATTTGAAAAAGAAGGTAAAATATTTGAGAGAAAATTAAATCCACATAGAAGTTATATCTCAAAAGATGGCAAGGGCTTAAAGTTACATGGTAGAAGCTTATTGCTTGTAAGAAACGTTGGTCATTTAATGACTAACCCTTCAATTTTATTAAGTGATGGAAGTGAAATACCTGAGGGTATCATGGATGCATTTATAACTACAGCGGCCGCTTTACATGATATTAAAAATAAGAATAATTCAAGAACTGGATCAGTTTATATTGTAAAACCTAAAATGCATGGTCCAGACGAGACGACATTTACAGATTTAATTTTTTCTAAAGTTGAGGAAGTTCTAAATTTACCTAAGTACACATGTAAGATTGGGATTATGGATGAAGAGCGAAGAACATCAGCAAATTTAAAAGAATGTATTAGAAGTCTTAAAAATAGAGTTTTTTTTATAAATACTGGTTTTTTAGATAGAACTGGTGATGAAATGCATACATCAATGGAGGCCGGTCCTATGATTAAAAAAGGTGATATGAAATCATCTAAATGGATTACTGCATACGAAAATAACAATGTTGATATTGGTTTAAGTTGTGGGTTTTCTGGTAAAGCTCAAATTGGAAAAGGAATGTGGGCAATGCCAGATAAAATGAGAGATATGATGGAGCAAAAAACAGGACACTTAAAAGCAGGTGCAAACTGTGCGTGGGTTCCATCACCAACAGCAGCTGCTTTACATGCTCTACATTATCATGAAATAAATATTTTCGATGAACAAAAAAAATTAACTAATAGAGAACCAGCCAAGCTTGATGATCTTTTAACAATTCCAATAGCAGATAGACCTAATTGGTCTGTAGAGGACATAAATAAAGAAATTTCAAACTCTGCACAAACTTTATTAGGCTATGTTGTAAGGTGGGTCGACCAAGGTGTGGGTTGTTCAAAAGTTCCTGATATTAACAACATTGGCTTGATGGAAGATAGAGCAACTCTAAGAATTTCTTCACAACATATAGCCAACTGGATTCATCATGGAATAACAACAAAAATACAAGTAACTGAAATAATGAAAGATATGGCCAAAATAGTAGATGATCAGAACAAAGATGATCGGCTATATGTTAAAATGAGTGATGATTATGAAAATTCTATAGCGTTTCAAACTGCGTGTGATTTAGTTTTTAAAGGTAAGGAGCAACCTTCAGGTTATACTGAACCATTACTTCATCTAAATAGGTTAAAAAAAAAATCTAATCTGAGTTCGAAATCAAATTAGATCGATTTTTAAAAGCAGAAAATAAAGTCCCATCATCTAAACTTTCAATCTCTCCTCCTACTGGCAAACCTTGTGCTAATTTAGTAATTTTAACATCTAAATGTTTTAGACTATCTTGGATATAATATGCAGTGGTTTGACCTTCAACAGTTGCACTAGTTGCAAGAATTACCTCTTCGATTTTATCTCTATTAACTCTTTCGACTAATGAGTTAATTAATAAATCTTCTTTTCTTTGGCCAACTGAAGAAATTGTCCCTCCTAAAATATGAAAATAGCCCTGAAATATATTTGAATTTTCAATCGACCATTGGTCTGCAATATCCTCTACTACACAAATTTTATTATATTTTTCTTTTGTATTCTCACAATTTAGGCATCCATTTGAATTTGACTTTAATGCACCACATGAATTGCATCTAACTACATTTTTATAAACTTGTGCCAATGTATTTGCCATAGGTTTTACAAGTTCGTCACGATTATTTATTAATTTTAAAACAATTCTTTTAGCTGATTTAGGACCTAAACCTGGAAGTTTTGAAATTAATTTAATTAATTCTTCTATCTCACTGATGTTTTGCATCTATTATAAAGGCCATTTAAAACCTGGAATTCCAAAACCTCCAGTTGCTTTTGAAATTTCCTCAGTTGTTTTTGATTTAAGTTGAGATTTAGCACTATTATGTGCTGCAACAATTAAATCTTCAATTATGGTTTTGTCCTCTTTCATAATTTCATCAGATAACTTTATTGTTTGCATCTCTCCCTCTCCATCCAAAGTTATCTTTACAGAATTTGAACCCGAAACTCCTTCAACTCTAATTTCCTTAATCTTTTGTTGGCTTTCTTTCATTTTTGCCTCAAGTTCTTTTGCTTTATCCAAAATTTTACTAAAATCAGTCATTATCAACTCCATCTTTGTTTGAATTTACATCTATTAATTCGGCATCAGGAAATTTATCAATCACACTTTTAAATATTTCTGAATTTTTCATTTCATCCATTAACTGTTTTTTAACATTTTTTTCTTTATCTTTTACTGACATTTGCCCTTTTAATTTACTAAACGTAATAATCCATCTCTCACCGGTCCATTCAAAAAGCTTTGATGATAAATCTTTTACAAAATCTTTATCTAAA
>CACJNV010000022.1 GCA_902594865.1 uncultured Pelagibacteraceae bacterium | reverse complement strand
TTCAACTTCATCTTTAAAATTTTGATAATTATTATCCATTAGTAAAACTTTAGTATATTATTTGCATCTAATCTATCTGAATTTGTGTAAAGTACTTTTCCATCAACCACATTTTTTTTTTTAAAAACCTCAATAATAGTATTCTTTGAGTTAAATTTTGCTTTTTGACCTGTTAAGGGGTCAACAACCATCATCACTGTTCCTTTTGCAGCCTTAAATGGTCTTGCATCATATTTGTTAACAGAATCACTTATAAAACTTTTGAATATTGGCAAAGCTGTTTTAGATCCTGTTTCATATTTTCCTAATGGAGTTGGATTATCTGAACCAACATAAACACCAACAAGTATATTTGAAGTAAAACCTATAAACCAAGTATCTGTATTTTTATTTGTTGTTCCAGTTTTACCTGCAATATTTAAATTTAAGTCTTTTAGTTTTTTAGCTGTACCTCTTTGAACAACTCCTTCCAAAATTGATGTCATTTGAAAAGCTGTTTCTGGAGAAAAAATTTGTGTATAGTTATTTTTAATCTCTGGATAATCATTGGTTAAATAAGAAATTTGATCACAATTAATACATTTTCTTTTATCATTATTAAAAATTGTGTTTCCCTCACTATCTTGAATTCTATCTATCAGTATTGGTTCAACGAGTTTTCCGCCATTAACAAAAACTGAATAAGCAGATGTAAGCTTTAACAAAGTTGTTTCAGCAGATCCCAAAGATATAGATAATAGTTCTTCTGGATTATCATAAATTTTTAATGCTTTTGAAAAATCAACTATTTTCTCTACACCGAGATTTTGGGCTATTCTAACCGTCATTAAATTTCTAGATTTCTCCAAACCAACCCTTAAAGTCGAAGGTCCATAAAATTTTTTTCCATAATTTTCTGGTTTCCACATTTTTAAATCATCTCCTTGGTCTAAAACTAGTGGTGCATCTAGAACTAATGATGTTGGTGTAAAATTATTCTCTAAAGCTAATGCATAAACAAATGGTTTAAAAGCTGATCCGGGCTGTCTTTTGGCTTGAGTTGCTCTGTTAAATTCACTTTGCTTAAAACTAAAACCACCACTAAGTGCTAAAACTCTTCCTGTAAATGGATCCATCACAACAATTCCACCATTTACTTTTGGTAATTGTTGTAAATTGAAAATACTTTCTTTAACATTTTGAACATAAATAACATCACCAGGTTTTAATAATTTATTAAATTCTTTCTTTGTCCAAGAAATACTCTGATATTCTATAATACCTTTGATATTATCCTCAGTTTCTATTTCTGCCGAAAATTTATTTATCTTTTTGACTATTGCTAATTTCCAATCAATAGAATTTTCTAATTTATACTTTTCTAAATCTTTTTTCCATTCTGAATTATAAATCCTGTTAGTAATAGGTCCTCTCCATCCCTTTCTTTTATCATATGCTATTAAACCATCTCTAAGTGATTTTGTTGCAATTTTTTGTAAATTTAAATCTATTGGAGTATTGATATTAAATCCTTGTTTATAAACTTTATCATAGCTCAAAGTTTCAATTACACTTTTTCTCACGTCTTCAATAAAATATTGAGTATCTTCTAAATAAATTTTTTTATTTTTTTTTAAAATTATTTCCTCTTTTGTAAGTTTTTCATACCACTCTGAAGTTAGATAATTATTCTCTAACAAATTTTTTAAAACTAAATTTCTTCTAAATTTCGCTATATCTGGATCTCTATAGGGATTATATCTACTAGGTGCTTTCGGCAAGGCTGCTAGTAAAGCAGCTTCTGAGTAATTTAAATCTTTAATAGATTTATCAAAATATTTTAAGCTTGCAGCGGCTACTCCATACGCTCCACTTCCTAGATAAATTTGGTTTAGATAAAGTTCCAGAATTCTTTCTTTAGATAATGCTCTCTCTATTCTAAAAGCTAGAATTGCTTCTTTAATTTTCCTATTTAAACTTACTTCATTTGTAAGTAGAAAGTTTTTTGCTACCTGTTGAGTAATTGTAGATGCTCCCTCTAACCTTTTAGATGATAAAATATTTGAAATATTATTAATTACTGCTCTAATAACACCTTTAGCATCAACACCTGGATGTTTAAAAAAATTTTTATCTTCGGCAGATAAAAATGCGTTAATTACATTTTTTGGAATTGAATTAAATGGAACAAATACTCTTTTTTCCTGTGAAAAATCTGCCACCAAATCACCATTACCAGAGTAAACTTTACTGGAAACAGGAGGTTTGTAATTTTTAAGAAATTTATAATCTGGTAAATCATTAGAATAAGCCCATAATATACTCATTATCGAAATTCCTGATAAAAGAATAAAAGACGTTAATAAAATAAAGATATTTCTTATAAATTTATTCATTTTAATTTCATTATAACTTGGAATTTGTTAAAGATATGGCAAAAAAATTAAACAAAATTTTAAAAATTAAATTATTAATGAAATTAACATTCACAAAATTATGGAAAAAAATTTATACATTGATGCGTCGCATCCAAACGAAACTAGAGTTGTTCTTAAATCAGGCGAAAATATTGAAGATTACGAATACGAAGGTTTAAAAAATAACTTAATTAAAAATAATATTTATTTAGGTAAAGTAAGTAGAATTGAACCATCTTTACAGGCAGCCTTTGTTGATTTTGGTAGAGAAAGACATGGGTTTTTATCTTTTAACGATATTCAATCAGATTATTATCAAATACCAAAAGCAGATTTAGAAAAAATTAAAGAAGAAGAAGAAAAAGCTAGAGAAGAACTTTCAAGAGAAGTTGAAGCTAAAGAAGAAGAAAATATTGCTCAAGGAAAACTCGAAATTGATGATCCTATAGAAAAAATAGAGGAAGATATAACTAATAAAGAAAATATTATTGAAAAAGAAAATTTGATTGATGAAAAAGAAAAAAAAAAGGAACTTAGATTTAAATTTAAAAGATATAAAATTCAGGAAGTAATTAAACCCAATCAAGTAATTCTTGTACAAGTTGTTAAAGATGAAAGAGGCCAAAAAGGTGCTGCATTAAGTACCTTTATTTCTATTGCTGGTAAGTACATAGTATTAATGCCAAACACTCCTAAGGGAGGAGGTATTTCAAGAAAAATATTTAATCCTGCTGATAGAAAAAAAATAAGAACAATTTTAAATGAAATTAAAATTCCTAAAGAAATGGGATTAATAGTTAGAACTGCTGGAAGCAACAAAACAAAAAATGAAATAAATAGTGATTTAACAACTTTAATCAATTCTTGGAGTCAAATAAAAGAAAATGCGATAAACTCTATCGCTCCTTCTTTAATTCATCAAGAAAGTGAAATAATTAAAAGAACTTTAAGAGATATGTTTGACGAAAATACACAAAATATAATTGTAGAAGGTAACGAGGGTTATAAAAAAGCTCAATCATTCATGAAAACTATGATGCCATCAAGTGTAAAAAAAGTAAAAAAATATAGAGGAAAAATTCCACTATTTATTCAAGAAAATATTGAACAAAAGTTAAATCAGATATTTGACTCTGAAATTAAACTTAAATCAGGTGGATATTTGGTTATTAACCCTACAGAGGCTTTGGTTTCTATTGATATAAATTCTGGAAGTTCAATAAAAGGAAAAAATGTTGAAAGCACTGCTTTAGATACGAATATTGAAGCTGCAGAAGAAATTGCAAGACAAATAAAGATAAGAGATTTGTCTGGTTTAATCATTATAGATTTTATTGATATGCTTAGTTATGGAAATAGGAGGTTGGTAGAAAGAAAACTTAAAGAAAAATGTAGGTCAGATAGAGCGAGAATTCAAATTGGTAGAATAAGTAATTTTGGTCTATTAGAGATGTCAAGACAAAGACTTAGGGAAAGCGCAATAAAGTGGAAAGTTACATTAACAGACGAGTCTTTTGCTCAAAAACTTTTAAAAATTGTCGAGTTAAAAGCTGTAATTAACAAAGCTAAATTTGTTGAATTAAAAGTTTGTGAAAAAATTTCCAATTTCCTTAAAGAAAACTTTGTTAATGACTTAACTTATTTTGAGAAAAAAAATAAAATGAAAATAGATATTATTAGTGATAATTCTTTAATTATACCTGAGTACATTATAGACATAAAAAATAAATCAAAAAAAACGTTAGAGTTATTAGAATATTATGAAAAATTAAAAAATTTAGAAACACAAAATAAAGAAGATAAATTTTCAGAAAAAAAAGAAATTAAAAAAATTAATAAAAAAAAATATAATAAAAAAAGGTATTATAAAAAGACTAAATAATTCCTTTTGATGGTGAGGATGGATTACCCATTAAAATTTTATCTATTCTTCCAGATTTGTAAGATTGTCTTCCTGCAATAACAGCATTTTTAAAAGCTAAAGCCATTTCAAATGGTTTTTTTGCTTTTGCTATAGCAGTGTTGACAAGCACTCCGTCACATCCTAATTCCATTGCAATTGTAGCATCTGAAGCTTGACCCAAACCAGCATCAATAATTAGTGGAAGTTTGGTTTGTTTTCTAATTATTTGAATATTAATTTTGTTTTGTATGCCTAGTCCTGATCCAATTGGTGCAGCTAGGGGCATAATTGCGTCAGCACCTGAATTCTCTAAACGCTTAGCCATTAATGGATCATCATTACAATAAACCATGACCTTAAAACCTTCTTTAGCGAGAACTTCTGTAGATTTTAAAGTTTCAATCATGTCAGGAAATAAATTCTTTTTATCTCCTAAAACTTCTAATTTAACTAACTTCCAACCACCTATTTCTCTTGCTAATCTCAAAGTTCTCAAAGCGTCTTTTGAATTAAAACATCCAGCAGTATTGGGTAAATATGTAATTTTTTTTGGATCAACATAATCCATAAGCAAAGGCTTATTTTTATCTGAAATATTAACTCTTCTTACAGCAACTGTTACAATTTCTGCTCCAGAAAGTTTAATTGCTTTTGCGCACTCTGACATACTTTTATATTTTCCTGTTCCAACAATTAATCTGGAATTAAATTTTTTATTCGCAATAATTAGACTATCTTTTTTCAAACTAACCACCTCCAATAAAGTGAACTATTTCAATTTTATCATTTTTATTTAATTTTATTTTATTAATTTTTTTTTTATCTATTATTTCCTCATTAAGCTCAATTGCTACTTTATTTAATGGTATTTTTAGATTTTTTAACACCATAGAGAGATTGGAATCTTGAATTATAGATTTGATTTTACCATTTATTTTAATTTTTATTTTTTTTATTTTTTTCATCGTATATAAGTGCTGAATGAATAATAAAATAATTATTATTAATGGTCCAAATCTTAATCTATTAGGAGAAAGAGAACAATCACAATATGGATCAACTACGTATGGCCAACTTAAAGAGAATTGTTCTAAAAAAGCAAAAGAAATTGGTCTTGATGTTGAATTTGCTCAATCTAATGTTGAAGGAGATCTTGTTAATATTATTCAAGATGCTAGGAAAAAATTTGATGGTATGATTATAAATGCCGCTGCATTTACTCATACTTCTGTGGCTATAAGAGATGCTCTAGATTTATTCAAAAAACCAATAATCGAGATACATTTATCTAATATTTATAAAAGAGAAGAATTTAGACATAAATCACTTATAAGTGGTGTCGTAACTGGAGGAATTTTTGGATTAGGTGCTGAAGGATATATTTTGGCCATAATTTCATTACAAAAGATTCTGCAAAATGAAAATAGATAAAAAAATAATTAAAGAATTAAGTGATTATTTAAAAGAATTTAATCTTACAGAAATAGAGATAACTGAAAAGGATACAAAAATTAAAGTATCAAAAAATAATGTTTCAATTAGTAATCAACCACAAGTTATTTCGAACTCATCACCTACAACAGGTTCGGCACCTACTAAAACTCAAAATATTAAATCAGGAACTGAAATTACTTCACCTATAATTGGAACTGCCTATCATGCACCAGAACCTGGTGCCAAAAAGTTTGTTGAGATTGGAAAAAAAATTAAAAAAGGTGACACAATAATGATTGTTGAGGCAATGAAAACAATGAATCATGTTCCTTCAACAGCAGATGGTGTAGTAAAAGAAATTTGTGTTGAAGATGGTCAGCCTGTTGAATTTGGCCAAACCATTATTATCCTAGAATAAATAATGTTTAAAAAAATTTTAATTGCAAACCGTGGGGAAATTGCAGTTAGAATTATTAGAGCATGTAAGGAATGGGGAATTCCTACTGTCGCAGTTCATTCCGATGTAGATAGAGAAAGTATGCATGTTAGAATGGCTGATGAAAGTGTATGTATTGGTTCTCATCAACCAGCAAATAGTTACTTAAATATTCCGGCATTAATGTCAGCAATAGAACTTACAAATGCTGATGCTGTTCATCCTGGATATGGTTTTCTTTCTGAAAATGCAAATTTTGCAAGAATTTTAGAAGAGAACAAAATTAATTTTATTGGAGCTTCGTCAAAACATATAGAAATGATGGGTGATAAAATCCAAGCAAAAAGAATAGCTAAAGAAAATGGATTGCCCGTTATTGAAGGATCTGAAGGAGGAGTAAAAGATGTATCTGAAGCGAAAGAACTTTGTAAAAAAATTGGTTTTCCTGTTTTAATCAAAGCCTCAGGTGGAGGTGGAGGTAAAGGTATGAAAATAGTTTATAAGGAAGAAGAATTTGAAACGCTGTTTTCAACTGCAAAATCAGAGGCACAAAAATACTTTGGCAATGATGAAGTCTATATTGAAAAATTTTTTCAAAACCCAAGACATATTGAGGTTCAAATATTAGCTGGAAAAAATAGAGCAGTACACCTACATGAGAGAGATTGTTCAGTTCAAAGAAGGCATCAAAAACTTATAGAAGAAACACCAAGTCCAGTTTTAAATGATGAAATAAGAAAAGATTTATTTGAAAGAACAGTAAAAATGGTAGCTAAAATAGGTTATACGGGAGCTGGTACTGTTGAGTTTATATATGAGGATGGAAAATTTTATTTCCTAGAAATGAATACAAGAGTTCAAGTTGAACATCCTGTAACTGAGATGGTTACTGGCATTGATATAATTAAAGAGCAAATTTGGATTGCTTTTTCAGGAGAAACAGCTTTAAAGCAAAGTGATATAAATCCTAGAGGACATGCAATTGAATGTAGAATAAATGCTGAGGATGCTAGTAAAAACTTTCAGCCTTCGCCTGGAGTTATTACTATGTGTCATCAACCATCTGGTTTTAGAACTAGAGTAGATGGTGCAATATTTCAAGGATATAAAGTAACACCTTATTACGATAGTATGGTTTGTAAGTTAATTTGTCATGGTAGAAACAGAACAGAGGCAATTCAAAGAATGAATAGATCTTTAGATGAGTTTGTAATTGAAGGTATTACTACGACTATTCCACTTCATAAAAAATTGCTAAATCATAAAAAATTTATCAATTCAGATTTTAATGTAAGTTGGTTGGATAAAGACTCGATAGTTTAATAACAACTAATGAGCCAAACATCGTAAACAGGATGGTCAAAAGGTGCGATTGATGGACTTGATGAAAACATCCAGCCATTAAAAACAAAAACTTCATCATTATTTTTATTTGTCAGATCTCGAACTTGTATATAGGCAGTTATTTCTGGATTATCATCAAATTCTGAATTTTTACATTTCAGACTTTTAATTGATAAATCTTTAAACTTTATTAATTTCCCATTTTTAAGTTTAAGCAAAGTGTTTTTAGAACTTATTTTATCCAAAATTTTTATATCAGTAAAAGTTCCCTCTAAATTACTTTTTGCATTTGAGTTTAAAACTAAACAAAAATAAAATAAAAAAACTAAATAGATTAATTTAAAATTATTCTTTCCAACTTGAGTATTTCTTTTTAATACCATCTTTATTTTTATTTGGATAATATGCTGCGTCAGTCCCGGTTAAATTTTCTTGATGTGGTTTTTGCCATTCATATTTTTCTAAGGTATGTTTTTTCTCAATTTTATTTGGTGTAAAATGTATCCAAGAATACCATTCAACAGGAATTTTTGACGCGTCAATTGTGTTTGAATAGATAACCCATCTTTTTCCGTTTTTACTCTCATAGTATTTATTACCTAGCTCATCAGTGCCAACAAGTTTTCCAAAAAAAATAGTTTTTAATCTTGTCCCAAAAGTATCTTGATTCCACCATGTGAAAATTTTTCTTAAGAGTGTCAACATAATATTTTTTATTTATTCAATTAAAAATTGTAAAATTTAAATTAGACTAAAATATGAATATGTATATAAATTAATTGATTCATTATTCAAATTAAAATTTAAATTGAGGTCAAATGGCAAAGTATTTAGTTGAAACTTATTATACCTGTACCTTTAAAGTAAATCATTATTTAGATGATATTAATGAGGCAGAGTTAAAAAATTTAGAAAAAAGAGATGATGGTAAATTTGA
>CACJNV010000021.1 GCA_902594865.1 uncultured Pelagibacteraceae bacterium | reverse complement strand
TTAAATTAATTTCAAAATCACTTTCATTAAATTTTTTAAAGAAAATATGTTCTGGTCTAATACCAAAGAAAACTTCTTTATTATTTAAATTTGATTTATCTTTAAAATCATAATCTTTTATTGGAATTTCTAAATTTGATCCACTCACTGTAAATAATAAGTCACCTGAATTTTCTTTTAAGATTCCCTTAATAAGATTCATTGATGGAGATCCAATAAAGTCTGCAACAAAAGTGTTGCTTGGCTTATTATAAATCTTTTCAGGAGTATCATTTTGTTGAATTACTCCATGATTCATAATTGCAATATTAGTACCCAAACTCATTGCTTCTGTTTGATCATGGGTCACATAAACAACTGTTGTTTTTAGCTGTTGATGAAGTTTTTTTATTTCTCTTCTCATTTCAACCCGTAGCTTTGCATCCAAGTTAGATAAAGGTTCATCAAATAAAAATATTCTTGGCTCCCTAACAAGAGCTCTACCAATTGCAACACGTTGTCTTTGACCACCAGATAATTGAGAAGGTTTTCTTTCTAACAATTGATCTACCTGTAGAAATTTTGAGACTTTTTCTAGCTGTTCTTGTATTTTTTCCTTTGATGTTTTTGCTTGTTTAAGACCAAAAATCATATTCTCCTTAACATTCATAGATGGATATAAAGCGTAAGATTGAAAAACCATAGCAATATTACGGTCTTTTGGCTCTACTTTGCTGACATTATAATCATCAATAAAAACATCACCCTCATTAATCGTTTCTAATCCTGCAATAATATTTAATAAAGTTGATTTTCCACATCCAGATGGTCCTAAAAGAACTAGGAAATTTCCTTCATCTATTTCTAAATTAATTTTTTTCAAAACCTCAGTCGATCCAAAGTTTTTTGATAGTTCTTCAATTTTTAACGTTTTCATTGTTATCCTTTCACTGCTCCTGAAGTTAATCCCCTAATAAAATATTTACCTGCTAATACATAGACTATAAGTGTTGGAATGCCGGCTATAATAGCTGAGGCCATATCTACATTATATTCTTTCACACTTGTGCTTGATAAAACCATATTGTTTAATGCTACTTGTATAGGTGCTGCTTCTCCAAATGAGAAAGTTGATCCAAATAAAAAATCATTCCATATTTGTGTGAACTGCCAAATTACCGTTACGACAATAATTGGTGCTGATATTGGAAGTAAAATTTTAAAAAATATTTTAAAAAATCCAGCTCCATCTATTCTAGCAGCTTTAACTAATTCTGTTGGAACAGAGATATAATAATTTCTAAAAAATAATGTGGTAAAAGGTATTCCATAAACTGTATGAACTAAAACTAAACCAATTACTGAATTTGAAATTCCTAGTACTCCAAGGGTTCTGGCCATTGGTAGCAATATTGCTTGAAAAGGTATGAAACATCCAAATAATAAAAAAAGGAAAACCCACTGATCCCCTTTAAATCTCCATTTAGTTAAAACATAACCTGTCATTGCTCCAATAAATGTTGAAAAAAATACTGCTGGTACAACCATCTTGATTGAATTCCAAAAATATGGTCTTAAAAAAGTATCACCGGCCCCATATCCTCGACCGCCCCACGCTACAGCCCAGGATTCCAAATTTAATCCGCTTGGCCAACTTAAAAGTGTTCCTTGACGGATCTCTTCCATTGTCTTTAACGAAGTAACAACCATCACGTAAAGTGGAAAAATAAAATAAGAAGCAAAAAGAATTAAAATAAAATATAAAAACCATCTCAAAAACATGTTTGTATATTTAGATTTTTGTTCTAATTGCTGATAAGAAGAGGATTTCAAACTATCTTGCATTTTCTCTCCTTAATTCTGAATATAAATATGGGATAATTACAGCAGCTACAGCCATAAACATCATCATCGCACTCGCTGCAGATAAACCAACCTGGCTTTTATGAAATGCAGTTTGTGTCATATATAAAGCAGGCATAGTTGTTGATATACCCGGTCCACCTTGTGTCAGTGCTACGATAAGATCATAACTTTTTATAGATATATGAACTAAAATTACAAAACTTGTAAAAAATACAGGTCTCATCATTGGAAGTAAAATCTTCCAGTAAACCGTAAATAAACTTGCACCATCTATTTTTGCTGCCTTAACAATTTCATCTTCTACTGACCTTAATCCAGCTAAAAATAGCGCCATCACAAACCCTGCAGATTGCCAAACACCTGCGATAACTATGGTATAAATGGCCATCTCCCTATCTACTAACCAATCAAAGGTGAAGTTCTCGAAACCCCAGTCTCTAAACATTTTTTGGATACCTAAAGTTGGATTTAATATCCATTTCCATGCGGTTCCTGTAACGATAAAAGATAGCGCCATTGGATATAAATAAATCGTTCTTAGCAAACCCTCTGCTCTGATTTTTTGGTCTAAAAAAATTGCAAGAATTATTCCTATAACAACACAGAAGATTAAAAATAGTGCTGTAAAAATAAGCAAATTATCTACTGCAATAAGCCATTTTCTTGATGCCCAAAGTTTTTCATACTGTCCAAATCCCCAAAGTTCATACTTTGGTAGAATTTTAGAATTGGTAAAAGATATATATAAAGTCCAAAGCACAAATCCATAAACAAACCAGCCAATCAAACCAACTGCTGGAGCCATTACAATTTTAGGTAAATTTTTTTCTAACCACCTGAACATTATAAATATTTTTTATTTTTAGATTTAAAAAAAAGGCCACTTAATCAAAAGTGGCCTTTTAATTTTTAAGTACTACATATTAGCTAAAACTGAGTCAGCTAAAGCGTTAGCAGCATCTACAGATGACATATCAGAGTTAAAGTGCTCTGTAATGATATCTTGTAGGGCAGCTTTCATAGTATTTCCTTGAGCCATACCATGAGCAAAACTTGGAACTAATCCACCACTAGCACCTGCTGTTTTAATATCAGAGTTAGAAGTTTTTGCACATTTATCAAACTCATCCATTGGAACATCTAGTCTAGCTGGGATTGAACCTTTGTATAGGTTAAATACTTTTTGGAAGTTTTTACCCATCATTAGTTTTGCTAATAGTTTTTGACCTTCTTGTTTTTCTGGATCGCTAGTTTTGTAGAATATGAAGCTATCTACATTGTACAAGTATCCATTATTTGAAGGAGTAGGAGCACAATAGTAATCTACACCTGGAACTTTACCGGCAGCTGTAAATTCACCTTTAGCCCAGTCACCCATAATTTGGAAACCAGCTTTTCCCTCAATTACCATACCAGTAGCAACGTTCCAGTCTCTCCCTGGACTACCTTCGTCTGTATAGCTTTGAAGTTTTCTCATTTGATCAAAAACTTTAACTGTAGTTTCACTTCTTAAACAACTTTCTTTAAGATCAACGTAACAGTTTTTATAGTAGTTATTTCCACCTATACCCATAGCAACGGCTTCAAATACTGTAGCATCTTGCCAAGCTTGACCACCATGAGCGAATGGAATTATTCCTGCAGCTTTTAATTTTTCTGCAGCTGCATTTACTTCATCCCAAGTTGTTGGAACTGAAATACCATTAGCATCAAATACAGCTTTGTTTGCCCACATCCAGTCAATTCTGTGAATGTTAACTGGTGCAGCACAATATGGTCCACTGTTATTTTCACATTTATGTACAGCAGCAATCATTGGATCTAAAAGTTTATCCCAACCTTCAGACTGAGCAATCGCATCAATGTTGTATGGAGCTACAACACCTTCTTGGTCATACTCTTGAATTGTAGGTCCTTTAATTTGAGATGCAGATGGAGGATCTCCAGCAACGATTCTTGCTTTTAATGCAACGTTAGCAGCGTCTCCACCACCACCTGTTACAGGCATGTCCATCCATTCACCACCGTTTGCAGCGAAATCATCTTTTAAAACTTTAAGTGCAGCAGCTTCACCACCAGACGTCCACCAGTGCAATACCTCGATCTTAGGTGCTGCAATTGATGAAGTAGATGTGAACGCTAATGTAATTAAAGCGATCATTAGTTTTTTCATATCTTCTCTTCCTCTTTTTTTTTAGTTAACTATTTTTTTATAAACGAAACTATAAGTAGAATGATTATCAATTGATAATTAAAAAATTTGCATTCAACTCTTAATTGAATTTGATTTTTTTGCTCAAATTTACTTATTTTTTAGACTAAAAAAAAAATTTTTTTTTTTTGATTCAATCATAAGTTGAAGTTTTAATATGTCGCGCTTCTTCCTAGTCTTGCTGCACCTCGAACACCGCTAGCGTCTCCGTATTTAGGTTTTAAAAAAACACCTTCATATTCTCTTCCAATAACAAATTTTCTAACTAATGAATCTATTTCGTGTAAAAAATCGATTTCGTTTGAAACTCCTCCTCCAAATATAAAAGCATCAGGATCTAAAATGTTTATAATGCTTGAAAGAGACATTGCTAAATTTACTTTAAAATCATCAATAAATCTTTCAGCATCTAAATCGTGTTTTCTATTTAATTCAAAAATTTCGTTTGTTTTTAAATTTTTTCCATAAAGTTTCTTAAATCTTTTTGCTAAACTTAATCCAGATAAAAAACTTTCAATTTCCGCTTCTCTAGCATTACTTGAGTCAAAATTTTCTTTCTTAGCTGCAAAATATGGAATTTGGTTGTGTCCCCATTCCCCTGCTACTCCATTAGAGCCAGTAATAATTTTTTTGTCTATTACTAAACCACCTCCAACTCCTGAGCCTAATATAATTCCATATACAATTTTATAATGTGTACCAGCTCCATCTATTGCTTCAGATAAAGCAAAACAATTTGCATCATTTTCACAAAACACTTCTTTTCCAAGAGCCTTACGTAGATCACTTTGAAATGGTTTTTTTTCTAACCAAGTTATATTTGGAGCATTTTTTACTAATCCTGTTTGAGGAGAATGAACTCCTGGATGACAAACACCAATTGGAAGTTCTTGTTTAAAATCTTGTTCTAATTTTTTATGAATATCTCTTATCGCAGTTACAATTTGAGTATACTCCTTTGGACACGATATTCTTGACCTGTGTTTTTCGTTTCCATTCTCTTCAAGTACAACACTCTCAATTTTAGTAGCTCCTACATCAATACCTACTTGCATAACTAATATGTAGCTCTTCCACCACTTAAATCAAAAACTGCAGCTGTTGAGAATGAATTTTCTTCACTAGCTAACCAAGTTACTAATGAAGCTAATTCTTCAACTTTTGCAAATTTGTTTCTTGGAATTTTTGATAACATATAATTTATATGTTCTTCAGTCATTTGATCAAAAATTCTTGTTTTAGCTGCTGCGGGAGTGACACAATTTACAGCTATATTTTTTTGGGCAAGTTCTTTACCTAGAGATTTTGTTAAACCTATAACGCCAGCCTTAGAAGTGCTATATGCACTCGCATTAGGATTGCCCTCTTTTCCTGCAATAGATGCAATATTAACAATTCTTCCATAATCATTTTTTAACATAAATGGAACAACTGCTTTACAGCAATAAAAAACTGAATTTAAATTTAAGTTCATTACTTTTTTCCATTCATCTAAAGGATATTCAGCAACAGTGGTATTCATGCCTGCAATACCTGCGTTATTTACAAAAATATCTATTTTTCCATATTTTTTCTCTACTTCTTCTAAATTTTTATTTACTATTTCAAAATTAGTTACATCTACGATTTGATTACTTAAGTTTTCAGATTTTACTTTGTTAATTGCCTCCTTGGCTGCACTTTCGTCAATATCCCAAATTACAACTTTTGCACCTGCTTCTATAAATCTCTCGGTTATTGCTAGCCCGAAACCTTGAGCTCCGCCAGTTACAACTGCTACTCTATTATTTAGATCATACTTAATCATAATTTCTTTTTAAATTTTCTTGATCTTATTAAAGGAAAAGCTAAAGCAATTAAAGACAAAATAAAGAATGTTAAAGCAATTGGTCTTGTAAAAAACATCAACCAATTACCATCAAATATAACCAGAGATTGTCTTAAAGTTCCTTCAACTAACTCACCCAAAATTAATCCAATAATTACTGGTACTACTGAAAAACCATATCTTCTCATAAAGAAACCTAGTACTCCAAAAAATAGCATTATCCAAACATCAATTATTGATTGGTTTAATGAATATGTTCCACAAACAGAAACTGCAAATATCATTGGCCATAAAATTTTATTAGGAACTAAAGTTATTCTTGCAAATATTTTTGCTCCAAAAAATCCAAAAATAAAAAAAAGAATATTTGCGATCAACATAGCACCAAAAATTCCGTATAAGAAGTCTGGCTGTTCTCTAAACAAATCTGGTCCGGGTCTAACACCATGAATAATCAATCCCGTAAGTATAACCGCTGTTGTTGCGCTACCAGGAATACCTAGAGCTAAAGTTGGAACCATCGCGCCACCTGTAGCTGCATTATTTGCCGCTTCTGCTCCCGCAATTCCTTCTATTGATCCTTTTCCAAATTCTTCTGGATTTTTTGAAAATCTCTTAGCCTCAGAATAACCAATTAAAGAAGCAACTGTTCCACCTTCTGCAGGCAGTACTCCAATAAATGATCCTATCCCACTTGAACGTAATATTGTTTTCCATGTTTTTTTATAATCATCTTTGCTAGGAAGCTTAATTGCTTTTAAAGCTATTCTGTTAAACACTTGATTGATTAAAGTTGATTGAGTTAACATTTCACTCATTGCGAAAAGTCCAACCACTACTGGTATAAATCCTATTCCCTCAGTTAATTCATTGATCCCAAAAGTAAAACGATCAATTGAAGTCATAAAATCTTTACCAACTGTAGAAATCAATATTCCAAATGCACCTGCGATTAAATTTTTAATTGGACTACCTTCGCCTATTGAAGCAAGCATCGTTAAACCAAATATTGCTAATGCAAAGTACTCTGGCTGACCAAACTCATAAGCAAGTTGTGCTAATATAGGAGCAAAGAAAACTAATATAACAACACTAAAAATACCTCCAACAGTACTTGAAACTGTTGCCATACCTAAAGCTCTTCCAGCCTCGCCTTTTTGTGCTAAAGGATAGCCATCTAAACAAGTGGCTGCAGCTGCTGGGGTCCCTGGTGTATTAATAAGTACAGCAGTTATCGCACCACCATAGGTTCCTGCACAATAAATAGAAGTTAATAAAACAATTGCAGATAATGGATCTAGAGTCATTGTGAAAGGTAAAATCAATGCTCCACCTGTTGTTGGTCCTAACCCTGGCAACACACCTAATATCAAACCAAATAAAGTTCCAAAAAATAAAACTAATAATAGTTTAGAACTAAAAAGTGGTGCCAGCATTAATAATAAATTATCCATTTAACTATAGTAAATGTTGGTAATTATTCCTGGGGGAAATCTTAAACCTAAAATAGTTTCAAAAAATATAAAAACAATAATTGGGAAAATAATCCCGACTAATAATAAATAAAATAATCTTTTTTCTCCCCAACAATAAGAAACAAAAATAGATAAAGCTGAGATTGCTAAAAAGAAATCAAGTGATTTAGAAACTACTACAAAAATAACGAAACTTGATAAAGTTAGAAAGAATGATCTTGGTAATTTTTTTTCAACTTTCCAAGGATTTTTAGTTGCCAAATAATAGATTAACAATGTCATTACTATTATTAAGACCAAGAGCGCTTTTGGAAATGTTGCTGGCTGTATTCCTCTATTTAAAATGGGAGGAACAATATCAAAAGTAAAAGTTGTGATTAATAATGCTACAGATATTAAAATAATTACAAGAGAAACTTTAAACTCATCTCTAAAAAAAAAGGGCAAACTGTTGTTTGCCCTTTTTTGTTTTTGTACATTTTTCATATTCAAATGTACTTTTAATTATATTAGTTAATGTAACCTAAAGCTTTAAGCTGCGCAGTCATCTCAGCAAGCATTTCTTCCATTTGCTTACCCCATTCATCTGCACCTACTACACTTGTCTCATCAAGACCAATTTCTGTTAAGAAATTTTTATAGTAATTGTGGCTCATAGCTTTCATCATTCCAGCTTCTAGTTGTTTTACTCTATCTGCTGGAGCACCTTTTTTAGTTACGAAACCTCTAACAGTAGATAAAGAAACAGGTATACCTAATTCTTTTGCTGTTGGAGAGTCCCCAATTTTAGCCATTCTATTATTTGCTAATACAACCGAAACACAAAGTTTACCTTCATTAATTTCAGTTAATGCTTCACCTAAGTTTAAAACACCTACATCAATATCTCCTTTGATAAGGTTAGTTTTAATTGGCGCAACACCTTTGTAAGCAACTATAGTTGGATCTTTTAGTCCACCTTTTTTTGTAAATGCAATTGCACTAACATCATCAATACCACCAGTGTGAGTAGTTCCATATTTTAATGATTTTGATTTTTGAGTGCTAATAAATTTTTTAGCATCTTTGATGTCATTTTTACAATTTACAACAAATAATTGAGGGTCGTCTGTTCCTCTAGCAAGTGGTTGCATATCACTTAACTTAACTTTAGTTTTTCCTAAAGCCATAGAAACAGCATGACCTGTTGTCCAAGTTAAAGTGTGATTTCCATCAGCTGGTAAAGACATCATATAATCCATAGATGCGGCCCCACCACCACCTTTTTTGTTTACTAATTGCATGTCTTGCTTAAGGACTCTTCTTGCTCTTAATAACATCATTCTAGTAGTAACGTCAGTTCCACCACCAAAACCAGCGTGTGTAATTGCTTGTATTGGGTGACCATCAGCTTTAGCTGATGTGATCATTAATGGAAGAGCTACAACAAAAAATTCAGTTACTAGAAAAGCAGCTGCTAAAAATAGTTTAAAGCTTTTTTTCATTATTTCCCTCTTTAGTTAATTTATATTTAATAATTTAAACATAATCTGCTACAAGACGTAAAGAAAAAAATGACTGAAAATAAATCTAACATTGCTCTTCTACTTGGTGATCCGGCTGGGATTGGACCAGAATTAATTTCAAAGCTTTTAAATGATGAGATGACAAAAAAAGCAAACATCGTCATAATTGGTGAAAAGCAAGTATTTGAAAGTGGAAATATTATTACAGGAATTTCACATAATATAGATGTTGTAGA
>CACJNV010000020.1 GCA_902594865.1 uncultured Pelagibacteraceae bacterium | reverse complement strand
TTTTGATTTCTTGAAGTTGCATGTTGTTTATACGGCCAATGCATACCATATAAATCTCCTAAAGTTTCAGTAACTCTATCCATGATAAATTTTTTAGATGAATGAAACTTTTGAAATCTTTTTATATCTAGCGAAAATAAATCCTCGTTTATATGACCATTAATCATCCATTCCGCAGTTACTCTTCCTGCTCCTCCAGAACTTGCTATTCCAATACTATTAAAACCACAACACGTATAAAGATTTTTTACTTCTGGTGTTTCCCCAAGTAAATATTGAGTATCAGGAGTAAATGATTCAGGGCCTGAAAAAAACTTTCTTATACCTGCGTTTTCTAACATTGGAAGTCTATGAAAAGATTTCTCAAGGTAAGGTTCAAAATGATCAAAATCATCAGGAAATTCTCCAAATGAAAAATCATCAGGAACTCTTCCGCTATCTTTAAAAGCAGGTTTTGCATTGGGTTCAAAAATACCAACCAACATTTTTCCAGCATCTTCTTTTAAATATAGACAAGCATTATAATCCCTCAAAACAGGTAAATCTTTTGGAAGATCTTTCATTGGCTCCGTAATCACATAGAAGTGCTCATTAGGATATAGCGGAACACTGACACCAATATCTTCTCCAATTTGTCGAGACCACATTCCTGTAGCTAAAACCACATATTTACAATCAATTTTTCCTTGATTAGTTTCAACACCACATATTTTTTTATTTTTTACTAAAATTTTTTTTACTGGTGACTTCTCAAATACTTGTACACCTAACATCTTTGCAGCTTTAGCTAATACATTGGTAACACCAATAGGATCTGCCTGACCATCTTTTGGCATATAAACACCACCTACTAGATCCTCGTTTTTTACTACTGGATATAATTCTTTTATTCTTTGTTGATTTAAAACTTCAACTTCAACATCAGATAGTTGTGCTGTTGAAGCTTGCCTTAATAACTCCTGCATCCGTTCTTTTGAAGAAGCTACTGTAATTGCACCATTTTGTTTAAGACCAGTTGATAAACCTGTTGTCTTTTCTAGCTCTTTGTAAAGATCTAAAGAATATTTTCTTAATTTAGTTATAGTAGAAGTAGCTCCTAATTGACCTATTAATCCTGCAGCATGCCATGTCGTTCCAGAAGTAAGTTGGTCTCTTTCTAATAAAACTATATCTTTCCAGCCAAATTTAGCTAAATGATAAGCGCAAGAAGTGCCAGCAACACCACCTCCTATTACAACTACCTTTGCGTTTGAAGGATAGTTTTTTTCCATTTCAATGTTTGATAGCTTCTCCAGGTTCCACAAAATTATGTCCAAAGACATCAGCCACCGCTTTGTAAGTTACTTGACCTTTATGAACATTTAACCCTGCTAAAAAGTTTTTATCTTCACTTAATGCTTTTTGATAACCTTTGTTAGCTAGTTTAACTAAAAAAGGTAAGGTTGCATTATTTAATGCCAATGTTGAAGTCCTAGGAACACCTCCTGGCATATTTGCTACACAGTAATGAACTACATCATCAACTATATAAGTTGGATCACCGTGTGTTGTGGGTTTACTAGTTTCTACACAGCCACCTTGGTCTATTGCAACATCAACAATTACAGATCCTCTTTTCATTGTTTTAATCATTTCTTTGGTAATTAATTTTGGAGCTTCTGCACCCGGAATTAATACTCCACCAACTAATAAATCTGCCTCAGCAACTAATTTATCTAAATCAGTTTTATCACTTTGCTCTGGAATAATTTTATCTCCAAACATTTCAACAAGTTGTTTTAATCTAGCCTCAGATTTATCTACAATATGAACCTTAGCTTGCATACCAGTCGCAATCACTGCAGCATTTTCACCGACAACTCCTCCGCCCAATATAACCACTGTTCCACCTATTACACCTGGTGCACCACCTAAAAGTAAACCTCTACCACTTTGATTTTTCTCCAAACAATGAGCACCTGCTTGCACAGACATTCTTCCTGCAACTGCACTCATGGGTGCAAGTAAAGGCAGTCTTCCATTGTCATCAGTAACTGTTTCGTAAGCAATATTAATACTTTTAGATTTAATTAATCCTTCAGTTAATTCTTTCGCAGCTGCTAAATGTAGATAGGTATATACAATCTGATTTTCTCTAATCATATCAACTTCTACTTTTTGAGGTTCTTTAACTTTAACAATTATTTCTGCATCATTAAAAATGTCAGCTGCAGTATCAGCAATTTTAGCTCCTGCTTTCAAATATTGATCATTTTCAAATCCAGCTTCAAATCCACCATTATTTTCAACCAACACTTCATGACCTTCTGAAACTAAAGTTTTAACACTGTCAGGTGTTAAACCAATTCTATTTTCCTGAGGTTTTATTTCTTTAGGAACTCCAATTTTCATATACGAAAATTAATTCTTTTTACTTTTTGCGTAATTTGTTATTCCAGTTCGAAGTTTTTCAATAATCTCATCAATGTGTTTTTTTTCACAAATAAACATTGGAGCAATGATTAAACAATCACCTGTAGCTTTGAAATTTACTCCTGCTTCGTAGCAATGTTTGAAACAAGTAAATCCTGCTGCACCTGGTTTTTTGTCCATAACAATATCTATACCACCCATCATTCCATATCCCCTAATGTTATCAACAACGTCAATATCTTTTAAAGACATTAAACCTTCTTGGAAATAAGGTGCTAAATTTTTTGCTCTATTAAAAATATCATCCTTTTCAATAATGTCCTGTACAGCTAAACCAGCAGCTACAGAAATTGGTATTCCTGAATAAGTATAACCATGAAATAATTCTATAGTTCCTTTGGGAGCATTTTCTGCAATAGCATCATAAATATCTTCTTTGCATGCAACTACACCCATTGGACTAATTCCGTTTGTAGTAGCTTTTGCCATTGTCATCATGTCTGGAGTTACTCCGTACTCTTGTGATGCAAATGGAGACCCTGTTCTACCCCATCCTGTAATTACTTCATCAAAAATTAAAAGTATTCCATGTTTATCACAAATCTCTCTTAATCTTTGCAAATATCCTTTTGGAGGAACTAATGTACCTGTTGATCCTGCTATAGGTTCAACAATACAAGCTGCAATATTTTCAGCTCCAAAATTCATACAAATTCTTTCTAAATCTTCCGCTAACTCAACACCTGTTTCTGGTTGACCACTTACAAACTTATGTTCTGGCAAATGTGTGTGTCTCATATGAACAACACCTGGCATTAAAACACTTGCAAAAGTTTTTACGTTATTAACCATACCTCCAACAGAAGTCGCACCAATATTCATTCCATGGTAACCTCTTTCTCTACCAACAAATCTAAATCTTTGACTGTCACCTCTTGCTCTGTGATAAGCGATTGCAATCTTGATTGCTGTCTCAACAGCTGTTGAACCACAAATGGTATAAAACATTCTATTCAAGTTTCCTGGAGTATGTTTTGAAATTCTTGTGGCTAACTCAAATGATCCACCAAATCCTTGTTGGAAAGGTTGGCAATAATCTAAAGTTTTCAATTGATTTGTTATTGCCTCAATAATTTCTTCTCTTCCATGCCCTAAAGGATTACAAAATAATCCTGAGCTTGCATCAATTTGAGTTTGACCTTGATGGTTTTTTAAATACACACCTTTAGCTTCAACAATTAATCTTGGGTTTTCTTTAAAGTCTTTGTTAGATGTAAATGGCATCCAGTGCTCATTTAAAGAATTTGGAATTGCTGTTTTGTTTTGTGTGCTCATAAAGATTTCTTTCTAAAAATATTTTAATTTTAATCTTAAGGCCTCTTTAGACTAAAATAAATGGATTAACTACCACATTATTGACACAACCAATGATTGTATAAACTTTCTTTTTTGTTTTACTTCGGTGACAATTTGAATTTAAATATCCAGAATTTAATTAATTAAACATAGGGGAATAAATGAAAAAAATACTAAGTTTTATTCTAGGATCTATTTTTGCACTTAACCTATCAATTTCGGTTGCTAATTCAGCTGCAAATGAAGTTAGAGTTGCATACTTTCTAGAATGGCCAAGCCCAAATTTAGAGGACATGCAGAAAAAGAATTTTGCTAAAGCTCTTGGTGTTCCAGTTAAATGGACAAATTTCACTAATGGTGGAGCAATGACTGATGCAATGTTAGCAGGAGATATCGATATTTCTTACTCACAAGGATTAGTACCTTTTATCAATGCTGTAAAATCTAATGCGCCTATCAAATTAGTTGATATTGCCATGGAATACGGAATGGGTGGAACTACATGTGTTACATCTAATGCATCTGGAATTACAAAAGCAAACGCTACTGAATTAGAAGGTAAAAAAGTTGCTGTTCCATTAGGAACAATGGCTGAATACGTTTTTGATGAAAGTATGAAAGTTGTTGGTGCTGACAGAGGTAAAATGGACATTATTCAGATGGACCCTGAAGAAGGTGCTGCTGCATTAGTAAGCGGTGATGTTGTAATGGCATGTTTATTTGGTGGTAACTCTATTAAAGCAGCAACTGCAGTTGGATCAAGACTTTTAACTGTAGATGAAGCTAGAGCAGCTGGTATCTTAGGTATAGATATCACTTCTGTTACAGATAAATTCATGAAAGAAAACCCAGGTATGTTAAGAACTTTCATCGAAGTTACTCATGAAGCTAATGCTAGATACAAAGCTGGTAAAGCTGACATGAATTCAATGGCGAAAGCTTCTGAAATGACAGTTGCGGATATGAAAGACACTTTAAGTGGTTTCAAATTCTTAACACCAGAAGAAACAAAAGCATCTATGGAAAGTGGTAATCTTGATGGTTTCCTAAAAGGTATGGGAACTCCAGGAGGAGCTGTAGATACAAGTTTCTTACCTTTATAATTTTAAGGGTTTAAAACTTTTTAAATAGGCACTGATTTTATAATTGGTGCCTATTTTTTTTATAAAATTTCTAATATAACACACTTATGAGTGATCTGATTTCTCAAAATCTAAACATGATTTTTAAAACTCCAAAAGGAGAAACAGTTCATGCTTTAAAGGACGTAAGCTTTACTTTAAAAAAAGGAGAATTGCTTACAGTGCTTGGTCCTTCTGGTTGTGGAAAAACAACTTTATTAAATATTACTGCAGGATTTTTAAGACCTACATCTGGAAAAATAACACTTAATAATAATGAAATTGATGGACCTGGCGTTGAAAGAGGAATGGTATTTCAACAAGGTGCTTTGTTTGAATGGTTAACGGTAGCTGAGAATGTAAATTTTGGACTTAGGATGAAGAAAGAAGATCCTGAAGTTACAGCTAAGAAAGTTGATGAGTGGTTAGATATAGTTGGACTTAAAGGTTTTGGTAACACTCCAACTTATCAATTATCTGGAGGTATGCAGCAAAGAGTTGCTCTTGCAAGATGTTTAATAAATGATCCTGATTTAATTTTAATGGATGAACCATTAGGAGCTTTAGATGCATTAACTAGAGAAAAAATGCAATCGTTGGTTTTAAAGATTTGGAAAGAGACTGGAAAAACAATTATCTTAATTACCCACTCTGTTGAAGAAGCATTGTTGCTTGGAGAAAGATTATATGTAATGGCACCAAGACCAGGGCGTATACATAAAGAGTATAATCTTCCATTTGCAGAAATGGGTCTTACTCAAGATTTAAGAGAAATTAAAAAAAATAAAGAATTTTCATCTACAAGAGAAGAAATTTTATCCATGATTTGGAATATGGAAGAAGAAATAATGGGAAAAGATAATTAATGTTAACCCAATTTGTAACAATATTAATTATCGTATCTGTTATTGGCTGTATTCTTTATGGAAGAAGATTAATTAGGACTGAAAAAGTTGATGCCGTATTTGGTAATCCAGAAAGAGCAAAAGGTGGAACTCACTGGGTGATAGTTGGAACCAGCGCAATTCTCATGTTATGGCTTTATTATTCATGGGATATAGCAAAAGGCTTTTATCCAAAATCAGCAAATGAATTATGCCAAGTTGCTAAAATTAACGAGTCATTATTAGGTTTAAAGTACCAATTCCCTATTGAAGAAAGAGAATTCAAAAGCACATCTATTATTAAAATTGAAAATAGAAACCTTTTAAAAATTGCAAATGAAATAAAAGCATCTCCAGATCTAAATGATCAACAAAAAACAATCCTTGTTAGCTACATTGATAGAACTTCTAAATTAATTCCTTTTTTAACAAGTGAAGAATTAATGGAAATGGATACTAAAATTAAACTTAAGGAAATGACAGAAGAAATAAAACTTCTAAGTTCTAATTTCCAAAAGAAAGATTATCCTTTTGAAACAGATACTCAGAAAACTGAAAGACAAAAACTTATTGATGAACAAGGTGGTTGGGGAATTACAACAATAGATTCTGGGAGTGGTTCAATTGAAAATACCATTGAAATACCTACTGCACCTCAAACTAATAAAGGCTTAAAATTTCATGCAGCTGCAGCAGAACTAAAAAAAATTGACGACAAATTTTTCAAATTAAAAAATCATAACCCACAGTTTAAAAATGCAATAAAGCAACTTAAAGATGACATTAAAACTTACAGAAAAGGTTTAAATGATAACGAAGAAATAGCATCAGATTATGCAAAAAATATTGTTAAAATTGCAAGAAGAATAGAGTTTGCAAGTATCTACCCTCCTAATGCATTAAATGAAATGCAAGCAGCAATAATTGAGTTTGATGAATTGCAAAATAAAGAGCAAGGAGGATTAAGATTAATTGATATCCTTTTATTTCCAGCTGGAACAATTGTAGCAAGTGGACCGACATGCTCAGAACAAGGATCAGGAAGATGGCTACCAAAACCATCTGATACTTTTAATAAATTCATCCTGATGTCAAAACCAAGCGTTGGCTACAAAAATATTCCTCTTTTATGGATTGAAATGGTTGATGTAAGTAAAATGATAGGGTTTATTTTACCAGATTGGATAGCAGATATATTGCCTGGTGAATATCCGGTACATACTAAAGATGGAATTGTAAAAGAAAACTTTAAAAGCAATGTATTAAAATTTGTAACAGGTGACTTTAAATTTTTTAAAGTACCTGTTCCATACGGACATATCTGGGACTCTTTTATGAGAGTATTTTTAGGATTAATCTTCGGTATTATAATTGGTGTACCTTTGGGATTGTTTATGGGCCTAAACAGATTTGCAAAAGGTTTTTTCGATCCATTAATTGAACTTTACAGACCTGTTCCTCCTCTTGCATGGGCACCTTTGATTATTTCAGTTCTTGGAATAGATAACTCGGGAAAAGTATTTTTATTATTTATGGTCTCTTTATCGATTATGATTATTTCTGCAAGGGCCGGTGCTTCAGGAACACAACTATCAAAAATTCATGCAGCCCACTCATTAGGAGCTACTAAAAAACAAATTTTAAGACATGTAATTTTCCCAAATTCACTTCCTGAAATTCTCACAGGAATTAGAGTTGCTGTTGGTATGTGTTGGGGAACGCTTGTTGCTGCAGAATTCTTAGCAGGTACTACCGGTATTGGTTTTGTTGAAAACGTTGCTAAAAAGTACTTCCAATATGAGGTAATTTGGATAACGATATTTATTATGGGTCTACTAGGTCTTTTATTTGATATTACATTAAGAAAAATAATTGATAAAACTATTCCTTGGCGTGGAAAAGGATAAATGTTAAGGGGATCAAATGAAGACCCCAGTTTTAAAAAAAAAAGTCATTAAAATATTCCAAAAATTTGGCCTAAGTAAAGATCATGCATTGATTTCTGCTAATGCATTAATCAATGCAGAATTAGTTGGTGCATATGGACATGGTTTATCAAGACTTAAAATGTACTGTGATCGAATTTCTAAAAAAGTAATTAATTCAAAACCAAAAATTAAAATTAAAAAAATTTCTACTTCAATTTCTCACATTGATGCAAATAATAGTATTGGTTTTGTTGCAGCTGATTTAGGAATTAAAACTGCAATTAAACATGCCCAAAAAACTGGAATAGGAATGGTGGCAGTTAAAAATAGTGGTCACTATGGTTTATCTGGTTATTACGCGGAACAAGCAGTAAACAAAAATTTAATTACAATGATCTATACAAATGCTCCACCTGCAGTTGCTCCACATGGTGCATTAAAAACATTATTTGGAACAAATCCAATTTGTTTTGGGTCCCCTACTGGTTCTAAAATTCCATTTATTCTGGATACATCAATCTCAATGATTAATAGAGGAAAAATTAGAGTTGCAGCAAGAAACAATCAATCAATTCCTGCGGGAGTTGCTTTAGATAAGTTTGGTAAACCAACTACAGATGCTAAAAAAGCTTTAGCGGGAGTTCAATTACCAATTGCAGGTTTTAGAGGCTCAGGACTTGCTTGGATGGTAGATATTTTAAGTGGAGTTTTAACTGGAGGAAATCACGCAGGAAGAGTTAAAGATCCATTCGATGATTTTTCAGGCCCACAAAATATTGGTCATTTGTTTATAACTTTTAAAGCAAATTTATTTCAAAAAAACTATAATCAACGAATTAAAGATAATATTAATACAATAAAAAAACTTCCTAAGATAAAAGGTGTTAAGGAAATAATGTATCCAGGACAAAATAAATATGCCCGGTATAAAAATAACTCAAAAAAAGAAATTTCTATACCGGATATAATAAAGAAAGATTTGGAAACCTTAATAAGTTAACATCGTTAGAGCACCCAAAGAAACGATAACAGATGATAAAATTATTGTTCGTTTAACTTTTTCCTTCTTTTTTTCTTCTAGAAGTCTTTGCTTTAGAACATCCACGTTAACCCTTTTTGGGGTTTCAACATATTGAGAGGGGGTCTCTACAATCTCGGATGTTCTATGTAAGCTTTCTGTACTCATCTTTGTTTTATAAAATCAATTTTAATCATTATAAGTTTAATTTTTACATACTAGGGTTGTCCAAAATGGGTTGACACTAATTTCAATTTTGTTCATATTGGGTTTTTTTTAAAAATATGAGCACATTACCAAGTATATCTGCGCACATTGATGAGAAGGTAATCAATAAAGTAATTCAAGATAACTTTGCCGCACTGGCACCCTCTTATTTTACTTTAACAAGTAATTGGTTTGTCAGAGCATATGATCATTACAAAGATATAGATAAGTTCATCATCATTATATATCTGATAAATCTCAACCTTATATATTTCAGACAAAATGGCGTAAAAATAGACTACGACACTTTTTATAAGGATAAATCAATCGAAATTAACAAAATTAACATTTCAGATATCTCAAAAGATCTAGGAGCACCAAAAGAAAGTATCAGAAGAAAAGTTTTAGAATTAGAGAATGAAGGAACAATTAAAAGAATTGGTAAGAAAATATTTGTTGTCAGAAGTACGATCTACTCAGCAAGAGCAACCAATACTTTAACAGAGCTTGCAATTATATTGCACGAATTTAATAAAATTTTAAAAAAAGAAAAACTAGTAACCGAAGTTTATTCAGTGAATGAAATAATTTCAGCAATGAAAGAAAATTTCTCTTATTGCTGGTATCAGTTTAATAAGTTTTGGTTTATTTATGTCAATAGATGGAGAGCTGAACTTAAAGATTTAGAATATTTAGCCATTGGCATGGTAGTCATAATTAATGCCGTTAAGAATAAAGAATTTTTTCCAAAAAAAAACATACGTTCATACCATAAAGCGCTTATGGGTTCAGATGCAAGAGGTGTAAATGCTATGTCAATTTCTGAGATAACTGGTATTCCAAGACCAACGGTTGTGAGAAAACTAAAATATTTAATTAATAAAAAATATCTTCATATAAATGAAAAAAAATTAATTACATTTAATGCTAAAGATAGTGCTTTTATAACAACAAAGGGAATGGTAAATAAAAATATGATTAGCTTAAGTAATTTTATCTATAAAATTTTTAATCAAATAAGAATAATCAATACTTAATTTGATTTTCTTAAAACAAAAATAAAAATAAATCCAGTTATATACATGATTAGTGCATAAGCAGCTGTTGGTATTGCATATAATATATCGGTGCCAAATATTTGTGTAGAAACAAATATAGCTAAAGTACCATTTTGTAATCCACATTCTAAGGCAATACACCTCATTTGTTTAACTCCTGAAGTAAAAGCTTTCGCGATGTAGTATGCAATTACCATCATCGATACATTTAATATTAAAGTAATTAAACCAGCTTTCATTATAAAACTAATTAAATTTTCTCTTTCTTCATAAAACGCTGCGAAGAAGAAAATTACAAATAAAACAATATTAAGTTTGTTAAATATACCAACTTTAGATGCTATAAAATTTTCAGCTACTTTTCTGATAATCATTCCTAAAATTACAGGTACCGTTACAACTAAAAACATTTTTAGTGCTATTCCTGTCATTGAAATATTTTGTGATATTTCTGTTATTCCAAGGAAATCTGCAGATGTAAAAATTATCAACGGAACAGTAATTATACTTAATAAACTAATTACAGCAGTCAAAGATATTGATAATGCAACATCTCCATCAGCAAATTTTGTCATAATATTAGATGTAACTCCACCTGGAGCTGCAGCTATTATCATAACCCCTATTGCTATTTCTGGCGGCGCTCTAAAAATTAAAATTAATATGTATGCTACAATTGGAAGGATTATTAATTGAGAAATAAAGCCTACAATAAAATCTTTTGGTGTTTTTAATACTCTTCCAAAATCTTCTAGTTTTAACCCTAGACCTAAGCCTAACATTATCAAGGCCAAAATAATTGGCGCAATTTTAGTTACAATTTCCAAAGTCTCCCCCGCTCAAGGCCAATTATATAAACTTGTTAAATTTTTATAAAGAATTTTTTTTTATATACATGTTCAGTTTTTTCACTTATTTGTAGAAAAAATGCTTTCAAACAAAGAAATTGTCTGTCCAAACAACTTATTAGATTTAGCACATAAAAAAAAGGGAGTTAAAGTTGCAGTTGTAAATGCTGGAAAACCCTTACCCATGTTATCAGTTCAAGATGCAGTTAACGAAAATTTAATTGAACCAATTTTTATAGGTCATGAAGTAGAAATTCAAAAATGTGCCGAAGATATAAAATGGGATATTTCTAAATATGAACTTATCCATGAACCTGTAGAAAATGATACTGCTAAAATTGCAGCCAAATTAGCAAGTGAAGGCAAGGTGCAAATAATAGTGAAAGGCCATATTCATACAGATGTGCTTATGAAAGAAGTGCTTAAACGAGAATATAATTTATTGGGAAAAACAAGATTAAGTCATATTTGGCATATGACTATCGGTAAAGATGATAAACCATTAATTATTACTGATGGAGCATTAAATGTTTTACCAAATGTTAAAACAAAAATGCATATTCTTAAGAATGTAGTAAATTTTTCAAATAGAATAGGAATAGAAAGGCCAAAAATATCTGTATTATCTGCAACCGAAGAAGTTTTAGAAAGTGTGCCAAGTTCTATTGAGGCTGCAGAAATTACAAAATTAGCACAAGAAGAAAATTTAAATGCTGACGTATTTGGCCCTTTAGCGTTTGACAATAGTATTTCAAAAAAATCAGCAGCAATAAAAGGAATTAAAAATTTAGTTGCTGGTGAAGCGGATGTATTATTGGTTCCTAGTGTAGAAACTGGAAATGCTTTGGTTAAAATGCTTATCTATTTTAGTGGTGCATGTGCCGCAGGAGTTGTAGTTGGTGGAAAAGTGCCAGTGGTAATAACAAGTAGATCTGATGAGGCGCAAGCGCGTTTAGCATCAATTGCCGCTGCAGTAGTTGCTTTAGACTAAATGATTCATTGAATTTCAAAAGAAATTCATTTAAATAAACTGAAATTTTAAAGGAGAGAAATGGCAATTACATACTTAAAAAAATCACCAAAAACATCATCGACTGACGACACAAAAACAAGAGAAATAGTAGAAAATATTCTAAAAGATATTGAGACTAGTAAAGAAGAAGGTTGTAAAGAACTTTCAAAAAAGTTTGATAAATATGAAGGTGATGTAATTGTTTCAAAAGAAAAAATTGAAGAAATAAAAAAAAATTTAGATCAAAAAACTAAAGATGATATTCAGTTCTCTCACGAGAGAGTTAGAAAATTTGCTGAAGCACAATTAAAAAATTATGGCCAAGACTTTGAAGTTGAATTGTCTGACGGTTTATTTGCAGGACAAAAACTTATTCCAGTAAATACGGCAGGTTGTTATGTTCCAGCTGGGAGATATGCTCATATAGCTTCAGCTGTAATGAGTGTAACAACAGCAAAAGTTGCTGGTGTAAAAAATATTTTAGTTTGCAGTTCACCGAAACCTGGTGTTGGAGTACATCCGTCAATTGTTTATACAGCTGACTTGTGTGGTGCTGACGTGATAATGAATTTAGGTGGTGTGCAAGCTATTGCAGCAATGACAAATGGTTTATTTGGAAATGCCCCTGCGGATATTTTAGTAGGACCTGGAAACCAATTCGTTGCGGAAGCAAAAAGAATTTTATTTGGAAAAGTTGGTATAGATTTATTTGCAGGACCTACAGAAATTGCAGTAATTGCAGACGAGACAGCTGATCCTGAAATGGTTGCATATGATTTAGTTGGACAAGCAGAACACGGTTATAATTCTCCAGCTTGGTTGTTTACTAAAAGTAAAAAAGTTGCAGATTATGTAATGGAAAGAGTTCCAGAATTAATTGCGGATTTACCAGATCTCCCAAGAGAAAATTCAGGTGCTGCATGGAGAGATTATGGTGAAGTAATTCTTTGTGATACTGATGAAGAGATTGCTAAAGTTAGTGATGAATACGCTCCAGAACATTTAGAAGTCCAAACTAAAAATTTACAATGGTACCACGACAGATTAAAAAATTATGGATCTTTATTCATAGGTGAAGAAACAACCGTTGCTTATGGAGATAAATGTTCAGGTACTAATCATATTTTACCTACAAAAGGTGCAGGTAGATACACAGGGGGTTTATTTGTTGGTAAATTTATTAAAACATTAAGTTTCCAAAGAATGAGTAAAGCAGCTACAAAAGAAGTTGGTGCTGCTTGTGCAAGAATTTCTAGATACGAAGGAATGGAAGCACATGCTAGAACAGGTGACGTGAGATTAAGAAAATATGGATTTTCTAATTAGTAATTAATTAGTCAATTTTAAATCTAAATACAAAGCTGCAGACCAAGAAAAATTATTAGCACCCATTGGTTTACCATTTTTACAACTGTAATATTCATGAAATCCTTTTTTTTCTACCAATCTAGTAGTGCTTTGTTTAATTTTTTTTGAGTATTTTTCATCCTTATTAATAAGGCCCTTACATATAAACCAATTACAATTAACCCAAACAGGACCTCTCCAATATCGTTTTTCCTCAAAGCTTCTGTGATTAGGTTTTATTGAAGAAAAGAAATATTTTTCTTTTACGTTATGTTTTTTTAAATTTTTAATTAAAACATTGTTTATTTTATGATTATTAATGTCAGCAAATAATACTAAGTAATTTGTTATTGATGGGACTGATATTTTTTTTTTATTTCTTAAATCAAATGAAAAAAAAGCACCCTTTTTTTTATCAAAAAATTTTAAAATATTTTTCTCAGTCAGTTTTACATAATTAATAATTTTTGAGCTATCTAGATTAAATTTTTTTAAAAGTATGACTAAATCTTTATTAGCTTTAAGAAATATAGAATTAAATCCAATATCAACGACATTGAACAATGCGGTATTGAATATTTTTTTTGGATTATACTTCTTTTTTCTTAAATCGTTTTTAATTGTTACATATCTATCATAGTCAATATTTAAAGGTCTATGCTCTGGATTAATAACTTTATTATCAGCTCTTTTGTATTGTATATTTTTTTCAATTTCAACTTTACTCATTGGTCCATCCCAAAGCGAAGAGTTATCATACCCACTTTCCCAAGGATGAAGTATTGAAACTAAACCAGTTTTTTTGGGATCTCTATTTTTAATAAACCACTCATGAGATTTTTTAATTTTAATTATAAATTTTTTAATTTCTTTTTTTTGTTTTTGAGAAATTTTGTTTTTATCTATTATTTGTTTTAAAATACTTGCAAGTACTGGTGGCTGAGTTATCCCAGACGAGCGAACTTTGTTTCCACAATTCCAAGCCGTATGGTTAGGATAATAATTTGTATTTGTATTATGAAACAATATATGTGGGACCATTCCGTCTTTCCATTGTCCATTTAAAAGTGTCTTAATTTCTTTTAATGCAAAATTTAAATTAAAATAAGAATATCCTAATGCAATAAATGCTGAATCCCAGTTCCATTGAGCAGGATAAAGTTTGTTATTTGTCGGTAAGGTATATCCTCTTTTTCTATTTCCAATTAAAATTTTTTGAGCATTTTTAATAAACCTATTCATTATCCTTTAACGCTTCCTGCTGTCAAACCACTCACTAAATATTTTTCAAAATAAACAAATATAAACAATACAGGCAATGTTACTACAACTGATCCTGCCATTAAATATTGTCTAGGCGTTTCAGCATCTCCACTTAAGTATTGAATAGCTCTAGATAATGTAAATGAATTTGGATTATCTAAAAACATTAATGAAAACAAAAACTCATTCCAAGCAATCATAAAAACATACAAAGCTACAGATGAAATTGCAGGAATACTCAAGGGAATTATAATTTTTATTATAATTCCAAACCAACTTAATTTGTCTAAAATTGCAGCTTCCTCTAATTCTTTAGGTATGCTTTTAAAATATCCTTGTAACATATAAATAGCTACTGGGAGTGTTGTTGCCGTATACACAATTAATAAACCCTCTATTGAATTACGTAAACCTAATTGACTAAATATTGTATACAACGGAATAACAAGAACGATTGCAGGGAACATGTATATTATCAGTATAGAAGTAGACAAAAATGTTTTTCCAAAGAAATTTAATCTTGCAACTGCATAAGCAGCGGGTATTGCAAAAAGAAGAGTGATAATAACAGTACCGACAGAAACAATTGTACTTGTCACTATATATTTTCCAAATTTGTAAGATTTAAAAATTACAAAATAAGATTTAAATAAATCTTTTATATCTTGGGCAAAATTTATACTAAAATCTAAAGGATTCACTAACAATGCTATTTGTGTTTTAAAACTTGTTACTAACATCATGTAAAATGGAAAAAGTATTACAAATGAAAAAAATAAAATTCCAAATAAAGTTAAAAAATCAAATAAAATTACTTGAGTAGAGTGCTCTTCTTTTAAACCTATAAAAGTATATTTACTAATTTTATTGATAAAAAAATATAATATTAAAAATACGCCCACATTATACCAAATTGGTAATTTTTGTATTAAGTAACCATCACAAAAAACGAATATGGATGAAAAAATGATTGATTTATGAATTGATTTAATTCTGTCACCTATTCCTAAGTGAGCTAATGATATTAAAAGACCAAATATAAAAATTATTTCTATATTAAAACTATTAATACTTAAACCTTGCAATGTTGCTAATATCTTCCAAATCGAAATTAAAAAAATTAAGAAAAATGTAGATATCAATGAAAATAATATTGTATTTTTAATTCTCATCTACTCTCTTTCCTAAAAGTTTAAAATAAAAAAACATAAACATTAAAAGCAGTGCAACGATTACTATTGAAACAGCAGAGCCCATTCCAATGTCTGATATTGCAAAACCTTGTTGATAAACATTTATCGGTAAAGTTCTTGTTCCTGATGCACCTCCAGTTAATAAAAAGACGTCCTCAAATTTATTAAAATTCCATATAAATCTAATCATGAATAAAATCGAAATTACTGCAGTAATTTGTGGAAGTGTAATATTAAAAAATTTTTGAAAGGGACTAGCCCCATCAACATCAGCTGCCTCATATAGTTCTTTTGGAATAGCTTGAAGTCTTGCAAGAATAAATAAAAAGGCTAGAGGGAAATACCTCCAAATTTCAAACATTATAACTGTTGTAAGTGCTAACCTTAATTTAAAATCAAAACCTAAAATACTAATTTCAATATATTTTTGTCCAAGAAGGTTTATTGGAGTTTCAATAATTTGATAATTTAATAATAAACTATTTAAGGTACCACTGTTAGGGTCTAATAAAAGTTCCCAAGTGTAAGCTAAAGCAACAACTGGAGCAACATATGGGAAAAGGAGAACACTTCTCATAAATGTTCTTCCATAAAATTTTTGATTAACCATCTGAGCAGTCAAAATACCGAATATTATTGAGCCAACTGTTCCAAAAAATGTGTAATAAAAAGTTGTTAGTAGTAAATCTATAAATTCATTTTCAAATAAAACTTTTTTAAAATTTTTGAGAGTAAAATTGGTATTTAGCAATATGTTATCAGATTTACCGTCTAATTTTGGTTTAATTGATTTTAGATTTTTTTTATCTATTTTTGATCCATCATTTGTTGCAAATATTACTTGAAAATTTTCCCTATATTTAGCTGGCCAATTTCCAAATTCACATTTTAAGTTATACTTTTCGTAAGAACATCTTGGATCTAAATTTTCAATTTCAAAATTTTTTGGGAAACTATCTTGAAAAGAAACATCTCTTATTTCTTGGATTAATGAACTGTTTCTTAACTTATATAATATTTTTATTTTAGTAGGTTCATCAGAAATAGATTTTACAATTTTTTTTGCTCTTGGTTCTGGAATTCGAATATCTTTTAATTCAACTTCTTTAAAACTAATCCAAATATTTGCAAAAATTGGAAATAAAATTATTGAAAAAACTAAAAGAACTGCAGGTAAAGTTAGTATGTATGCAGTTTTTTTTTCTGTATTTGCTAGAGTGTCATTCATAAAAAAAGCGGATAATTTATATTATCCGCTTTTTTATAAAATTAAAATTATTTGAATTTAGCTAATGATTTGTTAATCATATCAACAGCTTCATCGACATCAATTTGATCATCAATATAAAGTCTAGTAATCCTATTTATAAATTGAGAATTTATGACTTTTGATGCTCTTGATAGTTCGCCTTCTTTAACACCCCATCTATTTGCAGTATCTAAACCAGCTACGATGTTATTTATAACATCTGGGTCATATAGATCTGACAAAGGTGCTTTTCTATCAACTCCAACAGGAAGTTTACTCCAAGCTTTTGTGAAAGCCTCAGGGTCACTCGAATTTCCTCTTCTTACTGGAAATTTACCTTCTGGAGCTATCGATAATGTGCTTGTGTAACCTTCATCCATTGAGTACATGATAAACTGTTTAGCTTCATCCGTATCTGCATCAGCTGTTATACCAAAATATCTAACATCTGCCCATGCAGCACCTTTTTTGTTACTAGGTCCACTAAAATTAGTTATGAAACCAGTTTTAGAAGCTAGTTCAGGTGATGTAGGGTCACTGTTAATTGTTGGTGGAGCCGAGTCTCTTAAACCAGCAAGCTCATCCATGATGAATGGAGACCAAATGATCATTGGAGTTTTTCCTGCAAAGTACAATGCTCTAGATTGTTTCCAGTACAATTCACCTGGAGGACTTGCTTTAGCAATTACTTTATAAAACTCTAATGCTTCTTTTAGTTTTTTACCTTGTTTCTTGATACCACCCTTTTTAACAATATTAACCCCATTTGCTAAAAGAACGTGTTCTAAAACCTGACTCATGAAATTTTCATCAGTTTTAGTTGCAGCAACAAAACCAAACATTCCGTTTTGTTTTGATAGCTTCTCAACAGCAGCTACGATATTTGCATAGCTTGTTGGTGGTGCTAAATCTGCATTTTCAAAAAGATCTTTTCTGTAAACAACCATTTGTGTCCATCCATCAACTGGAACGGCTGCAATTTTTGAACCTTTTTTTGCCATGTTAAGTGCACCTGGCGCAAATGTATCTTT
>CACJNV010000019.1 GCA_902594865.1 uncultured Pelagibacteraceae bacterium | reverse complement strand
AAAGATTTACCTAATTATGTTTATTCTCCGACTTTAAATTTAGTAAATTATGTAAAATCTTTAAATGTACCAGTGATATGTTTTCCTAGAGAAGTAAAAAATTATAAAGAATTTTGTGAAATCGTTAAACCTGATGCTATTAGCATCGATTATAATGTTGATCCAAAAAATATACTTAAGGATATAAAAATACCTGTACAAGGTGGTTTAAACCCAAAATTTTTGTTAACAGATAAAGAAACATTAAAAAAGAAGCTTCAAAATATCTCGATATTTTTAAAGATCATCCTTATATATTCAATTTAGGACACGGGGTGCTTCCAGAGACAGATCCTAATATGTTCGAGTATTTGATAAAAACAGTAAAAAATTATTAATATGGACCAGATCTATACACATCCAAAAAGGAAAACCAAAGTTGTATTTGTTCAACTAGGGTCCCCTTCTGAACCAACTACTAAAGCCTTAAGAAAATATCTTAGGAAATTTTTAGGCGACCCAAGAGTTGTCGATATAAATCCTTGGTTATGGAAAATAATTTTAAATTTTTTTGTATTGCCTTTTAGGCCTAAAAAATCTGCTAAATTATATGCAAGGATCTGGGACGGAAAGAGCTTTCCTTTAATTACAAATACAAGAGATTTTACAAACAATGTTAGAGAAGAATTAAAAAAAATTGATCCAAATGGATATGTTGAAGTAAATCATGCTTTCCTTTTATCGCCCCCATATGTGAATGAAGTTTATGATAACTGGGAAGATGATTTAAAAAAAGGTATTGGCGCAACAAAGTTGCTGGTTATACCAATGTTTCCTCAATACTCCGAAAGCACGATAGCCTCAGGGATAGACGCATTAGCAAAGGAATTATCAAAAAGAGTTAAGATTCCAACTTTTGAAGTTATTACAAATTTTCACAGAACACATGCGTTTATCGACAATTCTGTAAGACAAGTTGACTCTAAAATTAATGAGTTACAACAAGATGGAAAAAAAATTGACAACCTAATAATTACTTTTCATGGCATGCAAAAAAGAAGAATTGTTAATAAGGGAGATGATTATTACAGACATTGCTACGAAACGTTTTGTCTTATAACAAATAATTTAAAGCATATAAAACCAGAACAATGTATGATGAGTTTTCAAAGCCGTTTTGGTTCTGAAGAGTGGATAACTCCTTATACAGAAGACGTGGTGAAAAAATTAATCACTGATGGGAAAAAAGAAATAGCCATATATTCTCCAAGTTTTGTCGCTGACTGCTTAGAAACTACCGACGAACTAGGCCATGAGCTTGTAAATGAAGCAAAAGATTGGGGAGGAAATATATATCCAATAGAGTGTTTAAACACCAAAGAGGATTGGTGTAAAGATTTTGCAAAATATACATTTATACAGGCAGAGGGTTCAGCGCAAGATAAAGAAGATATAGAATATAAGTTAGATAAAAAGTTTTATGAAAAAATGCCACAACAGGTGATGAATAAGTCATAAGAACTTTAAATATGTCCAAATTTTTAATTATCTATTCAACTACAGACGGTCATACAAAAAAGATTTGTCAGAGAATAAAAAATTTTCTCACTGATGGTAATTTAGTAGAGCTTCTTTCTTTAGAAGATTCTAAAAAAGTTGATCTATCTAATTTTGAAAAAATTATAATCGGTGCTAGTATTAGATACGGCAAACATTCTAAAGAACTTTACAAATTTATTAATTTTAACAAAGACGTTTTAGATCAAAAAAAGAGTGCCTTTTTTTCAGTTAATGTTGTTGCAAGGAAACCAGAAAAGAATACGGCAGAAACAAATCCTTATATTGATAAATTTTTAAAAATATCTAAATGGAAACCAAACAAAATAAGCGTTTTTGCTGGTAAGGTTGATTACCCCAATTACAACTTTTTTGATAAATACATAATTAAATTTATTATGTTTATTACCAAGGGCCCTACAGATACTTCTCAATCGTATGAATTTACAGATTGGTCAAAAGTCGACGATTTTTCTGAAGAATTTAGAAATAATTATTAAATATGCTCAAAAAACCTTGATTTTACTCATTTTTTTTATATTTAACTAACTGTCTTGTAATACTCTAAAGAGTATATATATTACCTACATCTGATAAGTCCTTATCAAAAAATTAATCATGAACATTCAAGAACTAAAACTAAAATCATCTGAACAGCTCATTACTCAAGCGGAAGAGCTTGGTATTGAAAATGCTAGCACACTCAGAAAACAGGAAATACTTTTTGCAATTCTAAAAAAGGTTGCCGAAAAAGAAGAAATTACTGGCGTAGGTGTTTTACAGTTATTACAAGATGGTTTTGGTTTTCTAAGAGCAATGGAGTCAAATTACCTTCCAGGACCAGATGATATTTATGTAAGTCCAAGTCAGATAAGAAAATTTGGACTAAGAACTGGAGATACAGTTGAAGGACCAGTAAGAGCTCCTAAAGAAGGAGAAAGATATTTTGCATTATTACAGGTTAGTAAAATAAATTTTGAGGAACCAGAAAAAGCTAGACACAAAATTGCATTTGATAACTTGACGCCACTATATCCAGATAAACAATTGGTGATGGAAGTTGAAACTACAAAAGTTGAAAAAAAACAAGATTTAACGCCAAGACTTATTGATCTGGTCAGCCCAATCGGAAAGGGACAAAGATCTATAATTATTTCTCCACCTAAAGCTGGTAAGACAATGATTTTGCAAAGTATTGCAAACTCAATAGCTAAAAATTATCCAGAGTGTTACTTGATGGTATTGCTGATTGATGAGCGTCCAGAAGAAGTAACTGATATGCAAAGAACCGTAAAAGGTGAAGTAATTAGCTCTACTTTCGACGAACCAGCTCAGAGACACGTAGCAGTGGCTGAAATGGTTATTGAAAAAGCCAAGAGACTAACCGAACATAAAAAAGATGTTATTATTTTGTTAGATTCTATAACAAGATTAGGAAGAGCTTATAACGCTGTAATACCAAGTTCAGGTAAAGTTTTAACAGGAGGTGTTGATGCAAATGCACTTCAGAGACCTAAAAGGTTTTTTGGAGCAGCAAGAAATATTGAAGAAGGTGGTTCATTAACGATTATTTCTACAGCTTTAATCGATACAGGAAGTAGAATGGATGAAGTTATTTTTGAAGAATTTAAAGGAACGGGTAATAGCGAAACAATACTAGATAGAAAAATCGCAGATAAAAGAATATACCCGGCTATTGATATAACAAAATCAGGCACAAGAAGAGAAGAATTATTATTTGACAAAAATGATTTACAAAAAATGAACGTGCTTAGAAGAATAATTGCTCCAATGGGAACGATGGATGCTATAGAGTTTATTAATTCGAAATTGAAAGATACAAAAAATAATGCTGAGTTTTTTAATTCAATGAATAAACCAGCTTAAAAGAATTTTTCATTATAATTTTAAGTTTTACAGAGACATAAATTTGAAGATATAATCTTTGAATGACAATTTATGCTTTATCGAGTGGTCCTGGTATATCAGGTGTAGCTGTAATGAGACTTTCAGGACAAGACACCTCAAAAGTAATTCAACTTTTAACTGGTAAGGAGCCACCAAAGCCGAGAGTAGCAACATTAAGAAAAATCAATAAAATCAACACTTCTGAGCTGATTGATGAGGGACTAATCCTCTGGTTTCCTGGCCCTGAGAGCTACACAGGCGAAGATATGGCTGAAATTCAAGTTCATGGCAGTAAAGCTGTTGTGGATGCCCTGCACTCCTCTCTTTCAGATATAGAAAATTGTAGATTAGCCGAGCCAGGTGAATTTACAAAACTAGCATTTCAAAATGGAAAAATAAATTTACTTAAAGCAGAAAGTATTGCTGATTTGATTTCTTCAGAAACAGAAATTCAAAGACAACAAGCAATAAAAATCATGAATGGAAAATCATCTGATCAATTTAATTTTCTCAGAGAAAAACTTTTAAAAATTTTATCACATGTTGAGGCAAAAATTGATTTTCCAGAGGAGGATCTGCCTAATAATATTATAGATGAAATCAAAAACAGTTCAGATGAAGTAATAAATAAAATTAAAAAAATATTAAACGATCAAAAAGTTGGAGAAAGAATTAGAGAAGGTTTTAAAATTGCTATTCTAGGACCAACTAATGCTGGCAAATCTAGCTTGATAAATCATTTATCTAATCGTGATGTTGCAATTGTCTCTGAAATTGCAGGTACAACTAGAGACGTTATTGAAACCCATTTAAATATAGATGGTTATCCAGTTATAATCTCTGATACAGCCGGAATAAGAGATTCTCAAGACGAGATAGAAAAAAAAGGAATTAAATTATCTCTAAATAGAGCAGAAGAAGCAGATTTAAAGCTTGTTGTAGTTGATGCAAAAAGCCTTGATTTTAGTGATGTTTTGAAGGGTTTATTAGTTGAGAACGCAATTTTAGTTATAAATAAATCTGATCTTTTAGAAAAAAATATTGATCCAGAAATTAAAAAAACAAATCATGTTTTAATTTCGATTAAAGAAAATAAAAACATTGAAGAATTAATATTAAAAATAAAAAATAATTTAAAAAATAAATTTCTTACAAGTGATGATATTTTAATTACAAGAGAGAGACACAGGCAACATTTGCAACAGTGTTTGGATCATCTAAATAACTTTAATCAAAAAAAAGAAATCGAAGATTTTGATAAAGCTGCAGAAGATTTAAGATTAGCTACTAGACATTTAGGCATGATTGTTGGAAAAGTTGATGTAGAGGAGATATTAGGTAGTATTTTCAACGATTTTTGTATCGGCAAGTAATACCCTATTTTGTTGGTTTTTTGCACTTTTTTTATCAAAAAACGTTGATAAATATGGCTTATTTACAAAAAATTAAGCCCATCTTGTAAATTATATAATCACATATAGATTTGGATTATGAAAAATGATTTGTCATTTGATGTAGTTGTAATTGGAGGAGGCCATGCTGGATGTGAAGCTGCAGCAGCTTCTGCTCGTCTTGGAGTGAACACTGCTCTATTTACCCATAAAATAGAAACTATCGGAGAGATGTCCTGTAACCCGGCAATAGGAGGTTTGGGAAAAGGTCATTTGGTTAGAGAAATAGATGCGCTTGATGGAGTTATGGGAGATGTAGCAGACAAATCAGGTATACAATTTAGATTGTTAAATAGAAGTAGAGGGCCAGCAGTCAGAGGACCACGAACTCAATCAGATAGATCGCTTTATCGTAAATATATGCAAGAAATCTTGCTAAACTACTGTAATTTAAGCGTTTTTTCTGATCCAGTTATAAAGTTTATTTTTAATAAAAATTCAATAAGTGGATTTGAGACTAAAGAAGGAAAGAAAGTTCTATCGAATAAGATAATACTTACAACAGGGACTTTTTTGAATGGTTTGATACATATAGGTGATGAAAGAACTCCAGCAGGTAGATACGACGAAAAACCTTCTACAGGTTTGAGTGAACAATTAGCAAAATATAATTTTAAAATTGGAAGATTAAAAACCGGAACACCACCAAGATTAGATTCAAGGACAATTAATTTTGAAAACTTAGAAGAACAATTCGCAGATGACGATCCTTATTTTTTTTCATTCTTAACTAAAAAAAATCTAAATAAACAAATATCTTGTAGAATGACTTTTACAAACGAAAAGGTTCATAACATTATAAAAAAGAATTTATCGAAGAGCGCTATGTACTCGGGTAGTATAAAAGGGGTAGGCCCAAGATATTGTCCATCTATAGAAGACAAGATAGTAAAATTTGCAGATAAAGTTCGTCACCAGATATTTTTAGAGCCAGAGGGTCTAAATGATTACACAATTTACCCAAATGGTATATCGACATCACTACCAGCTGAGGTACAACAAGAAATATGTAATAATATCAATGGTTTAGAGAATGTTTCTATATTAAGACCAGGATATGCAATAGAATATGATTATATAGATCCACGTGAACTATTCCTAACTCTTGAAACCAAGAAGATAAGCAATCTTTATCTTGCCGGTCAAATTAACGGAACAACAGGATATGAGGAAGCTGCTGCACAAGGACTTATAGCTGGAATAAATGCTGCCTTGTCTGTTAAAAAACTGGAGCCATTCATACTTGATAGATCTGATGCATACATTGGAGTAATGATTGATGATTTAGTGACTAAAGGAGTAGCTGAGCCATACCGTATGTTTACATCAAGAGCAGAATATCGATTGAGTTTGAGATCTGACAATGCTGATCAAAGATTAACTGCAAAGGGAATAGAAATAGGTCTAATAGGTAATGAGAGAAAAGCAATATATTTGAGTAAATTTGAGCAAATTAGTCAAATAAATTTAAAAATGAGAAATTCCAAGATTTCACCCTCTAAAGCTGAGAAATTTGGAGTAAAAATTGCAAAAGACGGTATATTGAGATCATCTAGCGAAGTTCTAACTCAAAAAGGGGTAAATATGAGTAAAATTAGGGAAATATGGTCCGACATACCATTTTTTAGCAAAGAAATTGATGAACAGGTAGAAATAAATGCTCATTATAGGGGTTATTTAAAGAAGCAAAAAGCTGATATTTTAGCATTTAAAAGGGACGAAAACCTAATTATTCCAGATAAAATAAATTATGACGGGCTATCAGGTTTATCTAATGAGGTAAAAGCAAAATTTAAAGAAATAAAGCCCAAAACAATGGGTCAAGCTCTAAGAATCGACGGAATAACTCCTGCCGCTGTATATATTTTGTTGTCACATGTCAAAAGAAAGTCTATTAAGCATATAGCTTAATGGATCAGGAAATTTTAAATTCTTATTCTAGAATCAATCACTTAAATGTTTCACGTGAAACATTTTTGGACTTTGAAAACTATATATCTATGATTCTTGAAAAAAATAAAAAAATCAACATAATTAGCCAAAATACAGCATCAAAAAAAGCTATAATTGACCGTCATATTATAGATTCTGCACAAATTATTGATTTTGTTGACTTAAATAGCAATACAACCACAGATATAGGTTCAGGAGGGGGTATGCCAGGTATAATCGTGGCAATTATACTTAAAAATATGAAAAATAACATGAATGTGCACCTTTATGAAAAAAGTTATCATAAAAGCCATTTTTTAAAGGAAGTTTCAAAAAAATTAAATTTAAACACAAAGATTTTTCAAAAAAATATTTTTGAAATAAAAAATTTAGAAACAGGAACGATAATGTCCAGAGCATTTAAACCAATGCCAGTAGTTTTAGAATTAGTATATGAAAATTTTTCAAAATATAAAAATTTAATCTTTTTTATGGGGAAGAGTGGAAAAAAAATATTTGAAAATTCCAAAAAAAATTGGGAGCTGGAGTATATAGAAAAGAAAAGTTTAACAAGTGAAGACTCATTTTTAATAAATATTAAAAAAATTAAAAAAAAAAATTAAATGCAAATTATTTCAGTAATAAATCAAAAGGGTGGGGTTGGAAAAACTACTACGGTAATAAATCTTGCAGCAGGTTTATCTCAAATAGATAAAAAAATTTTAGTAATTGATCTAGATCCACAAGGTAATGCTACCACAGGTCTAGGATTATCTAATATGGATAACTCAAGCGATACAATTTATGGAGTTTTGAATGGAACTAGACAAATTAGTGACGTGATTAAAAAAACGCAGTTTGAAAATTTAGATATTATAACATCTAATGTAGATTTATCGGGCTTAGAAGTAGAGACGGCTGATGACAGCAATAGGGCTTTTATACTAAAGAGTAAATTAACCTCATATTTAAACGATTCTAGAAGATTATATGATTATGTCTTGATCGATTGCCCACCTTCGTTAAGCTTGTTGACAGTAATGGCACTTGTAAGTTCAAACTCTCTATTGGTACCACTTCAGACTGAATTTTTTGCTTTAGAAGGGTTAACTCAGCTAATGAAAACAATCGAAAGGATAAAAGTAAATTTAAATCCAGATTTGAAAATCAGGGGTATACTTTTAACTATGTACGACAAAAGAAATAAGCTTTCATCACAAGTTGAGAAAGAAGCTAGGGATTATTTTAGTGAAAAAGTTTACTCAACTGTCATACCAAGGAATGTCAGACTATCAGAAGCGCCCTCCCATGGTATGCCAGTTTTGATTTATGACAAGACCTGTCCTGGTAGTAAATCATATTTTAGTTTTACCGATGAGTTTATGAGTCAAGAAGCAACAATAGGGAGCGCAGCTTAATGGATAAAATAAAAAAAGGATTAGGCCGAGGATTATCTTCATTAATAGGCGAAACAAAAGTAGAGGCTCAAAAAAATCAAGTATCAATTAGTGATCTAGTACCAAATAAATATCAGCCACGAAAAATTTTTGATGAAACAAATTTAGAAGATCTAACTAATTCAATTAAAGAAAGAGGCATGATTCAACCAATTATAGTAAGAAAATCAAATGACAATATATCTAAATTTGAAATAATTGCAGGAGAGAGAAGATGGCTGGCTGCTCAAAGAGCCGGACTTCATAATGTTCCTGTTGTTGTTACCGAAGCTGATGACTTAAAGTCATTAGAATTTGCTATTGTAGAAAATGTTCAAAGGCACGATTTAAACCCACTCGAGGAAGCTCAAGGTTATAAAAGATTAATTGATGATTTTTCTTATGATCAAGAAAAAGTATCAAAATTTATTGGTAAAAGCAGAAGTCATATTACAAATTCTTTAAGACTTTTAACCCTACCTGATGATGTAATAAAATTAATTGAAAATCAAAAATTAACCGCAGGTCATGCTAAAATTATAGTTGGTCTTGATAATGCCAGTTTTGTTGCAGCTAAGATTATTGAGAAAAAACTTTCTGTTAGGCAGGCTGAAAATTTTGTTAAAATTTTTAAAAATAAAAAAAAGCAATCAACCAAATCTAAAGATTCCAATATTATTGCACTTGAACTATCTGTTGCAAATAAAATCGGGTTAAATGTTGAAATAAAAAATAATAAAAGAAATAAAGGTAAAATTAGCTTCGAATACAAGGATCTTGATCAATTAAACAAAATAATTGATATAATTAAAACTAACTATTAGTTTTTGACAAAGATACTTCAATAATAAAATCTGAGACCAGTTTAAGAGAGTTATCTAAATTCTTTTTGCTTAAAAACTCCAAATTACCTAGCTTATAAATAAGGTTTTTTATATTTTCAGGTGACCATTTATAAATCTGTTGTTTTGTTATTTCTTTATCTTTCCAAAATATTGGAGGTTTCGCAGATGATATGACCAATTCTATATTCCTCTTATTTTTAAAATCTTCTGAAAGTTTTAAAATTTTTTTTGATTTATTCAACAGCGTCCTAATAATGATTATTGAGTCATCGTTACTAAAATTATTTTCATTAAAAATATTAATTATTTTTTTGTTATTTTTTGCTAAACAATTATCAGCTAATTCTGAAATACTGATATTTTCAATTAAATTAGTAAGCTTAGATATATCCTCTCCTGTAATATTTTTTCTATTTTTTGAGAAATTTTTTATTTTAATCAATTCATTTTGAAGTATTTCTCTGTCACCATTACATTTATTTACAATAAGATTAATATTTTCCGATGAAATCATTATTTTCAATTCTCTTAAAAAATTATACGCAATTTTTGATAGTGTTTGTTGATTATCTGGATAAAAAGGAATGCATAAATAAATTTTATGTTTTTCAAAAAAAACTCTTAATTTCGATCTTTTTTCCAAGTTATTCGCAAGAATTATAATGTTAAGATCGTCAATCTTTTTTAAATCAATTTCTTCTATTATTTTTAATATTTTATCTGTTGTACGGTTAATTATTATAGTTTTTTCATCTTCAAATAATGATCTTGAAATTATTTGCTCTAAAAAAGAATTAGTGTCATCTAGGATTTCTTTTTCATCATAATTAAAAACGTTTTTTTTTGATGTAATTAAGTTTTTTAAAGTTTCGTTCTTTAAACCATTATTTTGTCCATAAAGTAAAATAAATTTATTTTTATCTAATTTTATTTTGTTTGTCTCAAAAGATTTAATTATCATTCTTCTTTCGATAAATGGAATACTAATTTATTTAATAAGAGTTGTGATAAGTTATTTAAAACATTTCTTTCATAATTATTTTGTTCGAAAGTATTATCATTTTTTTTAATTATAATACTTTCTGAAAACGAAATTTTCTTTTCTTGATTTTTTGATTCACCATATAAAACATAAGTAACATCTATAGTAGAAACTAATTTTAAATTTGTTACATTACCTGTTGAGTCTTTTGCCACATTAATTTTTTTATAATCTGAATAAATTAAAATTTTATATTTTTTATCATTAGCGTTATTTGAATATTGGTTTAATTTTTTTTCAAAAAAGTTATTAATTGTTTTGTTTCCCAAAAGTTCTAAATTTACTATAGTAAAATCAATCTTATTATTTTCTGAGAGCATGGGTGTGTATCCACAGTTTGTTAGTCCAAATATTATAAAAATTAATAAAATTATTTTTTTAATCATAATTAGATAATAATATTTATTAGCCTATTTTGGATAAAAATTTTCTTTTTTATTTTTTGATCTTTTATATATTTTTCTAGGTTTTTTTCTTTTGAAATTTCTTCCATTATAATTTTTTCGTTGTTATCTTTTTTAGTTTTAATTAATCCTCTTTTTTTTCCATTAATTTGAACTACAATATTTGTGTATTCTTCGATTAACATCTTTTCATCATATTCTGGCCAATTTGCATTTTTGTTATTCAAATTTGTCAAACATTCACTTGTAAAATGTGGAATTATTGGAGTTATTGAAATTAAAATTTTTTCATAATTTTCAATCAAAGTAATTTTTCTATAATTTTTATTTAATTGTTTGTTTAGAAAGGAGTACATCTCATGCATATTGGCTATGATTTTGTTGTAACTGAAATCTTCAAGATTTTTTGTTATATCTCTTAAAAATTTATTTGTATATTTTTCTATTTCATTATCTGTGTCATTCGTATGATCTTTTTTACATTCGTCTAAAATTTTTAAATTTAAATTCCATAATTTTTGAATAAACTTGAATGAGGAACTTATCCCTTCTTCTGACCATTGAACATCCTTTTCAGGAGGACTGTCTGATAAAATAAATAATCTAGCAGCATCAGCACCATAATTTGAAATAATATTTTCTGGATCTATTGTATTTTTTTTTGATTTTGACATAGACTCAGATGGGCCTACTTTAATTTCATTTGAGTGATCTCCTTTTAAGTACTTTTTACCGTCTATAGTCTCTATATCTTCTGGACTTACCCAATTATTTTTATCATCTTTGTAAGTTTCATGACAAACCATACCCTGGGTAAATAATCCATCAAAAGGTTCTTTTATGTTAAAATTTTTATTTTCATAGGAAAGAGCTTGCATAAAAAATCTTGAATATAATAAATGTAAAATAGCATGCTCAACACCACCAATATACTGATCGACAGGCATCCAATAATCAACATCTTCTTTTGTAAAGCCGTAATCTTGATGTGTAGGAGAACAAAATCTTAAGTAGTACCAAGAAGAACAAACAAATGTATCCAGAGTATCAGTTTCTCTGGTTAATGTTTTTCCATTTAATATTATTGTTTTCCATTTATCTTGGCTATCAAGAGGATTTCCTTTTACATCTAATTTAATATTTTCTGGAAGCTTCACTGGAAGATCTGAATCTGGAATTGGGTAAGCATTATTTTCTTTGTCATATGCTATAGGAATTGGACATCCCCAATACCTTTGTCTTGATACTCCCCAATCCTTCAACCTAAAATTAATCTTCTTTTTTCCTATTTTTTTATCTTCTAATATTTTGATAGTTTCAATAACAGAGTTGTCTGGCGCTTCTAAACCATTTAAAAATTCTGAATTAAATATTATACCTGGTCCTGGATAAGCTTCCTTTGTAACTTTAAAATCATCATTTTCATTTTCTGGTCTAACTACTGTTTTAATTTCTAAATCATATTTTATTGCAAAATCAAAATCTCTTTGATCATGTGCTGGACAGCCAAACACAGCTCCAAAACCATAATCCATCAAAACAAAGTTAGCAAAATATACTGGCACTTTATCCTTAGGATTTAATGGGTTTATAGCCATGAGGTTTGTTTTAAAACCAATTTTATCTCCTACAGCAATAGCCTCTTCAGTTGTTCCTGTTTTAGAGCATTCCTCTTTGAATTTGATAAATTCAGAGTTATCTTCATAAAATTTTGATATTTCGTGATCTATTGATAATGCTAAGAAGGAAAAACCAAAAAGAGTATCAGGTCTAGTAGTAAAACACTTTATTTTATCTACTGGGAAATTGCTCTCAATTTTAAAATCAATTTCACACCCAAATGATTTTCCTATCCAGTTTTTTTGCATAGTTTTTACCTTATTTGGCCAATTATCTAATTCTTCTAATCCATTTAATAACTCCTGTGAAAATTTAGAAATGTTAAAAAACCACTGGCTTAATTTTTTTCTTTCTACAGTTGCTCCAGAACGCCATCCTTTTCCATCGATCACTTGTTCGTTTGCTAGAACAGTTTCATCAACCGGATCCCAATTTACGTAATTCTCTTTTCTATAAACTAATTTTTTTTTAAAAAGTTCTAGGAAAAATCTTTGTTGATGTTTGTAATACTCTTCTGAACATGTAGAAATCTCTCTATCCCAATCAATTGATAAACCCAATTTTTTTAACTGAGATTTCATCTTAGAAATATTACTTTCTGTCCATGATTTAGGATCTAAATTATTCTGTCTCGCTGCATTTTCTGCAGGCATACCAAAAGAATCCCATCCCATAGGATGTAATACATTATAGCCTCTTAGTGCTTTGTATCTTGCTAGAACATCTCCAATTGTATAATTTCTAACATGTCCCATATGAATTTTTCCAGATGGGTAAGGAAACATTTCCAAACAATAAAATTTTTTTTTATTCTTATCTAATTTGGTCGAAAAAGTTTTTTCATCTTCCCAAACTTTTTGCCATTTTTTTTCAATAATGTTGAAATTATATCTTTCCACAACTAAATTAGATTAATCGAGATCTGGGTATTTATAATCTTTATTTGTTTTAGATTTTTTTTGTTCTTGATATACTGCAGCTGTTTTTAATATTTTCTTTTTAAGCTCTGAAATTAAATTTCCTTTAATTTCGGTAATTTTACAATTAAGGTTAGCTAAACAATTTCTATTAAAAGCTTTAATATCAAGAGCATCTGATCTTATTTCATTTGTTAAAAATCTTATTGAAATTTTAATACTTTCATTTGTGTCTTGTTTTTCTGAATACCAATCAGTTACAATTATGCCACCACTATAATTTGCAGTTGCTAAGGGCATGAAATCTAACGTGTCTAGTGAGGCTCTCCAAAGTTCGTTGGAACTTGCAAAATCAAATTTGCCTCCTTTTGGTCCATCGACTAAATTACCTAATCTAAAACCACGACCTTCTTTCAAGTTCTGTTCAACTCTCTTTTTTGGATCAGCAGGATTTTTTCTTGCATCACCTCCTGGTAACTTAAATTTCCCGTCTGGCCCTGAACAAGAAATTATGAAAATAGGAAGGATTAAAGTAAAAACTAATATTTTTAACGATTTTTTCATTTTTTTCTTAGATTTTATAAAGTGATTATATCTACAATATAATTACAAAATATCTAATTAATTACGTAAAATGCAGAAAATAATGATGCAAAAATGCAACACTAATCAATTTTTTTAAATAAATTGTTATAAATCTTAGTAAATTAAAGGTCAAATTCGCTATAAAGCCAGTGTTTATTATTAATAATAACAATTTAAAAAGGAGTAATTAATATGAACATTAAAAAAATAGGTTTGACTGCTTTAGCAGCATCGCTTGTTTCTACGTCAGCATCATTTGCTGGTGAAATGACAGCGTCTGGTGCAGCGTCAATTACAGTTGAAAACTATTCTGGTACACTAAGAAACGCTGGAGTAGCATATTCAATGGCTGACAGTGTTACATTATCTGGTTCTACTGAATTAGATAATGGATTAACTGTTTCAATGTCTTTTGAATTAGATGCAGGCGCTGACGCTTCACCTGGTTCATTCGACGATCACTCAGTATCAATTTCATCTGATGGACTTGGAACATTTAAGTTCTCTGGAAATAGTGGAAGTTCTGCTGTTTCAGCTATAGATGGTACAGCTGCTGGCGACGTTTTCGATACGTTTGATACTAAAGTTGGAGGAGCTTCTGCTTCTACTGCTGAGACTGCAACTGCAGCAGGTGACGCAGCTATGTTAACATCACCAGGTGGTGCTAACACTATGCTTTATACATTACCAGCATTCGTTGATGGTCTATCTGTATCAGCTTCGTACACACCACAAGGTTCAAATGCAGCTTCTTCAAGTGCGTTTGGAGGAACATATACTGGTGTTGAAGGTCTATCAATTAGCTATGGTGTAGGTTCAAATGATGGTTCAGCAGGAACAGCTAATAATGCTGATGTTACTACTATGAAAGCAACATATGCTTACGGTCCAGTAACTTTAGGATACTCTGATCATGAGTTTGATTCTGCAACAGCTACAAGAGACCAAGATGTTCAGTCTTACAGTGTTGCTTACACAGTAACTGACGGAATATCTGTTACTTACGGTACTGAAACATTTGATAGTGGTGAAACTGCTATTGATGCAGAGTACAGTAAAGTATCAGTTGCTTACACTTCAGGTGGTATGACAGTTACGGCTGTATCTGCAGAAGGTGAGAACATTTCGTACTCAACTAGCACAGCTGAAGATGTAGACTACTGGGGTTTAACAGTAGCATTTGCATTCTAATTAATTTAGAACACAAATTAATAAAAGGGCCCCTTTTTAGGGGCCTTTTTTTTATTCAAAATAAGATATCCCAGCAAATTCAGATGTTTTTAATAGAGAAAGTTTTTTTATATTCTCTTTCGAAATTCCACCGAGCACTACAATCTCGTTTTTCGTAAGTTTAGAAAGTAATTTAAATTTATTTATTCCAAGAAAATTTTTATTTTTTTTAAATAATGAAGATAAAAAAATTTTCCTAACATTTTGAATTTCTTTAGTCCTAATTTCTCTAAGATTGTGAGCCGATCCAATAATTCTGAAATTTTTTTTAAAAGAATAGGCTAAATGTTTAAAACTTTTGTTAAAAGAAGGGATATAAGCACCGTCTAGATCAAGTTTAATTGCTAACTTAATGTTATTTGATAAGTAAAATTTTATCGACTTTTTTTTACAATATTTCTTAATCTTCAAAATAAGAGTTTGGTCCAGTGTTTTAGTTAAATAGTTTCTATAAATTATAACGGTTTGTTTATCTTGTTTATCAATATTATTTGTGTCAAATTTATTAATAAAGTAATATTTTTTAATCATAGCTATATGCACAATACTGTAAAAAATTTATTAGAAATTGAAAATAATATCAAAGACCAAATTAATAAATTAAATATCACTAATCACCCTAAAATTATTGCTGTATCTAAAACATTTAAAATAGACAAAATATTGCCACTTATTGAGCACGGCCACATAAATTACGGTGAAAATAAAGTTCAAGAGGCTGTAGAAAAATGGTCTGAGGTAAAAAAAACCAATTCAAAGTTAAAATTACACATGATTGGAAAACTGCAAACCAATAAAGTAAAATATGCTGTTCAAATTTTTGATTACATTCATTCTGTAGATAGTCAAAAATTAGCAAAGAAAATTGCAGACGAACAAAATAAAATAAATAAAAAAATTAAAATATTTTTGCAAGTTAATATTGGTAATGAGGATCAAAAATCAGGAGTAAATACAATTCAAGTAAGTCAACTAGCCAACTATTGTAAAGAAATTGGTTTAGATTTAATCGGCTTAATGTGTATTCCTCCAATAAATGTTGATCCAGAAAGTTATTTTGAAGAGATGAATAAATTAAATAAAGACCTTGGGTTTACAGAATTAAGTATGGGAATGTCCTCAGATTATCTCGTCGCCGTCAAATATTCATCAACATATGTTAGAGTTGGATCTAGTATTTTTGGTCAAAGATCTTAAAAGATTTTTATCTTTGAATTTTTTTTTATTAATTTAAGTAAAATCAAAAAGTCTTTTTCCTTTAAAGCAATACATCCTGCTGTAGGCTTATAATCTTTAGTTAGATGGATAAAAATACAACTACCTAGACCGGTAATTGGTTTTTTAAAGTTATATTTAATTGGGATAAGTAAATCATACTTATAATCTTTTCTTTTTAACCTTTCATGTTTGATTCTTTTTTCTATTTTGAAAAGTTTGTTATATTTTTTTGGAAAACGAATATCATTACACCAACCCATACTTTTTTTAATTGGTATACATTTTAATAAAGTTAATGGCTTTTCTATCCTATCTTTTCGAAAATAAAGATTTTCAATTTCAAAGGTCCCTTTTGGTGATTTTTTATCTCCCTCTTTCTTGCTTTTTGTAGAACCATTTTTTCCAATACAACAATTAAACTTAAATGCATCTATTTGAAGAGTGTGTTTATTTTTTACTAAAATTGTCATATTCTCTTTTTGTGAGTGGTCAAAATTTAATAATATATAAGTTTAATGAATTATATCAAATTCTCGAAGAACTTGATTTAGATTTAAATTTTAAGATTACTCGTGCGGATAATGAGAATAATTTAAGTGATTCCTTAAAAAATCTTACAAATAATTTAGTAATCTCAAATAAAAAATATTCAGATATTGATAATCAATTTGTTTTAGATAACGGACCAATTAATATTTTTAAGCTACTTGAAAAGATAAATATTGAGTTTTTAAAATTACAATTCAACAGCCAGTCCAAGGTAACAGTAAATAATTATATCATAGACCTTAATTCTAGAGAGATGTTAATAAAAGATAATAAGCTTAAGTTGACTGAGAAAGAGATTAATACAATTACTTATTTATCTAAATCAGATAAACCTGTTAGTATTAATGAACTGCAGGAAAAGGTTTGGAGTTATCAGTCTGATATAGAAACCCATACTGTTGAAACTCATATTTATCGATTAAGAAAAAAAATTTTAAATACATTTAATGATAAAGATTTCATAATTAGTGAAAAAAATGGCTATCAAATCAAATAAGAAAAACCCTATGGCTAAAGATTTATTTACTAAAAAGTACAAACCAAAAATAGTTAGGCCTAAAAAAGGTAAGGGGAGTTTTAAAAGAAAGAAAATTTAAGTTAAAGTCTTGCACCAATTTGTTGTATTACTTTAGACGACATCTCAGTACCTTTTTCAAGGCACTCTTTTGTTGATAATTTGTTAATATACCCATTTAAAAAACCAGCAGCAAAAAGATCACCTGCACCTGTAAGATCAATAATTTTTAGATTTTTCTGCACAGCACATTCAATAATTTCATCACCATTAACTGCAACTGCTCCTTTTTCTCCTCTTGTTACAATCACTAATTTATTAAGTTGTTTTGAAAAGTTTATAACTTCATCAAAATTTTTCGCTTCAATTAAAGAGGTAATTTCTTGCTCGTTAGCAAAAGTTATATCAAGTTTGGTTTTAACTAGGTTTAAAAAATGAGGTTTATGTCTATCTACACAAAATAGATCAGAGAGTGACATAGCAACTTTGTTTGCATTGTTTATAGCTTTATCGAATGCTTTTTTGGGCTCACCTTCATCCCACAAGTAACCTTCTAAAAAAATTATCTCACTTTTTTTAATTGCATCAGAACTCACGTCATTTTCATTAATCTTTCCTGCAGTTCCTAGGAAAGTACACATTGTTCTTTCTGAGTCTGGGGTCACTAAAATTAAACAAGTTCCCGTTGGTAATTCTTCTTTTTTTTTTCGAATAAAAAAATTTTACATTTTCTTTTTTTAAACCTTCTTCGTATTTACCACCAAATTCATCATCAGAAACTTTACCTATAAAACCAACTTTATCTCCAAGTTGAGATAATCCAACTATAGAGTTTGCAACTGAACCTCCAGAAACTGTTTTTTCAATTTTAAGATTTGTTAATAAATTTTTGAACTCATTTTCATCAAAGAATAATTTCATTGTACTCTTTGTAAGATTATTTTTGGTTATAAAATTATCATCTACTTTACAAATGACATCTACAATTGCGTTTCCTATTCCTAAAATTTTCATATTAAGCTTTTTTGGTAATAACAGGTTTTTTTCTATTTGGGTAGCAAGTAGTGCATATTTTGCAACTTAAACCATAACAATCTCTTGCCTTACAATATTCTCTACCGTAAAAAATTATTTGCAAATGAAGCTTGGACCAAGTTTTTTTAGGAAATATTCTTTTTAAATCTTTTTCGGTTTGAATTACATTTTTACCATTTGTTAAACCCCATCGTTGTGCAAGTCTATGAATATGAGTATCAACCGCAAAAGCTGGATATCCAAAGCCTTGGGACATTATTACGCTTGCTGTTTTGTGTCCTACACCGGGCAGTTTCTCAAGTTCCTCAAAAGTTTTAGGAACTTTACCATTATGATTTTCCAAGATTTGTTTAGACATTAAATAAATACTTTTTGCTTTTATTCTGTAAATTCCAATTTTTTTAATTAATTTTTCAATTTTTTTTCTTCCTAATTTAACAAAGTGTTCTGGTTTGTAGTATTTTGGGTATATGTTTCTTGTAACATTGTTTACATTAACGTCAGTACATTGTGCTGAAAGAAGAACAGAAATTAATAATGTAAAAGTATTTTTACTTTTAAGAGGGACTGGTGTTTTAGGATAAATTTTGTTTAATATTTTGATGATTATTTTTGCTTTATCTTCAACAAACATTTCAAAATTTAGTTTATATTCTTATATACAGCGGCTATGGAAAAATATTTCATTTTATCTACTGTATTCCCACCTTTTACATATCTTTTAAAATTTAAAATTTTCAGAAAATACAAAATGTTAAAGAAATAACAGAACAATCCATTATTTATTTTAAAAAAATTTTTTGCTCTAAAATTATTACATTCACTTATATAGTAAATGCCTTCTAATTCTAAATTATTTATGAGAGCTAACTTTTTTAAATCTTCTTCATTATATCCTAGCCTAACATGTCCAGTTACTTCTTCTTTTGAAGGTTCAAGTGACCAATTATATTTTTTAGCAAAAT
>CACJNV010000018.1 GCA_902594865.1 uncultured Pelagibacteraceae bacterium | reverse complement strand
TTAAAGCGCCCATTACAGCTTTCTTGCCCATTAACTCTCCTGAGTCTGACGCAACATACATATTTTTGATTTTCTGAGTGTCATAAGCTGTTAAACCAACAAATATTAAAACACCTAAAATTGAAATCACAAAATACATCATAGAAGATTTCATAAAGATATTAACAATTGAAGCTATAATTATTCCAATTAGACCCATCATTAAAAAAGATCCTAACTTTGTAAGATCTCTTTTAGTTGTGTATCCATAAATACTCATCGCTCCAAATGTTGCAGATGTAATGAAAAAAACTCTTGTTACACTCATTCCAGTATAAACCAATAAAATTGAAGATAATGATAGACCCATCAAAGCTGCAAAAACCCAAAACGTAGTTTGTGCCTTTGATGCACTCATTTTATTAATTCCAAAACTCATGTAAAAAACGATACCTAGAGGTGCTAACATTACAAGCCATTTAAGACCTGATAAATAAATTGCATTCCCCATCTGCGTAAGACCAACGATTGAACCTGCATCATTAGTAACAACAGACATTTTAAATGTTAATAGTGCTACTATTCCGGTTAGCAATATACCTGTTGCCATGTAGTTATAAACTTTTAGCATGTAGGCTCTTAAGCCTTCATCCATTACAGCAGCTGTTTGTTGTGCTGCTTTTGCTCTATTTAGTATTCCGTTTTTATCAAATTCCATAATAAGTAATATATATATTCTTTTACTAATTATTCAAGATACCTTAAAAGATTAACAAAATTTTAACTTAATATTTCTAATGAATTACAAAAATTTAGGTAATACCGATATTAAAGTGAGTACAATTTGTCTCGGTACTATGACGTGGGGAGAACAAAATACTGAGCTTGAAGCATTTGAACAAATGGATTTTGCTTTAGATCAAGGAGTAAACTTTTGGGACACTGCTGAATTATATGCAGTACCACCAAGAAAGGAAACCTATGGTGATACAGAAGAAATTATAGGAAACTGGTTTGAAAAAACAAAAAATAGAGGCAAAGTCATTCTTGCAACAAAAGTTGCTGGTCCAGCAAGAGTTTATTTAAGAAGTGGAGAAAATAGTTTTACAGGTCCAAACTTAGAATCTGCTTTAAATGACAGTCTTAAAAGACTTAAAACTGATTATATAGATTTATATCAACTTCATTGGCCAGAAAGAAATGTAAATAATTTTGGAAGACTTGGTTATGTTCATGAGGAAAATGAATGGAATAAATTTGAAGATGTTCTTGCAGAATTAAATAAATATATTGATCAGGGGAAAATAAGATTCGTTGGTTTATCAAATGAGACCCCTTGGGGAGTTTTAAATTATCTTCAGTTATCCAAAGATAAAAAATTGCCAAGAATGATGTCAATCCAAAATCCTTATAGTTTATTAAATAGATCTTACGAAGTTGGACTAGCTGAAGTTTCTATAAGAGAAAACATTGGCTGCTTAGCTTACTCACCATTAGCAAGTGGATATTTAAGTGGAAAGTATAGAAACAAGAATTTCCCCAAAGGATCGAGAATGGAGAGAGATTTCGATTTCTGGACAAGGTATAGAAAGCCAAATACTGAGGATGCCGTTGAATATTATTATAAAATTAGTGAAAAGTTTGATCTAGATATGAGTCAGATGGCGATAAAATTTTGTGAAATTCAAGACTTTATGACTAGTGTAATAATTGGAGCAACTACAATGGAGCAGTTGAAAACAAATATAGAAAGTGTAAATGTAAACTTATCTGATGATGTCATTAAAGAAATTAACCACGTACAAACAATTTATCCAAATCCATGTCCATAATTAAAAAAATTACAATATTATTAGGAATATTTTTTGTAAGTGGTGTTGCTCAAGTTTCAGCTCAGGAAATTAAAAAAATTGGTAAATATAAAGATTGGGAGGCAATGGTCGTTATGGATGCTGACGGTAAAGTATGCTTTGCGCAATCTTTACCTATTTTGCAAGCACCCAAAACTAATAAGAGAGATGCAAAATTATTTGTAGCATTTAGACCAAACGACAATATAAAAAATGAAGTAAGTGTTACCCCAGGTTATGAATTCAACAAAAATAATTCTGTAACAGCTGCTTCAGGGAAGAATAAATTTAAATTTGATATTAAAGAACAAGGTTTTGCGTGGATTGCAGACAATAAAATCGAATTAAAAATGATCAAACAAATGAGAAAAGGATCTAGAATTATGATCACTGGATACAATCAACAAGGTTCTCAAACAATTGATCATTACTCATTGCTAGGATTTACTAAAGCTTATAACGCTTCAAGAAAAGCTTGTAGTTAATTCAATGAAATCAAAAAAGAAAATTGTTCTAGCTTATTCTGGAGGGCTCGATACTTCTATAATTTTAAAATGGCTTCAAGAAAATTATGATGCAGATGTAATTTGTTATACAGCAGATGTTGGACAAGAAATTGATAGAAAAAAAATTATTACTAATGCAAAAAAATTTGGTGTTAAAAATATAATTATTAAAGATTTAAGAGATATTTTTGTTAAGGATTATGTTTATCCCATGATCAGAGGACACGCGATCTATGAGGGTGTTTATTTATTAGGGACATCAATAGCAAGACCTCTTATTGCAAAAGATCAAATAAGAGTAGCTAAAAAATTTAAAGCCTATGCAGTTTCACATGGAGCCACTGGTAAAGGCAATGACCAAGTTAGATTTGAATTAGGCTATCATTATTTTGGTCCTAAAATTAAAATTATAGCTCCATGGAGAATTTGGAAACTAAAATCTAGAACAGACTTAATTAATTATGCAAAAAAACATAGCATAGCTATTCCTAAAGATAAAAAAGGTGCACCTCCTTTTTCAGTGGATGATAATTTATTTCATACATCAACTGAAGGTAAGGTTTTAGAAAATCCAAAAAATCCTGCTCCAGAATTTATTTTTCAACGAACAGTTTCTCCTGAAAAAGCACCTAACAAACCATCTTTTGTTACTATTAATTTTAAAAATGGTGATCCTTTTGGAATTAATGGAAAAAAATTACCTCCAGCTAAATTATTAACAAAGTTAAATGATCTAGCAGGCAAAAATGGAATTGGAAGAGTTGACTTAGTAGAGAATAGATTTTTAGGTATTAAATCTAGAGGAGTGTATGAAACACCTGGTGGGACTCTTTTAATAAATGCTCATAGAGCAATTGAGTCTGTTACCTTAGACAAAGAAACTATGCATAAAAAAGATCAAATAATGTCTAGATATGCAGAGTTAATTTACAATGGTTATTGGTATTCAAAAGAAAGATTTAAACTTCAAAAAATTGTAGATTTAAAAAGAAGCAAAGTTAATGGCTCAGTTAAACTTAAATTGTATAAAGGAAATATTACAATTCAATCTAGAGTTACTAATAGCAGTGCTTACTCGATGAAAAAAGTCTCATTTGAAGAAAATAAGTCATTTAATAAATCTAACGTTGAAAGATTTATCAATTTTCACAAAAAAAAGCTTCGTTCTTAGTAACGTTTAGGACAAATTGACATTTGTTTAAATCACTAAAAATTATATCCTTAGACCATGGAATCAATAAAGAATTGGATGAGAGATGCTGCAAATATTTTATTTGATGATAGTAAGAATGATCTACGCGCGCTTCCTAAGACAGTTAGATTACAAATTCTTTTAGTTTTAAGTTTTATTTGGACTACTGTTTTTAGTTTATATGTTTTTTCTTACACAACTTTCGCATTTGGATGGGCTGGACTTTTTTTAGCTCATATAGGTTTAATATTTGCCGTCTATATGACTTTTAAACAATTCCATAGGGCAGAAGAGAAGTCTGCAAGTGTTTTTCAAACAAAGAATTTTGATCCTTTTAAAATCATGGTTATAGTTTTTGTAATAGTATTTATATTTGTATTTTCAAAAGGAATAGAAGTTTTGACAAGTCCAAACCCGAACTCTTATTCAATCCCTTATGATGGTCCCTTAAAATCTGCAATTGAAAAATGGTTACCTTTTAGTAAAGATAAATAATGGATAAGATAGCAAAAAACTTACAGTTAGCACTAATGGTTATTATCTTAATCAGTACTGTTATCGCTGTTGGGATTGAAATGAAAAACATGTTTTTAAATCAATCTGTTACATTAGCAGATTTGCTTTTAATGTTTCTTTATTTGGAGGTACTAGCAATGGTTAGGGTTTTTTGGAACCAACAATCTATTAGTATTACCCTGCCACTTCTTATTGCGATTACCGCCCTTGCACGATTTATTATTCTACAAGGCAAAGAAATGGATCCTACTGCACTTGTTTATGAAGCAGTAGCTATTTTGTTAATAGCTGGAGCAATTGTTGTTTTAAGATTAAGGCATAGTGACAAATTAGGTCTTAAGAAAAAAAAATCAAAATAATTTAAAATGATATTTGAAGCTTCAAGGGCTAAGGCCTTAAATCAATTAAATAATTTTGTTGAGAATAATCTTGGAGAATATTCAAAATTAAGAAATTTTGATTTTGGACCTGAAAAAAGATCTAATATATCTTGCTTGTCACCATATATAACTCATGGAATAATTAATGAACAAGAAGTCATTCAGAAAGCTCTAAGTAAATTTTCTTTTTCAAAAAATGAAAAGTTTATTCAAGAAGTTCTGTGGCGAACTTATTGGAAAGGTTGGTTAGAACTTAGACCAAATGTTTGGGCTGATTATCTTATCGAATTAAATCAAATCAAAGATGAATTTAAAGATAATAAAGATTATATTGCAGCAATCGAAGGAAAAACAAAAGTAGATTGCTTTAATGAGTGGGTGAAAGAGCTTAAAGAAAACAATTATTTGCATAATCACACAAGAATGTGGTTTGCTAGTATTTGGATTTTTACTTTAGAATTGCCTTGGCAATTAGGTGCAGAATTTTTTATGCAACATCTTTATGATGGAGATGCTGCATCAAATACTCTTGGGTGGCGATGGGTTGCGGGTATTCAAACTCAAGGAAAACATTACCTTGCAAGTGAATGGAATATTAAAAAATTCACTAACAATAGATTTCAAAATATAAAATTAAATGAAAATGCTCCTCCAAAAGTATCTGAAAAATCTTATCAAATAATTAAACAGGGTTTCAATAACCCACAAAAGATTGAGAATAAGAATCTTTTAATTTTTGAAAATAATCTCTCGTTTGAAATCACTGACTTTAAGGAAAACAACTTTAAGAAAATTTACTTAGTTTCTAATAAAAATGAAAATAGAGTAATAAAACTTAGTGAAAAGTTAGTGAAATTTAAATCCCATTTAATAGAGGACCAAGAACAAAGATTAAAAAATCAATCTATTGATTTTCAAATTATAGATATAAGTGAATTAACAAATATTGAAAATTATTATGGTTTGTATCCAACAGTAGGTGAAAATTTAGATTTTTTAAATTCTAATAATTTAAAGATAGATTTTTTATATAGAAATCTTGATCAATTAGCTTGGCAATACTGTAATAAAGGTTTTTTTAATTTTAAAAATTATATTCCTAAAATAGTTTCAAGCTTTAATTAAAACCAACGAAACATTCCAATAATTCCAGCGGTTGCATAAAAAAATTGCAAAAATAAAATTCCTTTATGACCACCTCTATAGGCCCAAATTCCAATTAAAATGGCTGACAATAACAGTAGACAAAACCCAAAAAATTCTATGCCTATATTTAAAGCGACAAACAAAGAATATAAAATAGCTGTTATTACTCCTGCCCATTCAAAAATTTTATTATTCATAAAAGTTTTTTAAAATTATTATAAAGGATTGTAGAGTAGTTATTCATATCTTTCATGTTATCTTTTGCAGATTGATCAAACTTTTCTAACGCACCATTACCAAGCTGATTCTCTAAAGCTTTTTTATACTCTGGAACACACCCCCACTCATTTACCGTTGTATCTTTTATTTCTATATGAAATTGAATTCCATAAGCATGATTTTGATATTTAAAAATTTGATATTTAGTGATTGGTGAAGAGGCTAATAAAGTTACATCTTTATTATTTTCAATACCCTGAACCTCATATGAATGCCATTGTAAACTTTTAATTGTATCAGGAAATTTTGAAAACAATTTATCTATATTTTTTTCACTAGAGAAATTTATATCCATAATACCAATTTCCGCTGGTTTAGATTTAACCACTTTTCCGCCCACTACTTCTCCCAAAAGCTGACAACCTAAACAAAAACCTAAATAAGGTTTCTTTAGATCTACAACAAATTCTTTAATTCTTTTTTTTTCTTCTATTAACCAAGGATATTCTTGTTCCATATATGTATCCATTGGTCCTCCCATGCAAAACATTCCATCAAATTTACTTAAATCACCTGGTATTTTTTCACCTTCATCTAATTCAATAGTGGTTAGTTTAAATCCATCAGCCAACATCAAATCTTTAATGTAACCCGGGTCTTCTATTTTAATATGTTGTAATACTATTATATTCACTAAGATTAACTTAGCTTAGAACACTTCTTTGAACAATATTTTACTCTTTCCCAATTCAACTTCCATTTTTTTCGCCATGCAAAAGGTCTTTTACAGACAGGACATGTTTTAGTAGGCAAATTTTCTTTTTTCATCCAATTGTATTTTGTTTAATGAATTTATCAGCATCTGATAAAATTAATTTTTTTCTTTCAGATTTCATTTTGTCAAATATCCTTACCATCATCGATAGACGAGGATTTTTTAAAAAGAATTTTCTGTTTCGATCTATAAATCTCCAGTAAAGACCATCCATGGTGTTACACCAATCACCTTTCTTAAAGTCCATCATTTTCATAAAATAACTAGAGCCACAAATATAAGGTTTGGTTGCAAAAATTCCTCCATCACTAAATAATCCCATTCCATAAACATTGGGAACCATTACCCAATCTGAAGAGTCTACGAACATTTCCATGAACCATTTGTAAACAATTGTTGGCTTAATTTCACAAAGGTTCATAATATTTGATAAGATCATTAATCGTTCAATGTGATGTGACCAACCATGATTAACAGCATTATTAATTGCATAATCCAAAGGCGGAAGACCAGTGGTACCATCATACCAAGAATTTTTCATTTTTCTATTTTGTTTAAAAAAATTTCCAGTTTCCATTTCTTTTGAATATGACTGATAAATTCCACGCATAAATTCTCGCCAACCAATCACCTGGCGGATGTAGCCCTCTAAAGAATTTATTCTTATTTTATTTTTCTTATGAAAGTCTAAAACTTTTTGGATAACAAATTCAGGAGTAATTAAACCTAAATTTATATAAGGACTTAATGCGCTATGGAACAAAATATTATCTTTTTGATCAACTGCATCCTCATAATCACCAAATAAGTTTGATTTTTCTTTTATAAAAAAATTTAAAAGTTTAACCACATCTTCGTATTCTGTTGCAAACCAAAAATTATTTGTACTCCCTGGGTGATTTTTAAATTCCTTTTCAATAATAGGCTTTAATTTTTTTGTGTGACTGGTTTCATTTATTTTTGGAAATTTAGGAATTGAAATATTTTTGGGTAATTTATTTCTGTTATCTTCATCAAAGCTCCATTTGCCCCCAATTGGATTACCATCTGGACCCATCAATAACCCAGATTTTTTTCTAACATCTTTGTAGAAAGTTGCCATGAAAGGTTTTTTTGATTTTGATAAATAATTTTTAAATTCTGCTCTTGAATTTAAAAACATTGGAGTTTGAATAACATTCCAGTGTATTTTTTCTTTTTTTAAAAATTGTGAAATTTTTTTTTCAAAAAATTTATCCTCTACTTCAAAACTTGAAATTTCTTTTACTTTTTTTTCTGTAATTATTTTTTTTAATTTTTTTAAATAATCTTCATTAAATTCTTTATCTTCGATTTTAAAGTAATCTAATTTAAATTTGTTTTTTCTTAATCCATCTGCATAAGAACGCATAGAAGATAAAAATAATAAAATTTTTTGTTTATGATGCTTTTCATAAGTGCATAAACCCTTATCTTCAGCCATAAAAAATAGGTGGTCTTTTTTGAAGCGGTCTAGGTATTTTGTTGGAAATAATTGATTACCAAGTATAAAAAATAACTTCATAGTTAAATATAACTAATAAAATTTTTTATGTCAGAAAAATATGTAATTTTTGGTGCGACAGGTTCTATTGGGTCAAGTTTAGCAGAACAATTAAAAAACTCTGGAAACGATATTCATTTAGTTGGAAGAAATGAAAGTGAACTTAGTTCTGTCTCTAAAAAACTTGGATGTTCACACACCGTTGCAGATGTTTTAGAGGATGGGTTTATAGAAAAAGTTAAATCAGATATTTCTGAAATTAAAGGCCTGGCTTATTGTGTCGGTTCAATTGATTTAAAACCATTAAGAATGGTAAATGAACAAGACTTTCAAAAATGCATGAAACTTAATCTTTATTCTGCTGTAGAAGCTATTAAAGGATATCAGGAAAGTTTAAAAAAAAATAAAGGTTCAATAGTGTTATTTTCAACTGTTGCTGCTCAAAGAGGTTTTACCAATCATGCAATCATAGCTTCAGCAAAAGCTGCTGTAGAAGGATTGACGGTTTCTCTTGCAGCAGAATTTGCTCCAAACATACGAGTAAATTGTGTGGCACCAAGTTTAACAAAATCTAAAATAGCAAAACCAATGTTAAAAAATACTGCTATAGCTGAAGGTATCGCAAAAGCACATCCCCTTAAAAGATTAGGCGAAGGTAAAGACTCTGCTGCTCTTGCTAAATTCTTACTAACAGAAGATAGTTCTTGGGTTACAGGCCAAATAATTGCTGTAGATGGTGGTAGATCTAAACTTTCATAAAGTGAACAAATATTTTTTATCGATATTTTTCTTTTTATTATTTTCATCGAAAAGTTTTTCTGAAAATTTTACTTTTAAAAAATTGGCTGATTTAAGTGAGCCATGGGGATCATCTTTCATAAATGATGAAGAGCTTATTATCACTGAAAAAACTGGAAAAATAAAAATAGTGAATATTATTTCTGAGGAAGTTTATGAAGTTGAACATAACTTAAATTATTTTGTACACGGACAAGGAGGTTTATTAGATATTATTTATCAAGATAATTACTTATGGATTTCTTTTTCAGAAAATAGAGGGGATTGGAAAACTAGTACATCAATTGCAAAGGCTAAATTAAATAAAAAAAATTTAGATTTTAAAAATATATTTCAAGCTGAACCACCAATAGAATCTGGTTATCATTTCGGTTCAAGACTAGCTATCAAAGACAATTATCTTTTTGCATCTGCTGGTGAAAGAGGCGGTGGAATGATAGCTCAAGATCCAACAAGCCATCCAGGAAGTATTATCAGAATTTATTTAGATGGTAGTATTCCAAAAGATAACCCTAAATTTGAAGGTAAGTCAGATTGGTTACCAGAAATTTATCAAATTGGTGTTCGTAATCCTCAAGGTCTAACCTATTCCCCTTTTGATGGAAAAATTTATGCAAGCAACCATGGTGCAAAAGGTGGTGATTGGTTTGGTGAAGTAAAAAAGGGAGAGAATTATGGTTGGAAAATTTTAGGTTGGGGTGGAACAAATTATTCAGGGTCAAAGATTGGACCTAAATGGAAACCAGGTTTTACTAAAGCACTCCAATACTGGGTACCTTCGATAGCTGCAAGTGCAATAACTATTTATAAAGGAAATGAATTTAATGAGTGGAATGGAGAAGCACTCATTACTTCTTTAAAAGATAAATCAATGAGAAAATTAAAATTTAAAAATTCATCTAACATTGAAGAAACAATTATTTTCAAAGATAAAATTGGGAGAATAAGAGATATACAGGTTCACCCAGTTAGTGGAAAAATATATTTTCTTGCGGGAAACAGTTTATGGTTAATGGAAAAAAAAAAATAATATGAAAGAAAGACCTTATCATCATTTACCAGATGGTACTTTCAGGAATCCAAAAGGATCTCCAGTAATAATATCCAGATCAGGAAAATTTTCTTATAGAACTTTCAGTAAATTAAGAAAAAAAGTTGATTTATCTTATCCAAAAGAACATGTTGTTGAAAAAGAAAAAGTATTAGCTGATTTAGAAAAATATAAAGATAACGATTATATTGCTTGGATAGGACACGCTACATACCTTATAAAATTAGGTGGAACTACAATTATAACAGATCCTGTATTTTCAAAGAATGCTGGACCACTTATCTTTGGTCCAAAAAGATTTACTAATCCCGCAATAAAATTAAATGAGATACCCCAAACAGATATATTTTTACTCACTCATAATCATTATGATCATCAGGACATGTCAACAATTAGAAATTTTCCTTTTAAAAGTGCAAAAGTATTAGCACCACTAAATCTTGGTAAATATTTTAAAGGATATAAAGATGTAAATGAAATGGATTGGTATGATCAAATAATTATAAATGAGGATTTGAAAATTTCTTTACTTCCTGCAGTTCATTGGTCAAAGAGAAGTTTAACAGACACTAATAAAACTTTGTGGGGTAATTTTTTAATAGAACATAAAAATAAAAAAATTTTATTTGCATGTGACACTGGATATGGGAAAGTCTACAAAGAACTAGGTGAAAAATATGGTCCCATAGATCTGACAATGATTAATATTGGGGCTTATAATTTCAAACCAATGTTTGATAAAACTATTTATCATACTACACCAGAAGAAGCCCTGAATGTTGCACAAGACCTAAAAAGTAAAAAAGTGTTAGGGATGCATTGGGGAACGTTTGTTTTGTCATTAGAACCGATTATGGAACCCCCAATTAGATTTAAAGATAGTGCTGAAAAATATGGTTTTAATAAAGAAGATGCAATTATTTTTAAAATTGGAGAAGTTAGTACTCTAGATAAATTATTATAGAGTTAAATACTTAATAGCAAAAAATATAGTCCCTATAGAAGCAATAGTAGAGACAAAGATTGCTTTAATTATATTTTCGGGACTTACATTATAAGCGGCACATAAAACTATAGAAGTAACTCCACAAGGCGCAACACTCACAAAGAAAGCACCTGGCATTTCAGCTGGCAATCCTGCATTAAAAAACACTAATCCAATTAACAATAAAATTATTGGGGAAATAACTAATTTTAAAACTGAAATAAATACGGATAATTTGTTAATTACATTTTTAGTATAAAATGAAAGAGTTATGCCAATTGCAAACAATCCAACTGGAGAAACACATGCTGCAAGTTTAGACAAAGTGTATTCAATCGGTGTTTGATCAATATTAAAATTTAATAATAAAAATAATAGACCTATAATTATTGAAAGTATAAATGGGTTTAAAAATAAATTTTTAATAAAATTAAATAAATTTACATTTTTTTTTGTAGATAATTCGAGAAAAAAAGCAATTACAGATAATAAAATTATCCCATCCATTAATATGATACTTGCAACTTGTGTAATTACATTTTGTTGAAAATAAATTTCTGTTATTGGTAAGAGCAAAGTTACATGGTTTGATAATGCAACTGTTAAAGCCCAAATAATTGACTCTGGGATTGATCTTTTAAAATATTTTGAAGTAATTAAGTAGGCGATAATTCCACATATCGACTGCATAATTAAATAAGAGAAAATTTGTTTGAAATCTACTTGTCCAATTTCATTTTGTGCTATTAGCTTAATTATCAATGCTGGAACTGCAATATAGAACAAGAAAAGATTTAAAATTTTAGCATGACTAAGGTCTAAGACCTTCAACTTACCAAAAACAAAACCTAAAAAAGTAATAAATATAAATGGAGTTAGTCCTAAAAAAATTGTGAACATAAATTATTTGATTGTTATTCTATGCATTATTCTATTTCCTTTGAAAGGTGTTGCTTGATGAAGCATAGATCTATTATCCCATATAGCCAATTGATTTTTTTCCCAAGGCAATGAAAATTGAAACTTCTTCTTAATTTGATGGTTAAATAAAAATTTTTTTAACTTTTCTTGATTTTTTATCTTTGAGCTAAAACCAACAAAATGTCCTGGACTGCAATAAATAGAATAATTTGTGCTGATTTTCCTAATTATTTTATGTGAAGATTTAAGCTCTTTAATTTTTTTTCCTTTTTCTTTTACTCTTTCTTTTGTTGTAACCGAGATTGGACCCTCAGAGGAATATTTACCTTTAATATTTTTAAATTTTCTTTTTATTGGACTTGGTAATTCTTTATAAGCAAGATATTGAGAACAAAATTCTGTATTAGCTTTTCCTTTTTTTGGCACAAGTTTAGAAAGCAACATTGTAAATCTTGGTGGTTTTTTTGTATAAATCGAGTCTGTATGAAATTGTTCACCAAAACTTGGTCCTTTATCAGTTGATTTTCTTTGCACCACAGTAATTTGAGGAAATTTTTTATTTAAACCTTTTAGTCTTGGATAGTTGGCTAATTTTCCAAAATATTTCGCAAACTGAATATAAAATTTAGAGGTTAATTCTTGTTGTTTAAAATACAACATTCCATATTTATTCAGTGCTTTCTTAATTTTTAAAATATCTTTATTCGTAATATCTTTTAAATTTACAATTATTTCAGCTCCAATATTTTTTTTATTTGGAATTATTTTTAACATTTTTTAAAAAAAATTTTTTTAAGTGATTAATCGTTTGTTTAGGACTCTCCTCTGGAATGAAATGATCTGAATTAATTTCTGCTCCATAAACTTTTTTTGTTGTGTATTTTTGCCAAATTTTAACTGATTTAAATTGCGTTCCAACAACTCCCTTTTTACCCCACAAAACTTGTATAGGAATGTTTAATTTTTTTTTTCTGTCTTTTTTGTCATGCTCTAAATCTATAGTAGCCGCAGCCCTATAATCCTCACAAGTTGCATGAATTCTTTTTTTTTGTTTAAAGGCTCTAAAATATTCATCTTCAACTTTTCCAATCGCACGTTTTGATGACCTATTAAAACGACTTTTTAACCATCTTTTAGGATCTGCCATTATCATTTTCTCTGGTAAAGGTGCTGGCTGTATTAAATAAAACCAGTGAAAATATCCTTTTGCAAATTTCATATCAGTACGCTCGTACATATCTAGAGTTGGACAAATATCTAATACACTTAATGCCATAATCTTATTTCTATAATCTCTTGCCATTCTATGTGCAACTCTCCCGCCTCTATCATGTCCAGCAACAAAAAATTTTTTAAAATTTAATTTACTCATCAATTGAACCATATCTTTAGCCATTTCTCTTTTAGAATAATTTTTATGATTAGTACCACCAGGTAAAACTAAACTATCTCCATATCCTCTAAGGTCAGCAACTATTACAGTAAAATATTTACTAAGCTCAGGGGCAGTCTTGTGCCACATCACATGTGTTTGGGGATATCCATGAAGTAATAATAAGGGGGGACCGTTACCTTTAAATCGACAAAATATTTTACCCTTTTTTACTTTAACAAATTTTTTTTTAAAACCATTAAACATGATTAAACTATTTAATTATTTAATAGTTTATTTTTCGCCTTTTCAAATTCCTCTTGAGAAATAATTCCTTTTTCTTTTAGATCATTCAATTTAGTAAGTTCATCACTTAAATTGCTGCTTTGTTCATCAGAAGTTTCGCTTGTCTCCCTACCCTCACTTTCAGCTTCCTCTTTCTCAGCTCTATTAGCTTCCTTAGACTTAAAACCATTCATAATTGCCATTCCACCTAAATATAAAACATAAGCCATAATAGGAATAACCAATCCAAAAAAAATTATTTTTTCCATAATTTAATCTTCATCTTCTTCACGCCAGTTTTTTTCATACATTAAATATGCAGCGTATATTACTGATACAGTACCTACAATCATACCATAATCAAAACCAGTTTGCTTGTCATGCAAATACCAACCTAATTGTGTTGCCCCAATAGGTGGAACTGTAAGAAGCAAAAAAATTATACCAAATCTGTATGGTCGTTTAGGTTTTTTCATCCTAATAAATTAACAGATTACAGCTTATGGTTTAATTATTAAATTTGCGATCTTTTGAAACAGTCGATCGTATTTTTAAGCAAACAAGCAATGGTCATTGGACCTACACCGCCTGGAACTGGTGTAAGTGCTTTTGCATTTTTTGAAACTTCATCAAAATGAACATCACCAACTATACCGTTATCAGTTTTATTAATACCAACATCAATAACAATAGCATCTCTCTTAACCCAATCTCCTCTAACAAGTTCGGGTATACCTACAGCTGCAACAATTATATCTGCCTCTAAACATTCAGCTTTCAAATCTTTAGTTTTTGAATGAGTTATAGTTACGGTGCAGTTTTCTTTTAAAAGAAGTTGTGTCATTGGTTTACCATTTAAATTTGATCTACCCACAACCACAGCTTTTTTACCACTTAAATTAGGTTCAATTTTTTTTATCAACAAATAACATCCAAGCGGGGTACAAGGTATCGAACTTTCATAACCAGATGAAAGATTACCTACATTCATTGGATGAAATCCATCTACGTCTTTTGAGGGATCAATAGCTTCTATGACCTTCTGCTTGTCAATATGCTTAGGTAAAGGAAGTTGAACTAAAATTCCCGAAACAGTTTCATCACTGTTTAGTTCTTGAATTTTTTCTAGAACAGTCTTCTCTTCAACTGAATCTGGATATTTAATTACTTCAGATTTTAATCCCACCTCATTTGCTGACTTCTCTTTATTTCTTACATAAATCTGACTAGGTGTTAAATCACCAATCAGTATTACTGTTAAACCTGGTACTTTATTATGTTTTGATTTTAACTCTGCAACTTCTTCCTTCAACTCTGCTCTTAATTCTGCCGCTGCTTTTTTTCCATCAATTAAAATCATATTTCTCTCTTAAAAAATCATTGGTGCAATGTACAGCTTCATACACATTTCGATAAACCAAATCAATAAAAGAAGAATGATTGGAGAAATATCTAGTGAACCTAAATTTGGCAAAAAACGTCTAATTTTATTCAGAAAAGGCTCAGTTAATTTGTAACTTAACTCTAAAATTGCATACACAAATCTATTTTGAGTATTAAGAACGTTAAAAGCTATTAACCAACTTACAATAACATTGGCGATTACAACATAAGAGTACAATTTTAAAATTTGTAAAACTAAATAAAAAATAGCTATCATTTTTTCTCAACATAAATCGACTGGCTTGGGAACGCAAATGAAGCACCATTTTTTTCAACAATTTCTTTGATCGCAATTGCTAATCTTTCTTTAACATCTAACCAATTATTCCAACTTCCTGTTTTTGTAAAGCATCTTACATACATATCTATTGAACTATCAGAAAATTTATCAACTCTTACCGCAACACCAATTGAGGTATTATAATCTTCGCTTGAATTAATATGACTTTCGATTTCATCTCTGATTTTTTTTAACTGATCTATAGTAGTGTCATATTGAAGTGTAATAATCCAACTGATTAACCAATTTGAAGTTTCACTTACATTTACAACTGCGTTTTCGGCAAATTGAAAATTTGGAATAATAGCAAGAGATTTATCAAACTTTCTAATTGTTGTTGATCTAAATCCAATCTTTTCTACTACGCCTTCAATAATACCCTCGACAGCTATCCAGTCTCCAATTTTAAATCTCTTTTCAACTAAAACTAAAATTCCTGATATTAAATTTTTAAATAAATCTTGTGCCCCTAATGCCACAGCAACACCAAACAATCCAAGACCTGCAATGATTGGACCTATTTTTATTCCCCACAATTCTAAAACTGCTGCTAAACCTAAAATAAAAATTAAAATTTTTAGCGATTTAATTATCCAGCCAATAAGTTCTCTTGTTAACAATTTGTCTAAACCACTAAGTATGTATGAGATTGGTTCTATGATTTGGTGAATTACCCAAAAAATTAAAATAGTGATCAACGTTCTGTTAATTGTATCTACCACTTCTCTTCCTTCTAGTGAGAAAGTCATGTAGTAGCTTGCAATAAAAAATCCTAATACAATTGGTAAAAATCTTGCTGGACCTACAAGTGATTGAACAAAAGTATCATCTAATTTATTCGTTGTTCTTTTCGAGATAATTTCTAATTTTTTAATAACTAATTTGCTTATTAGACCTCTAAAAATTAAAAATAGTAAAAATATTCCAATACCAATTAAGATTTGAAAGATATCAACACCAAGAATTCCTTTATTCCATACTGATAAAAATATCTCCGAAAAATTATTAATTAATTCCATTTCTAAATTTTATATAACAAAAACTCTTCTTCTCCAGGGTTAAAAAGAAAAATCTTTTTCCATTTAATTTCGTTCAGTATTGACGAGGTTTTTTCGCCTATACACATCAAATTTGTATTCATCCATAAATTTTCGGTTTGGTAAATCTTTATAAAATTTAAGAAACTTGACGCACTATTTTGAGAGTAAACATAGACCATATCAGGCATATTTAATTTTAATTCATTAACAAATTTCTCATCAAATTTTTGATTATGATCTACTCTGTAATTAATAATTCTTTTTACCTTAAAACCTTCACTTAACAGCTGTTGATCTAAATCAACCGATATTGTTTCACCACTAACGTAAAGTAATTCTTTATTTTTGGAATCATAACTTTGTATAATTAACTCCTTTAAGTTTGTAACATTTCCTTCAGCCGCAATTGTATTTTGAAAACCAACACTTCTTGCTTTGTTTTCTGTAGCGTTTCCAACACAAAAGCATTTAATATTTTTATCTAATTTTACTGCGTTTAAAAATTTTACTGCATTTGCACTAGTAAAAACAATTCCACCATATTCAGAAAAGTTAATTTTTTCATAATTAACTTTTTCAATTCTTATTAATGGAAGATGAGAAACTTGATGTCCTAATGATTGAAATTTTAATATCATTTCAGAACAATCCTCCAGTGGTCTAGTTAATAAAATATGCATATTATCTTTTATATGAATTATTTGATTTTGTTTTTAAAAGTATTCCAATCTCTTTACCAATTTCTTTAAACTCATTCAAATTACCAACTTTTTTTTCATAAAACCTTTGTTTACCATCTAAAGAAAAAAGTTCAGCCTCTACCGTAATCTTATCTCCATCAACCACTGAATGAGCACCAATTGCTGTTTCACAATCTCCATCTAAAACTTTTAAAATATTTCTCTCAAGGTGAGCTCTTTTGTGTGTTTCCTCATGATTAATTTTGTTTAAAATAGAAATTGTCTCATCATCATTCTCCCTGCACTGAAGAGCAATTACGCCTTGTCCTACACTAGGAATTATTTTTTCAGCTGAAAAAATTTCTGAGATTTCATTTTCAAATTTTAAAAATTTGATACCAGCATAAGACAAAATAATTGCGTCATACATCCCTTCATTCAATTTTCTAATTCTAGTATCTACATTTCCTCTAATTAGTTTACAGTTCAAATCTTGTCTGATTTTTTTTATTTGAAATTCTCTTCTGTATGATGAGGTACCAACAATTGAGTTTTGATCTAAATCTTTAAGTTTTTTTTTGTTCTTTGTAATTAAAATTTCTCTAGGGTCATTTCTTTTAAGAAAAGAATCTGTCCTTAATCCTTCTGTTTCATTAGCAGGCATATCTTTCAGTGCATGGACTGCAATATCAATATTTTTTAATTGAAGTTCTTTTTCAATATTGCTTGAAAACAAACCTTTGCCACCAAGCTCAGATAATCTTATATCCTGTACTTCGTCACCTTTAGTTGTAATTGATTTAATTAAGATATCTTCATTACCAAGATCGGTATTTTCAATAATCTTATCTTTAGCTTGTTGAGCATAAAGTAAGGCAAGCTTGCTACCCCTAGATCCAATTATTATTTTTTTTCTCATAAAAAATTATTTCTTACTTGTATAAAGATTGTACAATTATTAAAAACTATTTGAATGAGCAAAAAACCCTTAATTCTTGGAATAGAGTCTAGTTGTGATGAAACAGCAGCTTCTTTAATAACTGAAAATGAAGAAGGTTTCCCAGTAGTTTTATCCAACATTGTTTCTAGCCAAGTGGAGGTTCATAGGGAGTTTGGTGGTGTAGTTCCTGAACTAGCAGCACGTTCACACATTGAAAAAATTGATTGGATTGTCAAAAAAGCTATTGATGAAAGTGGAAGAAAAATTGAGGAAATAGATGCCGTTGCTTCTACCGCAGGTCCTGGATTAATTGTTTGTTTATCAGTTGGATTAAGTTTTGGTAAAGCTTTCGCAACAGCAATGAATAAACCTTTTATTGCTGTTAATCATTTAGAGGGACATGCTTTAAGTCCAAAACTAAATACAAATTTAAATTATCCATATTTACTTCTTTTAATTTCAGGCGGGCACTCACAATATTTAAGTGTTCAGAACCTTGGTAAATATAAAAGATTAGGAACAACTATTGATGATGCATTAGGTGAGGCCTTTGACAAAACGGCAAAGCTTTTAGGAATAAAATTTCCAGGAGGACCTCAAATAGAAATTTTAGCTAAAAAAGGTGATCCAGAAAAATATGATTTACCAAAACCAATTTTCAGCAAAGGAGGATGCAATCTTTCTTTTGCAGGTCTAAAAACTGCTGTGTTGAAGATAAGCAAAACAATTAAATCAGAACAAGATAAATATGACCTTGCAGCATCTTTTCAAAAAACAATTGAGGAAATTTTATATAAAAAAACAAAGATTGCTTTTACTGAATTTGAAAAAATAAATGAATTGAATGAAAAAATTTTCGTTGTTGCTGGAGGAGTTGCGGCAAATAAAAAAATTAGGTCTATGTTAATTAATCTATGTGAAGAAAATAATTATAAAAGTATTTTTCCACCTATAGAGTTTTGTGGAGATAATGCAGCAATGATTGCGATGGTAGGTTTGGAAAAATTTAAAATAAATCAATTTGATGATTTAGATTATCCAGCAAAACCTAGATGGCCTTTAGATGAAGATGCAGCTTTTCTCAAAGGTGCCGGAGTTCAATTGTAATGAAATATTGGTTGATGAAATCTGAACCAGATGTTTGGTCAATTGACCAACAAAAAAAAGCTGGAATTAAAGGTGCACCTTGGGATGGTGTCAGAAATTATCAAGCTGCAAAAAATTTAAAAAGTATGAGTAAAGGAGATCTATGTTTTTTTTATCATTCAAACATAGGAAAAGAGATAGTTGGAATAGTAAAAGTTATTAAAGAATCGTATATAGATAAAACAGACAAAACAGGCAGATTTGTTGCCGTTACTGTTCAATTTAAGTCTAAATTTTCAAAGCCTATAACGCTCGAAAGTATTAAAAAAAATAAGGATTTAAGCCATTTAGCTCTGATAAGGCAAAGTAGGCTTTCTGTAATGCCTGTTGATTATAAAAGCTGGAAAATTATAAATAACATGAGTAAGATTTAAAAAAAAAATTGTCCTATGCCAAAAAAAAAGAAGAAGAAAAGCAAGGTAAGAAAAAAAAAGTCTAAAATTAGAAAAAAAACCTCAAAAAAGGTGAAGAGAAGATCTAAAGTTAGAAAAAGATCTTCTAAAAAACCAAAAAAAAGAATTAAAGCAAAAAAGGAAAACGGAAATACACCTCCTGAAGTTGTTATTAAAACAAAACCAGAATGGGTTAAAAGTAGCTTAGCAAATAAAAGTAAATACCAGCAAAAATATTCTCAATCTATAAAAAGCAATGACGAATTTTGGAGGAAAGAGGGAAAAAGAATTACTTGGATAAAACCATATAAAAAAATTAAAGACGTAAAATACAGTACTAAAGAAGTAAAAATTAAATGGTTTGAAGATGGCACTTTAAATGCATCTGCAAATTGCATTGATAGACATTTAAAGGATAAAAAAGATAAAACTGCTATTATTTGGGTTGGAGATGATCCAAAAGATAGTCAAAAAATTTCTTATAAACAACTTCATCAAAAAGTTTCTAAAGCAGCAAATGGTTTAAAAAAATTAGGAATTAAAAAAGGTGACCGTGTAACAATTTATTTAACTATGATACCAGAGTTAGCAATTTTAATGCTGGCTTGTGTAAGAATTGGTGCAGTACATTCAATTATTTTTGGAGGTTTTTCAGCAGATTCTATCTCTGGAAGAGTGAATGATTGCGAATCTGAATATATAATCACTGCTGATGAAGGAGTGAGAGGTGGAAAAACTATACCACTGAAATATACAGTCGATGAAGCTTTAATGAGTTGTCCAAACGTTAAAAAATGTATTGTTGTTAAACGAACTGGAAATTACATCAACTGGGATCAAAATAGAGATGTTTGGTATCATGATTTAATTAAAGACGTTCCTAATCATTGTGAACCTGAAGAAATGAACGCAGAAGATCCTTTATTTATTTTATATACCTCAGGTTCAACAGGTAAACCTAAAGGAGTTCTTCATACTACTGGTGGTTATATGGTTTATGCTTCAATGACACATCAATATATATTTAACTACAAACCAAAAGATATTTATTGGTGCACCGCTGATATTGGTTGGGTAACTGGTCATAGTTATATTATTTATGGACCACTTTCGAATGGTGCAACAACTATAATGTTTGAAGGAATTCCAAATTATCCTGATAGTTCAAGGTGGTGGCAAATAGTTGATAAATATAAAGTAAATACTTTTTATACAGCACCAACTGCAATTAGAGCTTTGATGCGTGAAGGTGATAAACCTGTTAAAAAAACCTCTAGAAAATCCCTTAAACTCTTGGGAACGGTAGGAGAACCGATAAATCCAGAGGCTTGGATGTGGTACTATAAAACTGTAGGTAATTCTAAATGCCCAATTGTAGATACTTGGTGGCAAACAGAAACTGGAGGTATAATGATTGCTCCTCAAACAGGTGCAATTCCTCTTAAACCCGGATCTGCAACAAAACCTTTCTATGGAATTAAGCCAGTGCTTGTAGATAAAAACGGTAAAGAAATTAAAGGAGCTGGAGAAGGAAGATTATGTATAGCTCAATCATGGCCTGGACAAATGAGAACTGTTTATGGTGATCATCAAAGATTTATAGATACGTACTTTTCTCAATTTAATGGAAAATATTTCACGGGAGATGGATGTCGAAGAGATAAAGATGGATATTACTGGATTACTGGTCGAGTAGATGATGTAATTATTGTTTCAGGACATAATCTTGGAACAGCTGAAATTGAAAGTGCGTTTGTTGCTCATCCAAAAGTAGCTGAAGCTGCTGTAGTTGGTTACCCTCATGATATTAAAGGTAATGGTTTGTATTGTTATGTAACCTTGAATGCAGGAGAAAGCGAAACTGGTGAACTAGAAAGAGATCTAAAACTTTGGGTTAGAAAACAAATTGGTCCTTTAGCAACTCCAGATCTAATTCATTTTACTCCAGGTCTTCCCAAAACAAGATCAGGAAAAATAATGAGAAGAATTTTAAGAAAAATTGCTGCTAACGAACACGGTCAATTAGGAGATACAACTACTCTAGCAGATCCA
>CACJNV010000017.1 GCA_902594865.1 uncultured Pelagibacteraceae bacterium | reverse complement strand
GTGTTGGATCGGGCTTTGTAATTAAAAATAAAGGTAAACTTCAAATAATTACTAATTGGCATGTTATCAATGGAGCAGACCAATTAAGTGTTTGGATTAAACCAAATAGTATGGTTGATGAAAATTATTTAATTTCACAAGTTCCATCACATCATGCAAAACTTATTAAAGTAAATAAAACTAAAGACCTTGCAATGCTTGAGGTTGAAAATTTACCAGTAAAATTAAAACCAGTAGTTTATGGAAAATTTGATAGAATACGACCAGGACAAACTTCATTTGCTATTGGACATCCCGAAGGACTTCTGTGGACATTTACTTCTGGTATGATTAGCCAAGTACGACCTAACTATAATTGGAGATATGAAGGTTCGCGTCATTCAGCCAATGTTATCCAAACCCAAGCTGCTATTAATCCTGGGAACTCTGGTGGTCCCCTATTTAATAAAAATAAAGAATTAATTGGTTTAAATACATTTACTTCAGAGGGTGAAAACTTAAATTTTGCAATAGCAATTAATGATGTAATTGATTTTATAAATGAAAAACCGAAAAAATTAGAAAAGAAAAAAAGTAAATACTTACAAAAAAAAGAAAAAGGAAATACCTGGATAAAAAAAAAGAAAAAGAAAAAAACTGAAAAAGGATCAGTTGACCTTTCTGAGGCAAAAGAACTTGATATGAATAAAAATGGAATAGTAGATGCATGGCTTGTCGATGAAAATAATAATGGTATTTATGAAATTGCTTATGGTGATGAGAATGAAGATGGGATCATTGAAATTGTAGCTATAGATAAAAATGAAGATGAAAATTTTGAAGTTATTTTATTTGATACAAATAAAAATGGTAATCCTGATGAAGCTGAAATTGATGAAGACGAAGATGGTAAAACAGATGTTATTGCCTATGATTACAACGAAGATGGGGAATGGGATAAATTTGAGAATGTCTAATTACTTTTGATCTACAGTAATTTTTATTTTCATAATTTTATCCTCTAAATTTTTAATCGCTTCCATTATTTCTTTTTTTTCTATTTTCGATATTTCTTTACCCAGGTCACTTTTTGGATCTTCAGCTTCTTTTACTACCTCGAAAAGTTTTCCATGTAGAATTGTGGATTTAACCAACATTGAATCAATATCATTAAGCTTATGAGAGTCTAAATTATCAGCTACATTTGCAATAATATATTCGTGTGACCTTAATAATGGAGGGGCCTTCCCTTTTTTTATACAAGCAATATCAAGTTTAATTGAATCATGATGATCTATGTGTCTATCAGGATCATTTGGATTGCTACATTTTCTTAAATAAGATGCTGATTTGCCAATTGCTGCTTGGATTTCATCTTCATCTAGAATCTTTAAAACTTGCATTATTCCATTTTCAATCGAAGCTGTTTTCCTGATCGTAGCCATAAAATTGATTCTTTAATTTACATCCATATTATAAATAATTAAATTAAATTTGTGAAAAATTATTCTCTAACAAAATACTTACTTTCTTTATTACTTTTAGGGTATATTTTGATCAATCCTTCCATGGTTTTTTCACAGGACAAAATTAAAGATATATGTGGAAGTGATTTAATTAATTACTTACTAGCAAAAGATATAAGAAATATCGAATATAACGAAGACAGGAATGATGCAGGTATACATTTTGATTATGATTGGAATAAAAAAGACAAAATTATTATAAAACGAAATGAAACAAATTACCCAATTGTAAGATTTGCTTTATTTCAAAGTGAAAATTTCGTACCTAACAAAACTGTAATAAAAAAAATTAATAATAAAGATCTTTCAAAACTAGATGATAATGAATTAGAAAAACTTACATATTTATCTGGAGAAAATATTTTTGAATTAAATAATGGTAAAACTGTAAGAATTATATCTAAACCATACAAATTTAATAATTATAAATTATCAAATTTTGAGATTTTAAGTATTCAAAATATTGATACCTCAAAAGGTATTTTAGAAATGTCATTTAATTCAAGTCTTACAAATATTAGAAATGATTTTAAAAAAATTCTAAAAAAAATAAATTTTGAAAGTAATAGGAAATTAGAAATCTGCAAAAATGCTTTATACGAGGATGATTGGCCATTACAGACAGTTATATTTGATGAATATAGATATGATGCTGACGTAAGAGAAGGATTAAAAAATAAAGAACTATTGGCTAATCCTGTTTTTGAACTAATTATAGATAACGGAATCGTTAGGACTTTGAGAACAGAAAAGGGTGTTGGTTTTTTTAGACAATCATTCGATTTTGAAAAATTTCCATTCGATGAACAAAAACTAATAATTAGAGTTAAAACTGGAGTCGGGAATTATTCTGACTCAAATCTTGATAATCCATATAGTGATAGTGGATCTTTAACATTTATAACACCAGAACCTGGTGTATTTCTTAATTTAAATAAATTTTTAAATCCTGAAGTTAATAAACTTAAAGCATGGAATATACCCAAAAAAAATGGAATTGAAGTCAAAAGTAAAATTTTAAATGAAAAAATTTGGGACATTTTCACTCAAGAGATTGAGGTGAGAACCCAAAATGTATTAGATATTGAAATAACAATTAAGAGAAATTTTAATCACTATGTCTGGAAAATCATGCTACCAGTTTTTCTTATACTTTGTGTAGCATGGTATGTATTGTGGATACCAACAGAAAAATATGAAGCTAGACTGAATACATCAATAATAGCTTTGTTAGCACTAATTGCTTATAACTTTGTTTTTCAAGATGATATTCCAAAATTAGAATATCTTACTGATCTTGACGAATTTATTTTGTTGTCTTATATTTTTTGTTTAATACCAGTATTTTTAAGTATTGGATTTAGTAAATTTATTTCAACTAATCAAAAAAAAGTTATGAAGTTAAATAAATTTATTAAAATTTGGGGTGGTGTTCTTTACTTGTTATTAACTTTACAAATTTTCAAACAAATTATTTAATTTTAATTTTTATTAGATTTTCGATAATCCCATGGCATTTCAAATTTTCCTTGCCACATCCCTCTCTTTTCTTGTTTTGCAAGAATTTCTTCAGGTACATATTTTTTTGAATACTTTCTAAAAGCAATTGCATGTCCATTTGAGACTAGCCATGCATTTAAATTAGTTTTTCTTTTATAACACTCACCAATTAGCCTTTTAAAATAGTCAACATCAGAAATTTTACATGTAATTTTTTGGTTATTTATTTTCTTAATTAATGCTTCAGTTGATTTTTGACCGCAAAAATAATCTTCATAAAATGTAAATATAAAAATTGTTAAATATGGTCTTTTACATTTTTGTTTTTTTTCAGGAGCATCTATTCCATCAAGTCTTATTTTGAAAGTATCTATTTTTATTGTGTCCCCATCTGTAACTTTAGCAAGACCTGAAACAGATGTGATTTCAGATGATTTGACATCTTGGTAAGTTAGGAAGAAAAATATTGAACATATTATTAATAATAATATTGCTTTTCTTTTTGTAAAAAACATTTTTAAATAATTCTAAATACTAGCTAATTTATGTTTAATATAATATTTAACATAAAATAGTAAGATCAATGATATCAGCCATTGAAATATAGCCCAAATATAAAAGAAAGTTTTAAAGTCAGCATTCATATATTTTGCGATGTAAAATGATAAAACTGGAACTATAACGTTTCTAGCAATATTATTAATCATTGCCTTTTCTGATTTTTTAAGAGCCATAAAAAAACCATTTGATAAGAAAAATATTGGATAAGCTGGTAAAATAAATGCAGAAATTTTTAAATACATTGATCCATGCATAATGACTTCGGGATTAGAAGAAAAGAATTTAGGAACAATATCTGCACTTATAAAAATAACTACACCAGCAATTAACATAATAAATAGACCGTATTTTATTGAGGTGAAATAGGATTGCTCCACTCTATCGTAATATTTTGCTCCAATATTTTGGGCTATTATAGAAATTATTGCTGTATTAATTCCTAATATTGGCAACAAAACTACTTGCTCAATTCTTGTGGCAGATCCATAACCTGCTACGGCATATTCACCAAATAATCCAACATATGTAAAAACAACTGTAGCAGCAATAGAATACCCTAGTATGGCAATTGTAATTGGCATTGATTGAAAAAAAATATTTTTTAAGAAAAAAAATTTTGCTTTGAAATGATCTAAAGTTATTTTTTTAATTTTTTGATTATTTAATATTTTTATAAGAATAATTAACAAAGATACAAATTGTGCAATTAAAGTTGCTATCCCAATACCAGTTATTCCTAGTGGTGGTATAAATAAAAAACCAAAAATAAAAATTGGATTTAAAATAATATTTAAGAAAAAAGAAAATATAAGTACATTTCTGTAAGTTTTAGTATCTCCTTCTGCATGTAAGAATGAATTTAATGCTACTACTAAGATAAATAATATCGTACCTAAAAAAATTACATTTATATATTCAAGTCCAAGAATTGTTACTTCTTGAGAAGAATTCATTAATAGGAATATCTTTTCTCCAAAGGCAAATCCTAAAATAGATACAACTACTGAGATTATAATCGAATAAATGATTACATTTCCAAAATAACTTAAAACATTTTTTTCATTTTTTTCTCCAATACTGCTGCCAATCAATGATGTTCCCGCTACGGTAACTCCAATGGATGTCGCAATAATCAAAAAATATATCGGAAAAGACTTGCTCAAAGCAGATAAGGCCTCTGGTGATATTTTTCCTGCATAAAAAGTATCTACGATTGTATAAAGTGTTTGAAATAAGGTTCCTACACTTGCTGGTACAGCAAGTTTTCTTACTAACAATGAAACTTCATCTTTTAATAAATTCATTAATTTAAGATTTGTTAATACTCTTTTTGGAAGATATGTCTTTTTCTTGCTTCTTTAGCAAGATTAATTTGTTTTTGTCTCATTCTAAATCTTGATTTTTGATGATCTGTTAGATTATCGTGACAATTTGGACATGAAACGCCCTCTTCATATTTTTTTGATTTTTTATCCTTAATAGAAATAGGCTTCCTACAACCACTGCACATTGAGTAAGAACCAACTTTTAGACCATGTTTTAAACTAATCCTGTTATCAAAAACAAAGCATTCACCTTTCCATAAACTTTTTTTCTTATTAGTTTTTTTGAGATAATTTAAAATTCCACCATTTAACTGATAAATATTATTAAAACCTTTTTTCTCTAAATATACAGATGCCTTTTCACAACGAATTCCACCTGTACAAAACATAGCTATAGGTTGATTTTTTTTTAATTTTTTTAGATATTTTGGAAAATCTCTAAAATTATCAACATCAGGATTGATTGCTCCCTTAAATGTTCCAACATCGTACTCAAATGGTTTTCTCGCATCTATTAGAACAGTATCCTTTTCTTTAATAAGCTTATTCCATTTGATTGGATCTACATGGCTATCTTTTTTCTTTATTCTTTTGTTTAAAATTAAATTCATAGGAACAACTTCATTTTTAATTTTTACTTTAGGTTTGTGAAATGGTTGGAATGAGCTTTTAGAGATATTACAGCTATTAAATTCTTTGAATTTAAGAGTTCTTTTTAAATTGTTAATGGTGAATTTAATGACTGCAGCTTTACCAGAAATAGTTCCATTTACCCCTTCTTTAGAGATAATTATAGTGCCTCTAATGTTTTTCTTTTTTAAAGTTTCTAATAAAATTTTTTGATTTTTCTTTAAATAAGAAATTTTAACAAATTTATAAAAGCCAACTACTTCAAACATTATAATTTTCTACAAACAGTCATTCCATCACCAAGAGGAATTATTAACTTTTCAACCCTTGTATCCTTTGAAATATGAACATTAAATTCTTTAATATTTTTAGTAAATTTATCAGTATTGTTTTCATTAACAACTTCTCCATACCACAAAACATTATCGATGATTATTAGACCCTTTTTGTTCAATAATTTTAAAGAACGCTCATAATATTCAATATAATTCATTTTATCAGCATCAATAAAAACTAAATCAAACTTTTCATTTTTAATTTCGTCTAAACTTTCTAAAGCAGGTTTAATTAATGTTTTTATTTTATGGTCTTGATTAGCTTTTTTAAAAAAATCTAATGCAACTTTATTAGTCTCTATATTTTTATCTAAAGCAATTATTTTACCATCATCTGATAATGCCAGAGCCATAGATAGCGTACTTAATCCTGTAAACGTACCTATCTCTAAAACTTTTTGGATATTTGAAATTTTTATAATTAAATGCAGAAATTGACTTTGGGAAATTGATATTTGCATTCTTTTGATATCGCCAAGAGAAGTGTTGTAATCAATTATTTCTTTTTGGACTGGATGTAAATTAAATCCATGATTTAAAATATACTCTTGGAGTTCTTTGGTTATATTTAGGTCTGAACCCATAAATTCTAAAGTTTTTTCTTTAAAATCTCATTGACTAATTGGGGATTTGCTTTTCCACCAGAAACTTTCATTACTTGACCTACAAAGAAACCAAATAATTTAACTTTACCTGATTTATATTCAGTAGCTTTGTCTCTGTTATCATCAATAACCTTATCTATCAGTGCCTCAAGTGCTTTAGGATCGCTCTCTTGTTTTAAACCTTTTTCTTCAACAATTTTCTGAGGATCTTTGTCTCCTTCCATCATTTGTTCGAAAACTGTTTTTGCAATTTTTCCAGAAATTGTTCCATCTTTAATTAAATTGATTAATTTTGATAAATTACCTGCACTTATAGGGCTTTCAGTTATTTCTAAATTTTTTTCATTTAAGGCTGCAAATAATTCACCAATTATCCAATTTGTTGCAAGTTTCACATCAGATTTCTTAATTACATTTTCAAAATAATTAGATGTTTCAATATCCGAAACTAAAATGTTAGCTTCGTAAGGAGATAACTTGAATTTTTCTATAAATCTTTTTTTCTTTTCATCTGGTAGCTCTGGAATTTCTGATTTTAAATTTTCGATAAAATCGTCTGAAACTTCTAATGGTAATAAGTCAGGATCTGGGAAATATCTATAATCATGAGCATCCTCTTTTGATCTCATTGATCTAGTTTCATTCTTTTTGGTGTCAAAAAGCCTTGTTTCTTGATCAATTGTTTGACCATCCTCAATTAAATCAACCTGTCTGTTAGCTTCGTATTCAATAGCCATTTGCATGAACTTAATTGAGTTAACATTTTTTATCTCACATCTGGTTCCAAATTCTTTTGAACCTTTTTTTCTAACAGAAACATTCACATCCGCTCTTAAAGATCCTTCCTGCATGTTTCCATCACAGGTTCCTAAATATCTCATTATAGATCTCAATTTTTTAATATATGCATTCACTTCATCTGGAGATCTCAAATCAGGTTTGCTAACAATTTCCATTAAAGCTACACCTGATCTATTTAAATCTACAAAAGTATTTTTGGGATCTAAATCATGAATGCTTTTACCCGCATCTTGCTCCAAGTGTAATCTTTCTATACCCACCTCTTTTTGACCATCGGGCATATCGAGTATTACCTTGCCCTCACCTACAATTGGATCTTTAAATTGTGAGATTTGATACCCTTGAGGTAAGTCAGCATAAAAATAGTTTTTTCTATCGAAGACAGATCTTTTGTTAATTTTTGCTTTTAGACCAATTCCTGTTTTTATAGCTTGTTTTACACAAAATTCATTTATTACCGGCAACATTCCAGGAAATGCTGCATCAACTAAACTTACTTGAGTATTTGGCTCAGCTCCAAATTTGGTTGCTGAAGTGGAGAATAATTTTGACTGTGATGTAACTTGCGCATGAACTTCTAAACCAATAACAACTTCATATTGATTATCATGTCTATTAATTAGATATTCAGATTTGTTTTTACTCACTTAATCCACCAATCAATAATATTGTTTTTAAAATTAATTTTTTCTTCCATAGCATATGCAATGTTTAAAATATTTTGTTCATCAAAAGCTTTACCAATTATCTGTAATCCTAATGGGTAACCTTTAGCATCATGGCCTGCAGGTATAGAAATTCCTGGTAAACCTGCTAAATTTACAGGAACAGTAAATATATCGTTTAAATACATTGAAACTGGATCATTTGTTTTTTCACCAATTTTAAAAGCTGAACTTGGAGTGGATGGAGTTAGAATTGCATCTACTTTTTTATAAGCATCATCAAAATCATTTTTTATAAGTTTTCTTACCTTTTGAGCTTTAAGATAATAAGCATCATAATATCCTGAAGATAAAACATAAGTTCCAATCATTATTCTTCGTTGAACTTCGGCACCAAATCCTTCAGATCTAGTTTTTTCATACATATCAATAAGATTTTCTCCCTCAGCTCTAAAACCATATTTAACACCATCATATCTAGCCAAATTAGATGAAGCCTCTGCTGGTGCTACTATGTAATAAGTTGGTAGTGCATAATTAGTATGAGGTAGAGATATATCTATAATCTCAGCACCACAATCTTTTGCATATTCAATACCTTTTTTCCATAGATCTTCTATTTCCTTAGGCATGCCATCTACTCTATATTCCTTGGGTATTCCTATTTTTTTACCTTTAATATCTTTTGTTAATTCTTTGCTGTACTCGTTCCTTTTAAAATCTATTGATGTAGAATCTTTTTCATCATAAGTACTAATAACTTCCTGCAACAATGCACAATCTTTAACATTTTGCGCCATTGGCCCAGCTTGATCTAGAGATGATGCAAATGCTACAATTCCATATCGAGAGCAACTACCATAAGTGGGTTTTAATCCAACAGTTCCTGTAAATGAAGCAGGCTGTCTTATAGATCCACCTGTATCTGTTCCAATAGTTATTGGTGTTAATTGAGCTGCTACTGCAGAAGACGATCCACCAGATGATCCTCCTGGAACTAAATTCTTATCAATTGGGTTTTGTACATTACCAAAAAAACTAGTTTCATTAGATGAGCCCATTGCAAATTCATCACAATTTAATTTCCCCATTAGGATAGCTCCTTCATTCCAAATGTTTTGTGTGACTGTTGACTCGTAAGTTGGAACAAAGTTATTTAAAATCTTACTACCTGCCGTAGTTCTTAAATCTTTTGTACAAAATAAATCTTTTACAGCCATTGGAATGCCAGGTAATTTCAGATCAAGATTAGGTTTTTCATCAAACTTTTTTGCTTTATTTAAAGCATTTGCATAATCTTCAGTTATATATGTATTTAATTCTTTTGATTTTTCTGATCTTTCAACAAATGCTTTAGTAACTTCACTTGAGGAAAGTTTTTTACTTTTTATATTTTCTACTAACTCAGATAATGATTGTTTAGTTATATCTGACATCATTCAATTACCTTTGGTACTACAAAATAATCTTCATTTTCCTTAGGGGAATTTTTTATTACTTGATCTCTTAAGTTTTTACTTTTTACTTCATCTGATCTTAGTTTTAGAGTTGTTTCAGCAACAGAAGTTAATGGTTCAACATTGTCAGTTTTTAATTCGTTAAGTTTTTCAATAAAATCGAAAATTGAATTTAAATCTCCTGCAAGTTTCTCTGCTTTTTTCTCATCTACAGAAATTCTTGATAGTTTAGATATGTGCTTTATTGTTTTAAGATCGATGCTCATATGGTATTTAAATATGTCGCAAACTATCACTTAAGTTTAAAATATACAATATGATCACTATTGAAGAATTCAAAAAAAAACAGTCTGAAACCTCTAGATTGATTGGTTTAGATCTTGGTTCAAAAAGAATCGGTGTATCAATTTGCGATGAAAAACAGTCAATAGCCACACCCTTTAAAACGATCAATAAAACCAATAATGATGATCTAATCAACGAATTAAAAAAAATAATAGAGGAAAACAATATTAAAGGAATTATCATTGGATATCCAATTAACATGGATGGTTCATTAGGTCCTTCTGCTCAATCAGTAAGTGATGTGTCTAAAAATATAGACCTAAATGTTGATGTAGACGTTTGCCTATGGGATGAGAGACTTTCAACTGTTGGTGCATTTAATCTATCCAGTCAGCTTGATGTTAATGTTTCTAAGCGTGAAAAAAACATAGATCAAAATGCAGCTGCATTTATTCTTCAGGGAGCTATAGATTATTTAAATAATTAATCCTTGCCATTTAGGGGCTTTATAGCTATAGAGTTAATTTTAATGGCAATTAAAACCAACAAAGCTATTAAAATCTCACAAAAACATCTGTTAGGTATCCAAGATTTATCAGTTAATGATATTAATTACATTCTGGATGAGTCAGAAGCTTTCATAAAATTAAACCAGAGTAAAAATAAAAAAATTGATGTGTTAAGAGGCAAAACACAAATAAACTTATTCTTTGAGCCATCAACTAGAACACAAAGCTCATTTGAACTTGCTGGAAAAAGACTTGGTGCAGACGTCATGTCAATGAATATGGGTAACTCAGCCATTAAAAAAGGTGAAACTTTGATTGATACAGCCATGACTTTAAATGCAATGCATCCTGATATAATTGTGATCAGACATCAAGACTCCGGTGCTTGTAATCTGTTATCCCAAAAAGTTAATTGTGTCGTTCTAAACGCTGGAGATGGCAGACGTGAGCATCCTACTCAAGCGTTATTAGATGCATTAACAATTAGAAATCGAAAAAAAAAAATTCAGGGATTAAAAATAGCTATATGTGGAGACATACTTCATTCGAGAGTAGCTAGATCAAATATTTATCTTCTTACAATGTTAGGAGCAGAAGTAAATATAGTTGCACCATCAAATCTTATGCCAAAAGAAATTGAAAAGTTTGGTGTAAACACTTTTACTGATATGAAAAAGGGTCTCAAAGATTGTGATATTGTAATGATGCTTAGATTACAAAATGAAAGAATGACCAGTTCATATCTTTCATCGAATAGAGAATACTATGAATATTATGGATTAACGCCAGATAAACTTGATCATGCAAAGTCAGATGCTTTAATTATGCATCCAGGTCCAATGAATAGAGGAATTGAAATTGATACAAGATTAGCTGACGACATAAACAAGAGTGTAATTAAAGAACAAGTTGAATTAGGTGTTGCTGTAAGGATGGCATGTTTAAAAATATTTTGTGAATAAATGAAAAAACAATACTTTATAAATGCAAACATTATAGATCCTCATAATTCCATAAACGAAAATGGTGGATTAATAATTGGAGAAGACGGAAAGATAGAGGCAATAGGAAAAAAGGTAAATACAAATAATTTACCAACTAGAGAAAAGCCTACTGACTTGAAGGGTAAATATATATTTCCTGGTATAGTAGATATGAGAGTTTTTGTAGGTGAACCAGGATATGAATATAAAGAAAATTTTAGAACTTTGAGTAATGCTGCATTATCTGGTGGTGTTACCTCAGTTGTAACTATGCCTAATACAGACCCAATTATAGACAATGTATCAATTGTAGATTTTTTAAAAAGAAGAGGACGTGATAAGTCTAAAATAAATATTTTTCCTTGCGCTTCATTAACTCAAAACACTGATGGCACCAATATGACTGAATTTGGTTTACTAGCTAAAAAAGGAATTATTGCTTTTACTGACGGAGTAAAAACAATTCAAAATACTAGACTTATGTCTAGAATTATGAATTCAGCTAAAGATTTGGGATGTCTTATAATGCAACATGCTGAAGATTACGATTTAGCTAAAAATGGAATGATTAATTCTGGTATAATTGCAACAAAACTAGGCTTATCAAGCATACCAGATATTGCTGAAAGAATTATAATTGAAAGAGATCTTACTCTCTTAGAAAAAACTAAATGTCGATATCATATATCTCAACTATCAGCAGGAAAATCTGTAGATATAATTAAGGAACGTAAACAAAATGTTAAATTTACTTGCGGTGTATCAATAAATAATCTCTCATTAAATGAAAATGATATTGGAGATTTTAGAACATTTTTAAAATTATCACCTCCACTGAGAAGAGAAGAAGATCGAGAAGCTTTAGTTCAAGGATTAAAAGATAAAACTATTGATGTGATTGTTTCTGACCACAAACCTGAAGATGAAGAATCTAAAAGATTAACTTTTGCTCAAGCTGCAACAGGTGCATCTGGTATTGAAACATTGTTGTCTTTAAGTTTAGAATTATTTCATAACGGATCTCTTAAACTTGAAACTATCATTCAAGCGTTAACATCTAATCCAGCAAAAATATTAAATATAAATAAAGGAAACCTGTCTATTGGAAATGATGCAGATTTTTGTATAGTTGATATCAATAAACCATGGATTGTAAAAAAAGAAAATTTAATATCTAAATCTAAAAATACTTCAATTGAAGATAAAAAACTTCAAGGAAAAGTAACCAATACATTTGTAAAAGGTATAGAATTATTTAAAATATAAAAATGGAACATTTTATAATAGGTATAATATCGTACCTAATGGGATCTATTCCTTTTGGATTAATTTTAACTAAAATATTTTTAAAAAAAGATATTAGAGAGATAGGTTCTGGTAACATTGGTGCAACAAATGCTTTAAGAACTGGTAATAAACTAATTGGTTATTCAACACTAATACTTGATGTATTAAAAGCAGTTATACCTGTTTTATACGTAAAAATTAATTTTCCTGATGCAGTATATATATCAGCTTTATGTGCTTTTATAGGTCATGTGTTTCCAGTATGGTTAAAATTTAAAGGTGGCAAAGGTGTTGCTACATATGTTGGAATTCTTTTTTCTTTAAATATTATTTATGGTTTAGTATTTGGTATTTGTTGGTTAATAATTTTTTTTATTTCTAAATATTCATCTTTAGCTTCCTTGATAGGATCACTTTCTATACCGGTTTATATTTTAATTTTGGAGAGTTTAGAAAATGTATTTTTTTACGTAATAATGTTTATTTTAATATTTTTTACCCACAGAGAAAATATTAAACGCTTGAAAAATAAAGAAGAAACTAAAACAAAAATTTATTAATTTGACTATCAAACTCTTTTGAGTAGTTTGTTATTTTATGAATCTAGTCATAGTTGAAAGCCCTGCTAAAGCGAAAACAATTAATAAATATTTAGGTGATAACTATACTGTTTTAGCTAGCTATGGTCATATTAGAGATCTTCCTTCAAAAAACGGATCTGTTGATCCTGATCAAAATTTTAAAATGGAATGGGAAGTTGATAGCTTCTCAAAAAAATATTTAAAAGAAATTACTGATGCTGCGAAAGACTCTTCAAAAATAATTCTTGCTACTGACCCAGATCGTGAAGGCGAAGCAATAGCATGGCATGTAAAAGAATATTTAGATGAAAAAAAACTTTTAAAAGATAAAGAAATCGAACGTGTGGTATTTAATGAAATAACAAAAAAAGCTGTCACACATGGTATTGAAAATCCAAGACAGATAGAGCCCTTATTAGTTGACGCATACATGGCTAGAAGAGCATTAGATTATTTGGTGGGATTTAATATATCACCAATACTTTGGACTAAATTACCTGGTTCAAAATCAGCAGGCAGAGTTCAATCTGTTGCGCTAAAATTGATTACTGAAAGAGAACATGAAATTGAATTATTTAAGCCTGAAGAATTTTGGACTTTAAGTATTAATTTTCAGGATAAAAACAAAAGCAAAATTACAGCAAGTATTTCTCAACTTGATGGAGAAAAAATTGAAAAATTCTCATTTAAAAATAAAGATGAAATTGAAAAGGTAATTTCCAATATTAAGACTAAAAAATTTAACATAACTGATATTTCTTCAAAAATTGTTAGCAGAAATCCTTCAGGACCTTTTACTACTTCAACACTTCAGCAGGTTGCTTCTAGTAGGCTGGGTTTTGGTGCATCAAGAACAATGCAAATAGCACAAAAACTTTATCAAGGAATAGAAATTGAGGGAGATACAGTTGGGTTAATTACTTATATGAGAACGGATGGAACTAATTTATCAGCTGATGCTGTCTCTGATTTTAGAAATTTTATTAAAAAAGAATATGGTAACGAATACTTGCCAGAAAATCCAAATAATTACTCAGGAAAAAAAGCAAAAAATGCTCAGGAAGCTCATGAAGCAATAAGACCAACTGATATTAATAGAAATCCAGATTCTGTTAAAAAGTATTTAAGTTCTGACCAGCAAAAATTATATTCTTTAATTTGGTCTAGGGCTTTATCGTCTCAAATGGAAACAGCAAAATTTGATAGAAATACAATAACGATTCAGTCTGACGACAGTAAAACTATATGTAAATCAAGCGGATCAGTTTTGAAATTTGATGGATTTTTAAAAGTTTATTCAAATCAAAGCAAAGATGATGATGAGCAAATTTTACCTGAGATGTCAAAAGGACCAATTAATATAGAAGCTCTTATTGATGAACAACATTTTACCCAACCTCCCCCACGTTACTCTGAGGCGAGTTTGGTTAAAAAATTAGAAGAGTTGGGAATTGGTAGGCCTTCAACTTATGCAAGTATAATTTCAACAATAGCAAATAGAGGTTATGCAGAAATAGTTAATAAAAGATTTTTTCCAACTGACAGAGGTAAATTAATTTCTGCGTTTTTAGAAAAACTATTTTCAAAGTATGTGGATTATAACTTCACAGCTGGACTAGAGGATCAGCTAGATGAAATAACCTCTGGAAAAGAAAGTTGGTTAAAAGTTCTAGAGATGTTTTGGAAAGACTTTAATAGCAATGTTTCAGAAGTAAAAGAAAAAAGGACTAGAGAAGTTTTAGATCTATTAAATGAAAGTTTAGGAGCATTGATATTTGACACTGATAAAGAAGGTAAGATAGTTAGAAAATGTCAATTATGCGATACTGGTTCACTGAGTTTAAAAAATAGTTTTAGAGGAGGTGCTTTTATTGGATGTTCAAACTATCCAGAATGTAAATTTACAAGACCACTGTCTAAAGCTAAAGCGGCTGCTCAGTCACAACTAGCTGAACCAAAATTTCTTGGAAAACATGAAAATGGAAATGATATTTTTCTAAAAAATGGAAGATTTGGCCCTTATCTTCAATATGAGAAAGTTCTTGAGGAGAATATTGAAGAAGAAAAACCTAAAAAAAGAAAAAAAACCAAGAAAAAGAAACCAGAGGTTAATGAACTTTTGAAAAATGTATCTATACCAAAAGGAATTGAATTAGAAAGTATTAACATCGATAAAGCAAAATTTCTATGTTCGTTACCTAAATCATTGGGTGTCAATCCAGAAAATCAAAAAGAAATCACCTTAAACACAGGTAGATTTGGACCATATTTAAAATGTGAAAATAAATCAGCTAGATTAGAAAATGTAGAAGAAATTTTTTCCATAGGTTTAAATAGAGCTATTACATTAATAGCTGAAGCAAAACCTGGAAGAATGTCCTCATCAATAATAAAAGATTTGGGAGAACATCCTGAAGATAAAAAGCCAGTCCGAATCATGAAAGGTCAATATGGACCATACATTAAATATAAATCTCTAAATGCGACAATACCAGAGGAAAAGGACCCAGTAGAGTTAACTATGGAAGAAGCTCTAATACTAATTGAGAAAAGAAGGGAATACGATAAAAATAAAAAATCTAAAAAAAGGAAAAAATGAAAATAATTAAAATTATAATTTCAGTTTTATTAGTTTCTTTATTTAGCTATACATTTGCATCTGCTGATGATTGTTCAAAATATGACAAATTAAGTAAAGATTATGCAAAATGTACATCTGATAAATTAAAGAAAGAAACCTCACAAAAAGCAGAAGAGATAAAATCTAAAACTGCAAAGAAGATAGAAGAAGGGAAAAAAAAATTAAAAAACTTTAATTTGAAAGATAAACTGAAAAAATTTAAAAATAGTAAAACACTTAAGGAGTTCACAGAAAAATAATATGGATTTTGAAAATAAAATTAAAGAATTAAAAATTAACCTTCCAGAAGCAAAACCACCTGTTGGATCTTATGTTGCAACAAAAATTGTTGGCAATTTACTTTATATTTCGGGACAAATTTCTATTTCAGAAAATGGTGAATTAATAAAAGGAAAAGTTGGAAAAGATCTATCTGTAGATGATGGTTACAAAGCAGCTGAAAGATGTGGTTTAAGTATTATATCTCAAGCAAAAGTAGCTTGTAATGGAGATCTTTCTAAAATTAAATCGTGCGTAAAATTAACAGGTTTTGTTAACTCAACTGATAACTTTATAGATCAACCAAAAGTAATTAATGGAGCTTCTGATTTAATTGCTTCAGTTTTTGGTGAAGCTGGAATGCATACCAGAGCGGCAGTAAGCACAAATAGCTTGCCTCTTGGTGTGTCTGTTGAAGTTGATGCTATTTTTGAGTTAAACTAAACTATCTTCCAATACTGAAATATTTAAAACCTAGTTTTTTAATTTTATTTGGTGAATAAATATTTCTCATATCATAAATAATAAGTTTTTTATTTTTTGAAAATTTTTTGAAATTAATTGATTTAAAATCATTCCATTCCGTATGTATGATTACAATATCTGATCCTTTGATTGATTCCTGTATTGAATTAGAAAATTCTACATTTTTTAATTTTTTAAATTCTTTTTTTGATCCAGTAGGATCATAATATTTAATTTGAGCACCTTTTTTTGATAAGAATGGTATTAATTTTAAGCTAGACGAGTCTCTCATATCATCGGTATTTGCTTTAAAAGTTACACCTAAAAAGGATACAACTTTATTTTTAATTTTATTATTCAAAATCAAACTCACTCTTTTAGATAATAAACTAGATCTTAAATCGTTAGATCTGATAACACTTTTTACGACTGATAAATTGGTTTTGAATTTATCAGCAGTTGAAACTAAAGCTTTAGTGTCTTTTGGAAAACATGATCCACCATATGCAGGTCCAGCTCTTAAAAATCTACTGCCAATTCTTTTATCCAGTCCAATACCTATTGAGATATCCTCTATATCTATGCCTGTTTTTTCACATAAATTTGATATTTCATTTATAAAAGTAATCTTTGTTGCTAAAAAAGCATTCGAAGCATATTTAATTAATTCTGCTGCTCTTCTTTTTGTAGAAACAAATTTTGCACCTTTAGATATTAATGGTGAATATAAATTTTTTAATATTCTCTTGGACTTACTATCATTTGACCCAACTACCACTCTATCTGGATAAATGAAATCTCTAATAGCCTCACCTTCTCTTAAAAATTCAGGATTAGATACCACTGAAAAAAATTTTTTATTAACTTTTTTAGATATAATTTTTTCAATTTCATCTCCCGTTGTCACAGGCACAGTCGATTTATTAATTATAATTTTAAATTTTTTTACAGATTTAGATATTTCTTTTGCAACAGCGTATACTTGACTTAAATCAGCATTATTACTATTTTTTTTTGTTGGAGTCCCAACACAGATAAATATGATATCTGATTTTCTTACAGAGTCTTTTAAGTTTGTTGAGAAATTTAATCTTTTATTCTTATAATTTTTTAAAACTAATTCTTCTAGGCCTGGTTCATAAATTGGTATTATTCCATTTTTTAAATTATTAATTTTATTAATATCTTTATCAACACATATTACATCGTTACCTAAATCAGAAAAACAAACACCACTTACCAAACCAACATAGCCAGTGCCGATCATACACAATTTCATATCTTGCCTATTTCTTTCGAAGAGTTGATATAGCCACTCATTGTTCCACAATCAAGGTACTTACCTTCAAAATTATGTGCTATAAATTTTTCTTTATCATTTATTAATAACTGTATTGCGTCAGTAATATGTATCTCTTTACCTTTGGAGGGTTTAAGTAATTTAATTTTTGTAAAAATTGTTCGCGGCAATATATATCTTCCAATAACAGCATTGTTAGATGGAGCTTTTTTTGCTGATGGTTTTTCTACAACACCATTTATAACATAATTTCTTTTATTTAATTTTTTATTAATTTTATATATTCCCCATCTTGAGACATTGTTTTTTTTTACTTTCATAGATGCCATAACTGAAGCTTGATATTTTTTATGAACCTTGATCATTGACTTAGAACAATTTTTTTTAATTATTAAATCGTCTGGTAACAACATTAAAAAATATTTATTTTTAATATGTTTTTGTGTCTTAAGAACAGCATCACCTGTACCCTTTGGAATATTTTGAAAAACAAACTTAATTTTACTCTTATATTTAAGTATTTTTTTATATTCATTAATTATTCTAGGATCTTTTCTTTTTTTAATAATATTTTTATAAAACTGATCGCTATAAAAATATTTTTTAATCATTAATTTTTTAGTAGAGATAATAAACACGATCTCTTTAATACCTGCATCAATACATTCATCTATAATATATTCAATTCCAGGTCTTCCATTAATGGGTAAAAGCTCTTTAGCAAAAACACTTGTTAAAGGTAGCAACCGAGTTCCAAGTCCAGCTAAAGGAATAATTGCTTGTTTAATCATTTAAATGTTTTACTTATTAAATATTTTTATACAAATGAAAATTTTATTAAACAATACGATATTATTTGAATCATTAAGGCCATTTAATGACCTGGGTTTTGTTCCTACTATGGGCGGAATACATAAAGGTCATTTATCACTAATAAATAAATCAAATAAACTTTGTAAAAAAACAATAGTAAGTATTTTTGTTAATCCAAAACAATTTAATAATAAAAAAGATTTAAAATCCTATCCACGAAATATCAAGAAAGATTTAAAAATTCTTAAAAAAAATAAAAAAGTTGATTTTGTTTATATTCCTAAATTTGAAGACATATACAAAGATAAAAAAAATTCAAAAATTAAATTGCAAAAAAAAGATAAAATTTTGTGTGCTAAATTTAGAAAAGGTCATTTTGAAGGTGTTTTAGATGTAATGAATAAACTAACTAAAATTGTAAAACCTAATAAGATATTTATGGGAGAAAAAGATTTTCAACAACTATATTTGGTAAAAAAAAAACTGGAAAAAAAATATAAAACTAAGGTTATTCCTTGCAAAACAATTCGAGATAGGAATAATGTAGCTCTCTCATCAAGAAACCTTCTCTTAAATAAACCTAATTTAATCATCGCAGCAAAAATTTATAAAACACTAGTAGATATTAAAAAAAATACTAAAAACAAAAAAAATATTCAAAACTTTTTAAATCTTAAAAAAAAGGAATTAAAAAATAATTATAAAATTAAAATTGATTATTTAGAGCTAAGAAACATAAAAAACCTGAAACTTTCAAATACAAAAAATAATTCAAGATTGTTTATTGCTTATTATTTAAAAAACGTCAGATTAATTGATAACCTGTAAATTTATAAAAAATATGCTCCAACACCTAAAAAAGAAACAAAACCTATTACATCTGTAATTGTTGTAACAAAAACACTTGAAGCAATTGCTGGGTCGATATTCATTTTTTTTAAAGTAAAAGGAACCAATATACCAAATAATCCAGCTATTATCATCGTTAGTACCATTGATATTGCTATTATCAGAGAAAGGATGCTGTCTTGAAACCATAACTGTACAATTAAAGCACTTATTGCTGCAAATATAATTCCATTTAGAATACCAATAGAAAATTCTTTAAATACATTTGATGAAAAGTTGTTTTGAGTTAAATCATTTGTGGCTATAGTTCTTACTGTAACTGCAAGTGTTTGCATTCCAGCATTACCACCCATTGAAGCTACAATCGGCATTAAGAAAGCTAATACTACCATTTGTTCTATTGTTGCTCCAAATAAACTAATACACCATGTAGCTAGAAAGGCAGTAAATAAATTAAGTAATAGCCAATTGAATCTTCTTTTTGTTTTTTTTACAACTCCATCGGTAATTTCTTCATCTCCAACCCCTGCTAATCTTAAAGCATCTTCCTCAGCTTCCTCTTTCAAGACTGTTAAAACATCATCATTCATAATCATACCAACTAATTTATTGTTTTTGTCTACAACAGCAGCTGAATTCAAATTGTAATTTTCAAATAAGTTAGCAACTTCTTCTTTATCCATTTCAACAGGAATTAATAATTGAGATTCTGACATAATTGTTGCCATTTTAGTATCTCGAGGTGTTGTTAAAACTCTAGATGAAGGAACAGTTCCTATTGGTTTGAAATCTTCATTAACAATAAAAATTTCTAAAAACTCTTCTGGTAAATCTTTGTTTTCTCTTAAATAGTCAATTGTTTGACCTACAGACCAATTACTTGGTATAGCTGTAAATTCACGCTGCATAAGTCTAGCAGCAGTGTCCTCTGGATAGCTTAAGCTTTCTAGTAGAGCAAATCTATCTTTAGGAGGTAAAGAGCTAAGGATTGCATTTTTATCCTCTTCAGGAACATTTTCCAATATAGATATAGCATCGTCTGACTCTAAACCTTTTAGAATACTTACTATAGACTCTGACGATAAATAGGTAATAATTTCTGATTGAATAGACTCATTTAGTTCTACAAAAACCTCTGGATCAATATTGAAATTATTTAATTTAATTAAACTTTCTCTATCCCCTTCGCTTAGGTGCTCAATAATATCCGCAGCATCAGCAGGGTGCATTTCGTTAAATGAATTAGTAATAAATTGAGCGTCATTGTTAGCTATTTTGCTAGTAACAACTCTTATATATTCTTTATTAAATTCAAAATTTACTTTTTTATCTTTAGTTTTTTTAATTAAAGACATAAATCTACCTATAATTTAGATTTGCACTATTAATACATAATAAAGATAATACAAATTATAAATGAACATAGAGATCAAAAAGTCAATAAAACCAGTAAATTATTTTGATGCTATTAATATACTAGAGTCAAGATTAAAGGATTTATATGAAAATAATGATAAAGAATTAATTTGGATTTTAGAGCATAATGAAGTTTTTACAGCAGGAACTTCTTATAAAGAGAATGAGATTATTGATAAATCCATTAAAATATTAGAAACTAATAGAGGTGGTAAAATTACTTACCATGGACCAGGTCAATTAATTTGTTATTTTGTTTTAGATTTGAGGAAAAAAAAGGATATAAGAAAATTTATAACAATTATCGAAAAAACAATAATCCAAACTTTAAAATTTTATAAAATAGAAACTTTTCCAGATAAAGATAATATCGGTATATGGCATAAATATAATAATGAAGTTAAAAAAATTGCTGCAATAGGTATCAGGGTTAGTAAATGGATTGCCTATCATGGTTTTGCAATAAATATAAATAATGATCTAGAAAATTATAAAAAAATAATACCATGTGGTATTTCAGATAAAGGAGTAACTAATTTAAAAAATATTTTAGATCAGGATTACTCGAATCTAAGTGATATTTTAATTAAAAATTTTATTTCAAATTTGAAAATCTAAGTCTTTTAGATTTTAAAAGTTTTTTAAAATAATCAGGTAATAATGCTGAATAAGTATGTTTTATTTCATTAATTTTAAATTTTATTTGGTATGAATGTAACATTAAATTTTTATTAATTCCTTTATTAGAATTTGATAATTTATATTTTGTATCTCCAAATATAGGATTGCCAATTGCATATAGTTGTTTTCTTAATTGATGTTTTCGCCCAGTAATAGGTTTTAATTCTAATAAACTTGCTTCAGAATTTTTATCAATCACTTTAAAAATTGTTTTTGCTTTTTCAATTATTTTTTTATCGCCGTCGTATCTAATTAAATCATCATCCCATACGCCAGATTTTTTATTAATTTCGCCTTGGCAGATAGCTATGTAAGTTTTGTGTACTTTTCTTAGTCTAAATAAAGAAGTAAGCAATTGAGCGCTCTCTCTGTTTTTGGCCATTATAAAAACTCCAGAAGTATCTTTATCTAATCTATGAACAGAATATGGTTTTGTTCCTTCAAAAATTTCACTTTTAGTAAAAATATCAACTAGATTTTTTTTTGATTTAGTTCCACCTTGTACTGATATGCCTGATGCTTTGTTTATAACAACAAAATTATCATTGTTGTCAATAATTTGATCTTCATTTGATTTAACAATTTCTTTTGATGGTAAAAACTTAATTTTTTTTTGTTGAATTGTTTCTTTAAATTCAATGTTAAATATATTTATTTCATCTTTCGTTTTTATTTTAAAAGAGCTTTTAACTTTCTTTCTATTGAGTTTTATTTTTCCTGTTCTTAAATATTTTTCAACAAGTCCTTGTGGAATTTTACCAATTTTTAATCTCAACCATCTGTCTAAACGCATATCATTACACGTTGAATCAACGATGTAAGATTTCTTCATGATTTAAGGTTTAAGCTGTAGCTTGTTTTTTCTCTTCCGTTTTAGGAGATGCTTTGGCTGTATCTTTTTTTGGTTTATCAACTCTCTTTGCTTCAACGTCTCTATCAACAAATTCAATTATTGCCATTGGAGCATTGTCTCCATATCTAAATCCAGCTTTAATGATTCTTGTGTAACCACCTTTTCTATTTTGATATCTTTTAGAAAGTGTTTTTTTAACTTTATTAGCTGATTTAATATCTTGTAGTTTAGAAACCAACATTTTGGTTGTCTGTAAAGTTTCTTTTTTACCTAATGTTATTATTTTATCCGCTTGAGGTTTTAAAAATTTAGCTTTTGGCAAAGTGGTTTTAATTTGCTCATACTTAATCAAAGAATTAAGCATATTCTTAAGTAAAGCTTTTCTGTGCTCCGATGTTCTATTTAACTTCCTATTTGCCAAACCATGTCTCATTAAATTGCTTCCTCCAATTTCTTAGACATTTCTGCAATGTTGTCCGGTGGCCAGTTAGGAATTTCCATTCCTAAATATAAAGACATACCAGTTAAAACTTCTTTAATTTCATTTAATGATTTTCTTCCAAAATTAGGTGTTCTCAACATTTCACCTTCAGATTTTTGAACTAGGTCACCGATATAAATAATATTATCATTTTTTAAGCAGTTCATTGATCTAACTGATAACTCTAATTCATCTACTTTTCTTAATAAATTTTTGTTAAATTCAGGTTCAGTAGAAACTTCTTTCACAGGAGCTTCAACTGGCTCATCAAAGTTTATAAACATTTTAAGCTGATCTTGGAAAATTCTAGCTGAATAAGCTACAGCATCTTCAGCAGAAATTGATCCATTAGTTTCAACTTCCATTATTAATTTATCATAATCTAATGCTTTACCTTCTCTAGCAGTACTTACTGAATATGAAACTTTTTTAACTGGACTATAAAGTGAGTCTATAGCTATAAGGCCTAATGGTGGCTCTTCAGGTTTATTTAGCTCTGCAGGAACATATCCTTTACCTGTATTAACATTCATCTCCATATGAAAAGTAGTATTTTCATCTAGATTACAAATAACTAAATCAGGATTTAAAATCTCAACATCTGCAACAGGAGCTATATCTGAAGCTTTAATTTCTCCAGGTCCTTTTGCGTCTAAAATTAATTTTTTTGTACCCTCAGAATTACTTTTCAGTGCTAAAGATTTTACGTTTAAAACTATATCAGTTACGTCTTCTCTAACACCTTTTATTGAAGTGAATTCATGTAAAACACCATCAATTTGAATTGATGTTACAGCAGCTCCTCTTATAGATGATAACAAAATCCTTCTTAAAGAATTTCCTAAAGTTAATCCATAACCTTTTTCTAAAGGCTCAGCTACAATTTTTGCATGGGTTAAGTCATCACTTATTTGAACATCTAATTTAGATGGCTTAATTAATGACTTCCAATTTTTTACATTAACATTTTCGACTTCCATTAAACTCTCCTTTTCTTTGGTGGTCTAGTTCCATTATGAGGCATAGGCGTAGTGTCTTTGATTGACAAAATTTTAAATCCTCTAGCTTGCAATGCTCTTAAGGCTGTTTCTCTTCCCGATCCAGGTCCTTTGACTTCAACGGACAAAGTTTTCATTCCGTACTCAAGAGCTTTCGAAGCTGCAGAGTCAGCTGCTATCTGAGCAGCGTAAGGAGTTGA
>CACJNV010000016.1 GCA_902594865.1 uncultured Pelagibacteraceae bacterium | reverse complement strand
TATTAAAATCCTAAACAAAAATTTAGGTCAGTTAAAGACAATTTTGCTTCAACCAATAGTTGAATTAAATTTGCATTATTTGCCTCGATATGTTCAATTTAACTTTTAAATGAATCAAATGTTGGGAGATATAATGAAGATTAAAAGAATACTTCTTTCACTAGCTGTTGTGTTTGGTCTTACTTCTTTTGGAAGTGTTGCGAATGCAGCTTGTGGAAATATAACGATTGCTAATATGAACTGGGCTTCAGCAAACTTTATGGCTGAAGTTGATAAGATCATATTAGAAGAAGGTTATGGATGTTCAGTAGAATTAGTACCTGGTGCTACAATGCCTACGTTTACATCTATGCAAGAAAAAGGTGAGCCAGATGTTGCTCCTGAGTTTTGGGCTAACGCTGCTATCATCGCTTTAAATAAAGCTGTTGATGAAGGTAAAATGCACACACTTAACAAAGCACCAATTACAGGTTTAGGTGAAGGATGGTGGGTATTACCTCACACTCTTAAGAAGCATCCAGAGCTTACAACTGCTGAAGCAATTTTAGCAAGACCGGATCTGTTTCCTCACCCAGAGGATCCATCAAAAGGTGGTTTCCATATTTGTCCTCCAGGCTGGAACTGTGAATTAAGTAACAGAAACCATTTTAGAGCTTGGGACATGGAGGCAAAAGGTTGGGCTATTGTTGAAACAGGTTCTGCTGCAGGACTTGATGGTTCAATAGCTAAAGCTGCTGAGCGAGGAGAAAACTGGTTTGGTTATTATTGGTCACCAACAGCTATAATCGGTAAATACGATATGAGAGCTGTAGACATGGGAGCATGGGGTGGAAAAGATAACTGGGACAAATGTATAGTTTTACCGGAGCAAGAATGTGCTGACCCTAAAAAAACTTCATGGACAAAATCTGAAGTTTACACAATCGTAACTGACAATTTCAAGAATACAGCTGGAAGTGCTGGTATGGAATACTTTAAAAAAAGAACATATCCAGGTCCAGTAATGAACGGTATGTTAGTTTGGATGGGTGAAAACCAAGCAGAAGGTGCTGATGCTGCAATTGAATTCCTAAAAACACAAGAAAGTGTTTGGGGTAAATGGGTTTCAAGTGATGCTGCAAAAAAAATCAAAAAAGCACTTTAATTAAAATATTATCAAACCCGCTTCGGCGGGTTTGATTTAATAAAAATTATGGATTTCTTTAATAAAATTCCTGTAATGGATCGAACAGCTTTAAGAGAGCTTAAAAAAGGAATTGACTCTAGTTTCAAAGAATTTTCAAGAGCTTATGGAGATGGGATTGAAGGTTTTTTTGATCCACTTTTACATTTTTTAATTTGGTTAGAAAAATTATTAGTAAATAGCCCTTGGCCTTTAGTAATTGGTGTGTTTGCTATATTAGCTTGGATTGGATCAAGAAGTATTAAACTTGTAATTGGTACAGTGGCTTGTTTTATAGTTATTGGTTATTTTGGTATGTGGAAAAATTGCATGGCTACAGTTGCAATCATTTCCGTTTCTACATTAGTTTGTATTGTTGTGGGAATTCCAATTGGAGTGTTAATGTCAAAATCAGCAAGAGCAGAAAAAGCAATTTTACCAGTTTTAGATATGATGCAAACAATTCCAAGCTTTGTGTATTTAATTCCAATAATTATGCTCCTTGGTATTGGTAAAGTACCTGGCCTACTTGCTGTATGTATTTATGCTCTCCCCCCTATTGTGAGATTAACCAACCTCGGAATTAGAGAAGTTGACAAAGAAACACTTGAGGCTAGTGAAGCCTTTGGAGCAACACCAATGCAAAAATTAAAATCAGTTCAAATCCCACTTTCACTACCAACAATTTTTGCTGGAATTAATCAGACAATTATGATGGCTTTAGCGATGGTAGTAATAGCGTCTATGATAGGTGTAAAAGGTTTAGGAGTACCGATTTTACAAGCTATTTCAAACCAATATCTAGCACTTGGAATGATGAATGGTTTGGCAATTGTAGCTCTAGCGATTATCTTCGATAGGGTTACTCAGCAGTACGGACAAAGAATTCAAAAGCACAGAGGTCAGCTAAAAAAGTAAATTAGTCTCAATCGAATTTTCTAGACTCATATCTCAAAATAAATAAAGATTTCATTATGAATTTTTCATTGGAAATAGGTCCTAAAACTGAGGTAGATACAGTTCCAGCATTGTCAGACATATATATTACAATGCTACCTGGAGGTGATTACAGAGAGACTGCTGATAAAGCAGTTGAGCTTGTGAAAAAAGGATTTAACCCTGTACCTCATTTTCCTGCTAGATCAATGCATGATGAAAAAGACCTAAAAGATTATGTTTCTAGATGCAAAGATGGAGGGGTGAAGCAAGCCTTAATTATTGGAGGTGGAAGAGAGCCTGCAGGTAAATTTGATAGTTCATTTCAACTTTTAGAGACAGGTTATTTTGAAAAAATGAAAATAGGAATTGCTGGACATCCCGAGGGGAGTCCTGATATATCCGATTCAGATTTAGAAAAAGCTATGATAGATAAAAAGCCTTACGCTGATTATATTGTAACACAGTGGTTGCTAGATCCTCAGCCTATTATAGATTTTATTTCTAAGCAAAGCGTACCAGTGCATGTGGGAATTACTGGGCCATTAAAAATATCTAGCTTAATCAAATTTGCTAATATTGTAGGTGCAAAAAATTCCTTAAACTTTCTTAAATCTAATTTTAGTAAGGCATTGGATTTGTTGAAACCTAAAGACCCTAATGATTTAATTGGGAAAGTTAAATCGCATACTGATAACTTCCACATTTATACATTCGGCGGCTTGAAGGAAACTAACAAGTGGTTGAAGGAGAATAGTTATGTCTAAAGAATTTGACTATACTAAAGTACAACATGTTACTTCTGTTGATCAATCAGATAGAGAAGTACCATACAATTTAAGACAGAGTGGGCCAACTAAAGTTGAATTATTAATTTCGACAAGGGTAAGAAAGTCACCTTATTGGCATTTATCAATGCAGGCAGGTTGTTGGAGAGCAACTGTATACAATCGAATTTATCATCCAAGAGGTTATGTAAAACCTGAAGATGGTGGAGCAATGGTTGAATATGATGCAATCGTAAACCATGTAACAATGTGGAATGTAGCTGTTGAAAGACAAATAAGAGTTAAAGGTCCAGATGCAGAAAAATTTACTGATTACGTTATAACTAGAGATGCAACAAAAATTTCTCCTATGAGAGCAAGATATGTAATCTTATGTAATGCTTATGGAGGAGTTTTAAATGATCCAATTCTTTTAAGAATTTCAAAAGATGAATTTTGGTTTTCATTATCAGACTCTGATATTGGAATGTATTTACAAGGTGTAAATGCAGATGGAAGATTTAATTGCACAATTGAAGAAATTGATGCATGTCCAGTACAAATTCAAGGTCCTAAATCAAAAGCTTTAATGAAAGATCTTTGTGGAGACCAAGTTGATTTTGATAATATGCCTTTCTACGGATTAGCAGAAGCAACAATTGGTGGAAGAAGTTGTGTAATTTCTCAATCTGGTTTTTCTGGAGAAGCTGGTTATGAGATATATTTAAGAAATGCAACTTTATATGCTGAAGATATGTGGAATGCTGTATTGGAAGCAGGAAAAAAACATAAATTGATGGTTATTGCACCTGCGCACCACAGAAGAATACAAGCTGGTATTCTTTCTTGGGGGCAAGATATGGATCAACAACATAATCCGTTTCAATGTAATTTAGGTTATCAGGTTTCATTATCTGGAAAAGGTGAATGGAATAAAAAAGCTGATTATGTTGGCAAAGCTGCTTTGGAGAAAATGGGAGCAGATATAAAAGCTGGAAAAAAACCTTATAAACTTCAATTAGTTGGAATGGAGTTGGGCGGTAAACCAATTGACGATTATGCGCCTGACTTTTGGTTAGTATCACCAGAAAGTGGTGGAGATCCAGTTGGATTTATTACTTCGCCATGGTGGCATCCAGAAAAGAAAACTAATATTGCTATGGGTTATGTTCCATTTGATGGAACTTTAAACCCTAATGGATTTCCAAAAGGTAAAGTTGGAACTAAGTTTAAAGTTCATCTTCCAGAAAAATACTCGGACACTCCAGGAACACCTGTGGATGCTGTGGTTGTGGATATTCCATTCAAAGAGTCTTTCAACGCAAATACAAGAGAAGTTGTAAAAGGCTAAAATTTACTATGGGGGAGCTAATTTCAGCTCCCCTTTTCAATTCTAATGACCAAAAGTTTTTTAATAGCAGTTTGCATTATCATTGCTATTGCTTTAATAATATTTCCATTAATTGTTTCTTATAAGGCTCAAAAAAATAAAAATAAAAAAAATTAATGTTTGCTGAATTTTTAAATATAATTTTTAAGTCAATTAAATTAGACAAAACTCTTTATTCGGATAATAAAAATTTTGGAGAAGCATCAATATACTTTGCTGGGATTATAATGATCCTAGATGGTATCGCTGGCGCAGTAGCAGCTAACACCATTATTAAAACAGCTATTGCAATGTCTGGTCTAACTGCAATAGTTACTTGGCTAATATGGGCGATTTTTATTTTTGTAATTGGAGTTAAATTATTTCCTGATAAGCAAACCAAAGTTTCATTCAAAAAAGTTTTAACAGCTGTTGGATTTGCACATGCACCTGGTTTATTAAGATTTTTTGCGGTCACACCAGATTTAATGATACCAATTATTTTTCTTACCCAATTTTGGATTTTTGCAGGTTTAATAATTTCAACTAAACAAATATTAAGTTTAAAATCTAATTTTAAATCTTTTGGGATTGTGCTTTTATCTTTTTTAATTATTGCATTTTTATCTATCTCATTTGTAATGAGTAGAATGAATATGCTTCCAGTTAGTCAAATCAGTTAAATTGGAAAAATAGTCTTAGATACTCTACAAGATTTACATAATTTAAACCCAGTAAGAATTAAATTTTGAGTGACACTTTCGTCTTCCTCTTTGCATTCATCACAAATATTGTCTAATTCTTCAGTATCTGTATTAAGATATTCTTCATCAGTTTTATCAGTCATTATCAGTTAAACCAGCACCTGCCGCACCTTCTTTTAAACTGTCGCTTTCTTCGACAAAAGTTTCTTCAGATAACTTGTATAAATTATTCCATTCATCGTCTGTAAAATTGTCTTCATTTTCAAGTAGATTTACCTCAATTGTATTCACTAATTTTGGAAATTCTTGTTCAATAAAATTTGAACTAATATTTACATTTAAATTTAGTAAAATTTTTTTTTCATCCATTTTTACATAAATTTTTTTTCCGATAATTTCTGATGAACGACTTATAAAGGAAATAAAAATTATTGGATAAGCAACATTTTTGAATTCAATTTTTTTTAAATTTTCTAAAAAATTTATTTGATCTAAAAAACTAACACCTAAAGTAATTGGACAGTAAGGATTTTTTGACGAAGAGTTATTTTCACTAATTAAATTTAAATTTTCAAATTTACTTATATTTTTTTCATTAAAATATTCATTAAGGTGCTTAATACCCGGTAAACTAAATAGCTCTAACAACCTTATACTTTTTCCTGTTTCCTCAGAAACTCCCCAAGAATATCCTGCTGCCTTTGAAGCTCTTTTAACAGTAGTTTCAATTTCACTCAGTGATTTCATTATTAAATATTGGTTTTATATACCCACTGCTCGTCATAACTTTTTAACTCATTTGGAAGTGGAGCACCTTGGAACATGCAAATTCTTAACCATTTGTCAGATCGTGGATCAAATTTTAATGCCCCAAAAAAAGATAATTTTAGTCTTAGCATATCGATTGGCATTAAATCTTTACCAATTGTATTATCTTGTATTTCTGAATAAGGAAATTTTTCTACAATAAACGCTCTTCTTACCACATGTCTTAACTCAGAATTTGATGTTAAAAACTCAGCAATAGTTAAACTATTTTTTGATACTAATAATTTGTCATAAAGTTTTTTTATATCTCTTGCTATTGCCAAAGGTTGTTCTAATTCTGATCCATGTTCTTTAAAACGATCCGCCAATCTAGGTTCTTCTTTATTTTTTGAAATAAACCAAAAGTTTTTATTATTTTCTTTTTCTTCAAAATTAATATCTAGAATATTAGGATACTTTGCTTCAATGATATTCCTCAATTCATCAACTTTTCTATAAGTTGGAATATTAAAATATTTTTCTTCATCTGAACTCATTTCTTTTACCAAAGGATTTACAATATTATTATAAGGTTCCATCATTATTGAAACAATGTATTCAATACATTCCTCACAAGTATTGTTCTCTAACCATTTATAGATCTTGTTAAAAGGATATTCGCTCTTAAAATTAAAATCTTTATCTATAAAATTTAAGAATTTTTCAACATCCTTTAATAATGAAGAAATTTTTTTTTGCTGATATTCGCTATCAGTATTCCAGCTTGTAATATTTTTTAATGATTTTTTTACACAATCTATAAACAAATCGCTATCTTGACTTTCTACATCTTTGATTTCTCTAATTTTCTTAAGTGCTTTTTCTCTACTTAAAATCCAATTATTTAATAGAGTTGGGTGATTGACTATAAATGGAGCCATACCCAAGCCTGTGGAATTACCTATTCCCAAGTTTTTACAAATATTATCATCTAGTTTAACAGCTGTTTTTGGATTTTTATGATAAGCAACATGATCAACTTGATCAAAAGTAAATTGTCTTACCAAATAAACCAACATCATTTCTAATCTGAATGGACCATTAATTTCTTCACGATTTTTAATTCTAAATCGATCTGCAAGACCAAATTTGCCTGAGCCATATACTGCTGTAGTCCTATATAAATAGCCTACTTTTGATAATAAGTTTAAATCTGGCTGCTTACCTTTGCTCAAACTTTCAACTACATGATTATAAATTCTTACTGATTTGTTTGCTCTTGATAAAGTTAATTCTTTATAAGAAAGTCTACCAACTTCTTGTTTTGGAACTTCATTTTTTAATCTTTCAATGTCTTTTTTTGTAGGAACTCCATCATGTAATGTAAAAGCTGCATCCCATTTTGTTGCAATAACTCTATCTGATCTTTCTTCATCTTTGATTTCATTTGCAAAACAAATTAAAGAATAAACTCTTTTATTTTTTTTAAATGAATAAACAGCTTCTCCAAAACCATTTTCGTTTAAATTAAATAAATCTCTTTTATATTCCCACTCTTTAAATTCATTAAGAAAACTTCTTAAAAAAGATAATTTTGATTGATGAAAAGATCCTAGCCTTGATAATTTCATTATCTTATTTGGGTCTCTTAATTCAACTTTCATAATTAAATAGTTTTATAAAAATTGTACCAGTTATTTCCAATTATTCCATGTGTCTCGGTATCTGAAAAACCAGCTTTTTTTAGACCTTTTTCAATATTCGAGAAACCTCTTGCATCAAGAAACCAGTCAGGTTGTTTTGGAAAACCTGGTTTTTTTTTTGAACCTTCACCATAATTTTTACTTTTAGACCAAGATCCATTTCTCATCCATTCAACAACAGTATCTGGATGATCTAAACAAAGATCTGATCCAATTCCTATTTTTTTTACATCCATTATTTCAGCTGTTTTTGCAACCATTTCACAAAAACTATCTAGAGTACAATTTGTGTTATCTTTTAAGTGATGAGGGTATAATGATAAACCCAACATACCACCACTATCACTCAAAATTTTTAATAAATCTGAGGATTTGTTTCTTTTAGCTGGATGCCAAAAAGAAGGATTGGCATGAGTAATTGCAATTGGTTTTTCACTGATTTCAATTGCATCTAGAGTGCTTTTTTCTGCAGAATGTGACATGTCAACTACAAGACCAACTCTATTCATTTCTCTTATAACCTCACGTCCAAAATTTGTGACCCCACTATCTACTTTTTCATAACAGCCTGTTGCTAGCAAAGACTGGTTATTATAAGTTAGTTGCATAAATCTACATCCTAATTGATGAACCTTTTCAACAAGATTTATGTCATCTTCAATTGGTGAGCAGTTTTGAAAACCAAAGAATATTGCAGTTTTGTTTTCTTTATTAGCTTTATCAATATCTTGGAAATTCTTACCAAGAAAAATTAAATCAGAATTTTCATGAAATAATTTTTCCCATTTTTTAATTTCAAGTTGTAATTCATCAAAATCTTCATGGTAAACAATAGTAACATGAACAGCATCTAGGCCAGCAGATCTGTTAATCTCAAAGATTTTCCTAGACCAATTACAATATTGAAGATTGTCGATTTTATAATTCATAGTATGCTTAACTCTAATCAATATGTATTTTAAATACTATTAATTTTATTGAAATTTTAAGTTAATTTTGAAATAAACGAATTGATCAATTTTCATGAAAAAAAAAAGTAAATTAAAAGTTTCAATCATAATGGGAAGTCAATCTGACTATAAAGTAATGAAACTAGCCGAAAAAACCCTAAAAAAAATTAGAGTTTCATTCGAAACAAAAATTATATCTGCTCACAGAACACCACAAAGAATGTATGAATATGCTGCAAAAGTTGAGCAAAACCATATAGGAGTAATTATTGCAGGTGCTGGAGGATCTGCTCATCTCCCAGGTATGATATCAGCACTTACACATGTACCAGTACTTGGCGTTCCTGTTGAAAGTAAAAAACTTAAAGGTTTGGATAGTTTGTTATCAATTGCACAAATGCCTAAAGGAATACCTGTAGGAACTCTTGCTATAGGAGAGGATGGTGCGATTAATGCTGCTTTATTAGCTGCTGCAATAATTGCTAATAACAATTCAAATGTTCGAAAAAAACTTAAAAATTTTAGAACATCACAAACTAAATCTGTAAAGAAATCTCCAAAATAAAATGTCAGAAATTACTCTTGGTATAATTGGGGGTGGTCAACTTGGAAGTATGCTTGCAATAGCAGCAAAAAAATTAAATGTTAAAACAGTTATTTTTTGCGATGATATAGATGCACCAGCACAAAATTTTTGCAATCAATTTGTTAATGGAAATTATGATAATAAAGAAAAGATATCAGAATTTATAAATCTGGTAGATTTGGTCACTTATGAATTTGAAAATATTCCATATGAAACATTAAATGAAATAAATAAATTTAAAACTGTTCTACCAAAGCCTTCTGTTAACAGATTAATTCAACATCGATTGGCTGAAAAGGATTTTGTTAATAAATTAAATATTAGAACAACCAGATATGTTTCGATTGAAAAAAAATCCGACATAGATGCTTTAGAAGATTTTTTACCAGGAATATTAAAAACAACAACACTTGGTTATGATGGTAAAGGTCAATATCCAATAAAATCAGGTGATGAACTTAATTCATTAAATATTGATTTTTCAAAAGGATATATTCTTGAAAAACTTGTAAAATTAAAAAAAGAGATCTCAATTATAATTACAAGGTTTAGTAATAATAAATATGAAATTTACGAACCAATAGAAAACACGCACGAAGATCAAATTTTAAAATATTCAAAGATACCTGCTGAAATTAATGAAAAAATTTTTAATCAATCTAAAGATTGGGCAATGCTGATAGCTGAAGAACTTAAATATGTTGGAACTTTGTGTGTAGAATTTTTTATTGATAGAAATGATAATCTTTATGTTAATGAGATTGCTCCAAGAGTACACAATTCAGGACATCTAACAATAAATGCTTTTAATGTAAGTCAATTTGAAAATCATGTTAGAGCTGTGTGTGGTTTAGAGCAAATTCCTTTAAAAAAAATATCAAATGCTAAAATGATGAATTTACTTGGCAATCAAATTACTCATTACAGAAGCATGCAAAAGTTTAATGATAACGAATTTTTCTTTGATTATTTAAAAAAAGATATAAAAGAAAAAAGAAAAATGGGTCATATCACAACTTTAGTATAAATGTTAAAATCAATAGAAGGTAATTTTGATAATCCAGAAGTTAATGAGCTTCTAACCAAACATTTTATTGAGCTTAGAGCTGCTTCACCAGAGGGAAGTGCTCATGTACTTGATATTCCAGGTTTAAAAGTTCCATCGATTAAATTTTGGAGTTTGTGGGATAATGAAAAATTGATCGGTTGTGGTGCTTTAAAATTTTTAGATAAAGAACATGGAGAATTTAAATCTATAAGAATTCACGATGATTTTAGAAAACAAGGTAAAGGAATCAATGTAATCAATCATTTAATCAATGAAGCTAAAAAGCTTAAAATAAAAAGATTAAGCATAGAAACAGGAGCAGGTGATTTTTTTATACCAGCAAGAAAACTTTTCAAAAAAACTGGTTTCACCTCATGCGAACCTTTTGCGCACTATAAAGAAGACATCAATTCTGTTTATTTAAGTATGTTTATTGACGATATTTAAAAAATTATTTTTAATTGTTGTTCTATTTTGTTGACAAAACCCAATAAAATCTAAAGAAAGCCAATATTACTTAATTATAAGTAATAATTAAACATAACAAAAAGTAAGAAGATAAATATGAGTCTACAAGGTAAAGTAAAGTGGTTCAATCCAACCAAAGGTTTTGGTTTTATTGAAAGAGAAGATAAAGAAAAAGATGTGTTTGTACATGTTTCAGCAGTAAGAGATGCTGGTATGAACGGTTTAGATGAGGGTCAAGCTTTGACTTTCGATGTTGAAGATGGTCCTAAAGGTCCTTCAGCAGTTAACTTAAAAACTGCATAATTTCACACTTCCTATTGGCTGAAAATTTATTTAACTTTAAAAAATTTATTATTCAGCCAATACCTTATTTAATAACAATCTTTAAACACAATTATTTATTATAGATTTAAAATAAAAAATTAATAAATTAATCAAAATTATGATTGGAATTTTAGGTGGAATGGGAACTCAAGCAGGTCTTGATTTTTGCAACAAACTTGCAGTTTTAAATAGAGGAAAAATTGATCAAGAGTATCCATTATTTATACTTTATAATAAATCAAATATTCCAGGCAGACCTGAATCTATTGGCTCTCAAACTAAAAATCTTTCAAACAAATCTACAAATAAAAAAAGTAAAGCAAAATATAATAAAGTTTTAAAGAGTTTACTCAAAGGTTGTAAGCTTCTGGAAAAGAATAAATGTAAATTTATAGTTATACCTTGTAATACAGCTCATTATTGGTTCGATGATTTGCAGAATAAAATTAATATCCCAATAATCAATATGCCAAAAGAAGTTTTCAAATTTACAAAAAAAAAATGTAAAAAAAACTCCAAAGTTGGTCTCTTAGCAACTGAGGGCACTCTTAAAACAGGAGTTTATAAAAAATTTTTTGATAAAGATTATCAATTAATAGAGCCATTTCAAAAAATACAAAAGTTGTCAGTTAATAAAGCAATTAAATTAGTTAAAATGGGTAATGTAAAGGCTGCAGCAAAAGCAATTAAACCTGCAATTGATTCCTTAATTAAAATGAAGTGTAAAAAAATCATTTTAGGTTGTACAGAACTCCCTATTGCAATTTTTGCATTTAAATCATTTAAAAATGTTAAATCCTCAAAAATTTTCTTAGATCCTAACTTAATTTTGGCTCATTCAGCTATGGTTAAGCATAAAAACTAGTTTATGTCTAACAAGACTGAAAAACCATATGTATTGAGAGCTGCTGAATTTGTTTATTCAAATATAATAGAAATTAAAAAACAAAATCCTGAAATCAATAATATACAAGCTTTTGAAATTTTCATGACTACTAAGGAATATGACATTTTAAGTTCTGGAGAATTTCATGATAAATGGTTTTCAGAACTTAAGAATAATAAATTTATTGACCAAATAACTAAAAAAAAAATAAATGAAGAAACTTTAAGACTTTTAGAACTACAAAAAGATTCTATGGTAAAATTTTTAATGAAGATACCAAAACTTTATTATACTAAGAGTCATTTTCCACTAGAAATTTCACAGAGAGCTTTTGATCACTTGTGGAGGGTATGTGAAAGCTATGAAATGTGGTGTAAAGAAACTAAACAAGAAAATTTGATATATTTAAATATTATTGAGTAGAATTATTTAAATTAAGTATTGATCTAGTAACCTCAATTCTTTTTTTAAGTAATTTTTGTAAATTTTGATTATCCAGTTTTTGTCTTGTCATTTTAATTCTTGTTTCAACTAATTGCCTTAAGTCTTCATCAAATGAATTAATTTTAATTTGTTTATCTGTTTCTACGACTAACGTTTCTTTAATTAGAGTAAAAGAATTTTTACCAGTTTCTCTTTCTATACGTTGATTAATTATGAATTGAGCACTAGCTTTGTAGATATTACCCGAGGTAAGAGCGGTTACACCTGGACCAACAAATGAAAGAATAGGCACAAAACCTGTCAAAAAGAAAAAAGACAATATGATTGTTAAAATTCTAAATAATCTAAACTTCATAAATGAACCTTAGGTGATTTGGCATTTCCTTTCTACATCTAATTTGTTCATTATAGGTACTGATTTGTTTGATTTTATTTAATTTATTTGTTTATTAAACATCATGATTAAAATATTCCCTTTCATATTTATACTTTTATGGTCTTCTGCTTTCATAACAACCAAACCTATTATAGACAATAGTGATCCATTTGCTGCTCTAGCTTTTAGATTTGCTTTAGTTGCTTTAGGTTTTTTTTTATTTTCTATTTATTCAAAACAAAAAATTCTAGTAAACAAAAGAAACTTTTTTGAATCTTTTTTTAGTGGTGTTTTATTTCATGGTTTTTATCTCGGGGGTGTCTTTTACTCAATTTCAATAGGCATGCCTACAGCAATTGCAGCGTTAATTGTAACCCTTCAACCAATTCTCACAAATGCATTAAGTGGTCCCATTTTAAATGAAAAAGTATCTACAAAACAATGGATAGGTGTTTTGTTAGGATTTGCTGGTGCAGGACTTGTATTGGGTTTTGATGTTGGTTCCAAAATACCAGCAGCAGGATTGATAGCAACAATAATAGCTTTATTAGCAATTACATTTTCAACTTTATGGCAAAAAAAATTAAGTAACAACTTACCACTGTCTGTAAGTAATATGAATCAAGCTCTTGGCGGGTGTTTGTTTCATTTATTAATAATAATTTTATTTGTTGATCCATATATTGATTTCTCACAAACATTTATTATTGCAATGAGCCACCAAATATTTTTGGTATCATTTGGGGCATTTACAATATTAATGTTTTTAATTAAAAATAATTCAGCAAGCAAAACTGTTTCTATATTTTTTTTAATTCCAGCAACGTCTGCCTTTATGGCATGGCTTTTCTTAAATGAAAGTTTAACTAGCTTAGATTTAATTGGATTTCTAATTACTTCTATAGGTGTTTATATTGCAACAAGAGATTGAAAATTTAAGTTTATAAAGATTCAAAGCCAAACTCTAGAGAGGCGTCTGTTATAGAATGATATAAAGATTCGCCAAAACTTCTTAGAGCAAATAACCTTACTTTATTTGGATTTTCACCTAACCTTTCTACGGTGAAAGCTATTCCATTATAAGTTGAGTTAATCGAATTATTTTTATCTAATGTATCAAAATTAAATGGACATCCTTTTTTCAAAACTTCTATCGTATCATTTCCTTCGATTTCAATAATAGCTCTAGAATGAGATAAATCTGTTACAGCAAAATCAGTATCTTTAAATTTATCTACTACATTTTTTATTAATTCTTTTTTTTGTTGAAACTAAAAACCAGTTTTTTGGTCCATTCCACATGACCCTTGTAGTTTCATTAAATACTACGGCTAAAGGTTCATTTTTTAATTTTAAACCATCAATATCAATACTCTCAAATGAAACTGAAGAATTTTTGTACTGAACTATTTGAATAATTAATAAATTTTTGATTTCAGATATTTTAAGTATATCATTTTCATTTTTACCTTCATAATCTCCGAATTGACCTTTTGTATGAACATTTGATAAAGCTGAAATTAATGTCATGATCTAACTCTTTCACCTTTCGGGTCTACATAATGTGATGAAACTATCTCGACTGGTATTACTTTGTTTTTAAGTGGCGACATCGCAAAAAGCTTTTGACCAATCATGTTTTTTCCATCTTTCAAAATTGCCAAAGAAAAAGGATTGTCATATTCAACACTCCAACATGATGCAGAGATATGACCTAATTTTGGATTTGGTAATGGTGCTTTATCATCTTTAACTAAATGAGAACCTTCTGGAATGCTTGTTTGTTTATCCAATGGAACTACCCCCACTATTCTCTGTCTATCTTCAGCTATAAATGCAGATCGTTGTAATGATCTTTTTCCAATAAAATCTTTCTTTTTACTAACAAGACCTTCTAAGGCGTTGTCGAATGGAATTGTTCTACCATCAAGTTCTGATCCAGCAACATGTCCCATTTCAATTCTAAGAGTTGACAATGCTTCTGTTCCATATGGTTGAATTTTAAATTCTTCACCAACTTCCATTATTTTTTCCCACATAAAATTTCCATAATCAGATTCAACATTTACTTCATAAGCAAGCTCACCTGAAAACGAAATTCTAAATATTCTTGCTTTAACACCAAATAAATCTCCCTCCATATAGCCCATGAATGGCAAACCTTCGTTTGATACATCAGAATTTGGAAATAATTTTTGTAATAAATATCTAGATTTAGGTCCAGCAATAGCTGCTCCAGCCCACTGTTCTGTAGTTGAAACTACATTCACATTTAATTCAGGCCAAACGAGTTGCAAATAATATTCTAAATGTGAAAGGACATTTGCTGCTTGAGCTGTTGTCGTTGTCATATGATAATGATTTTCAGAAATTCTTGTAGTTGTTCCGTCATCCATTACAATTCCATCTTCTCTTAACATTACACCATATCTAGCTTTACCGACTGGTAGCTTCAACCATGCATTTGTATAAACTCTGTTTAATAACTCTGCTGCATCGGGACCTTTTAAATCAATTTTTCCTAAAGTTGTTACGTCACAAACTCCTACATTTGTTCTCACATTTTTTGCTTCTCTTTTAGAGGCCTCAAATAAATTTTCATTTCCTCTTTTATAATATCTTGGTCTTAACCAAACACCCGCATCAACAAAAACTGCATTGTTTTTTTCATGCCATGAATGCATTGGAGATTTTCTTGTTGGTTTTGAATGTTTTCCAACCTCTCTTCCTACTATTGCTCCAATAGAAACAGGAGTATATGGAGGCCTAAAAGTCGTATGACCTACTGCAGGGACAACTTTATTTTCAATTTCGGATACTAATTGTAATCCATTTAAATTACTTGTTTTTCCTTGGTCTGTTGCCATTCCTAGAGTGGTATATCTTTTAACGTGTTCAATTGATCGATACCCTTCTCTCAAAGCTATTTCTACATCAGATACCGCTACATCGTTTTGAAAATCTAAAAATCTTTTATAATTTTTACCTTTTGGCAATGGAACACACCAAAACTTATCATGCTGAGAAGATTTCTTTTCAACAACATTTGGAATAGCTACCTTATTATCATTTTCAGTAATTTTTTTTGATAATTCACTTCCTGCTGTAAATGAAGTTTTTAAAGTTTCCTCTAATGAAAATACTCCATTAGCTGCACCTAAAGTGATTTCATTTTGTTTTGATTGTCCCGGAACAAATGCATCAATTTCCTCTTTAAACTTTGTTTTATTTCCTGATTGTGAAGCTAAATGAACAGTTGGTGTCCAAAAACCTGAAACACAAATACAATCACATTGAATATTTTCTATTTTACCAAGTTGTTTTTTATCCTCAGAAATACTTGCAATATCTGCAGATTTTACTTTTTTGTATCCTTGTGCTGCAACCACAACATATGAATTTTTAATGTTAATTCCTAAATTTTTTGCTTCATCAATTATTTCTGACTCAGGATTTTTTCTTGAATCTAAAACAACTGGATCTACTCCGTGTTTTTTAAATTCAATTGCTGTTTCATATCCACTGTCATTATTTGTAAACACCAGTGGTTTTCTTCCAACTAAAACTCCATATACTTTTAGATATTCTTTAGCGGCTGAAGAGAGCATAACTCCTGGTGTATCATTATTTCCAAAAACTATCGGTCTTTCAATTGATCCAGAGGAAATCAAAACTTCTTTTGCACGAATGTACCATAACCTTTTGTTAGGGTGATATTTTTTAGTTGATGGCAAATGATCACTAACTTTTTCTGACATCACAAGCATGTTGTGATCATAGTATCCAAAAATTTGAGATCTATTTTTTACAACAACATTTGGCATTGTTTTTAGTTCTGCAATTATTCCTTCAGCCCAATCTTTTCCTGATTGATTGCCAATATTGACATCACTAGTTAATAAGGATCCACCAAATCTTGGTTTATCTTCAGCTAAAATTACTTTAGCTCCATTTTTTGCTGCAGCATACGCACCTGCTAATCCCGAAGGTCCTGAACCTGCAATTAATAAATCACAATATTCGTATTTATGTTCATACCTTTCTTTATCATGTTTAGTTGAAGCTACACCTAAACCAGCTGCTTTTCTTATAAAAGGCTCATAAATTCGATACCAAAAACTTTTTGGCCACATAAAAGTTTTATAATAAAAACCTGCTGGTAAAAAAATTTTTAGAAAATTATTGATTGCACCTATGTCAAAATTAACACTTGGCCAACAATTAACACTTTTAGCCTCTAAACCCTCAAACAACTCCTGTTCTGTAGCTTTTATATTTGGCTCTGTTTCACCATTTCTATAAAGTTGAACAACTGCATAAGGTTCATCTACACCTGCTCCAAAAAAACCTCTAGGTCTGTGATATTTAAAACTTCTTCCAACTAAATGAACTCCATTCGCTAGTAAAGCTGAGGCTAATGTGTCACCCTCATAACCTAAGTAAGTTTTACCATTAAATTTAAAAGATAATTTTTTATCTCTATTTATTAATCCCCCATTTTCAATTCTAAAAGCTTGAGTCATTAAGCAACTTCCTCATCAGCTTTGAAGGTTCTGAAAATTTCATGAGTTGCGGTATCTCTCTCAACCTTTATCCATTGTCTACATCCAGAAATATGTTGCCATAGCTCTAAATGCTTTCCTCTTAAACTTTTTCTATTGTAAACAAAATTATCCCATTCTTGATCAGAAACTTCTTTATTAAGTTCTGGTCTTATAACACTTGCATCGCCACCATACGAAAATTCATTTTGAGATCTCATTCCACAGTGTGGGCAATTTATGTAAAGCATTTACGATATCCAGGTTTTTGTTCCAAGTCCCTTTTCATCAATAAGATGGCCAGTATTAAATCTATTTAAGCTATAGCCAGCATTTAATTCATGCACTCTATCTTGAGCAATAGTATGAGCAAATGTCCAACCCGATGCAGGTGTAGCTTTAAATCCTCCATAGCACCATCCACAATTCAAATACAAACCATCAATGTGTGTTTTATCGATAATAGGTGAACCATCCATTGACATATCCATAATACCACCCCACGTTCTAAGCATTTTTTAATTTACTCAAAAATGGCATCATGGCTATACCTTCAGTTAATACATGTTGCAATGTTGGTAAGTTTCCTCTTTGAGCATAACTATTATAACCATCAAGATCACCGCCCATTACCATCTCACCTTTGTCAGATTGACTTACATAAAAGTGTCCTGCACCAAACGTAACTACATTATCTAAAACTGGTTTAACTGGCTCAGAAACACATGCTTGAAGTAAATGAGTTTCAATTGGTAATGTCATATTTAATTTTTCTGCTAAAATATTTGTGCTACCTGCAACGCAAATACCAACTTTTTTTGCTTTGATATTTCCTCTTGAAGTTCTTATTCCCTTTATTTTTCCAGCGGAAACATCGAAACCTATCACCTCACAATTTTGAATTATATCTACCCCCATGGAGTCTGCCTGACGTGCATAACCCCATGCAACAGCATCATGTCTTGCTGTGCCTGCACTTGGTTGCATCAAGCCACCAAAAATTGGAAATCTTACATTTTCAGAAAAATCAGCCATTGGAATAATTTCTTTAACTTGCTCTCTATTTAAAAGAACAGCATCTATTCCATTTAATCTCATAGAATTTCCTCTTCTCGCGTATGCATTCATTTGTGCATCAGAATGCGCAAGATTAATTATTCCTCTTGGAGAAAACATTACATTGTAATTCAGATCCTGACTCATCTTTCTCCATAAATCCATTCCAAACTCACTGAACAAACCATTTTCGTCATGCATGTAATTGGATCTAATAATTGTAGTATTACGCCCTACGTTTCCACCACCGATCCATCCTTTTTCTATAATAGCAACATTTGTAATATTATGTTCTTTAGCAAGATAATAAGCTGTAGCTAAACCATGGCCTCCTCCACCTATAATTACAACATCATATTCCTCTTTAGGTGTTGGATCTTTCCAAGCCAAATCCCAATTTTCATGGTTTGAAAAAGCGTTTTTAACAAGGTTAAATATAGAATATTTTTGCATTAATTAATTTTATAACAATCAATTTAAATAGTGCTTATTTTTTTTATATATATTTTTTAGAAGTTTCCAAATATCTCAAAAAAGGATAAGAAGTCACAGATAAAAAACTTTTAATTTATTTGGATTATTTATGGCCGAAGTAAAATCAGACATTCAAATAGCTCGAGAAGCTAAGATGCAACCAATAAAAGATATTCTTTCTAAAGTTGGAGTACCAGATGAAAATTTTGCTTTTAGTCCAATGGGTAGACACATAGCCAAAATAAATTTGGAATATTTAAGTACTCTTAAAGAGGAGAATGGCAAATTAATTTTAGTTACTGCAATTACTCCTACTCCAGCTGGTGAGGGTAAAACTACAACTTCTGTTGGTTTAAATGACGGTTTAAATAAAATTGGAAAAAAATCTATTGTTTGTCTAAGAGAACCAAGTCTTGGTCCATCATTTGGAATGAAGGGTGGAGCCGCTGGTGGTGGTTATGCCCAAGTAGTACCAATGGAACAAATCAATCTTCATTTTACAGGTGACTTTCATGCTATTACATCTGCTCATAATTTATTATCTGCATTAATTGATAATCATATCTATTGGGGCAACAAACTTAACATTGATGTTAGACGAGTCGTTTGGAGAAGGGTAATGGATATGAATGATAGATCGTTAAGATCTATTATTGTTGATCTAGGAGGAGTAGCTAATGGTTACCCAAGGCAAGATAGTTTCGATATTACAGTTGCATCTGAGCTTATGGCTATTTTTTGTTTAGCAACAGACTTAAAAGATTTGGAAAACAGAATTGGAAATATTACAATAGGTTATACTAGAGATAAGCAAGCGATTTATGCAAAAGATTTAAATGCACAGGGCCCGATGACTGTTTTGCTCAAAGAAGCAATTAGACCCAATGTAACTCAAACTTTAGAAAACAATCCTGCAATAATTCATGGTGGCCCTTTTGCAAATATTGCTCATGGATGTAATTCAGTTATTGCAACTAAAGCAGGACTTAAATTAGCTGACTACGTTGTGACAGAGGCAGGATTCGGAGCTGATTTGGGAGCTGAAAAATTTTTAGATATTAAGTGCAGAAAATCTAATTTAAAACCAGATTGTGTTGTCATTGTTGCAACTATAAGAGCACTGAAAATGCATGGTGGAGTTGCTAAAGAAGATTTAAAAAAAGAAAATGTATCAGCACTTAAAGAGGGAATGGTAAATTTACGTAGACATATTAATAATATTAGAAAATTTGGATTACCTGTTACTGTTGCAGTTAATCATTTTATTACTGATACTGAAGATGAAATGAAAACCTTGTTAGATTTTTGTGAAACGCAAGGAGTAAAAGCCTCTAAATGTACTCATTGGTCAAATGGAAGTGAAGGAACTATTGAACTAGCTAAAAATGTTGCAGAAATTTGTGAAGATAAAAAAGATACATTTAAATTTTTATATGAGGATGATCTTCCGTTATTCAAAAAAATAGAAAAAATTGCACAAGAAATTTATAGCGCATCTGAAGTGGTGGCTGATACAAAAGTTAGACAACAATTAAAAGATTTTGAAGAAAAGGGTTATGGTAAGTTACCTGTTTGTATTGCAAAAACTCAATACAGTTTTTCAACAGATCCAAATTTAAAAGGTGCACCTACAGGTCATGTTTTACCTGTAAGAGAGGTAAGGCTTTCTTCTGGTGCAGAATTTATAGTTGTTGTGTGTGGAGAAATTATGACAATGCCAGGACTTCCAAGAGTTCCTGCGGCCGACTCAATAAAATTAAATGACAAGGGTGAAATAGAAGGTTTATTCTAAATTTAAGTAGTTTAACCAATTCTCTAATTCTCTCATTCTAGAAACTTTATCTAATTTATTATTCTCAGTTTCTATATGTTTAATGTGATTATCTATCTCATTCTCATCTTTAAATGCACCTTTTTCTAAAAGTCTTTTTTTTCTAAAAATAATCAAATTGATCATTTTATTATAAGTAATCTCAGGGTGGTATTGAAGGCCCCATATATTACAGTTACCAACTTTGAAATTTATTCCTTGAACGTTATTTATTGAGTTTGAGGCTAATAAAATTGAATTTTCTGGCATTGTAACTACTTCATCAAAATTAAATGCTGGTGTATTAAATTTTTTATTTTTATTTTTATAAAGTGGATGGTTTAAACCATTCTCATTAATTTCTATATTTGAAGCAATCCCTCTATGAGATCCTTTTGTTGCTTTTTTTACCTCACCTCCTGCTGCAGTCACAGCTACTTGCATACCCCAACATATTGCTAGAATTTTTTTAATTTTTTTCTGACACTCTTTCATAAATTCAATTTGTCTTTTTATTTCTGGAGTATTGTTATAAATATTTAAGCTACTTCCGCCCCAAATAAGGCCATCATAGCTTTCAAGTGAATCGATATTTTTGTCAATATTTTCATCTGAGGAAGGATTAACCACGTGAGTTTCTAATTTATCTGTGAAATAAGCTAAACTATCTTTAAGGCTTTCTGTATGTGTTTGAATTCCCGCCTCAGAAAAACTTTGATTTTCTTCTCGTAAGTTTCCTTCTACTATCAATATTTTTTTCATTAAAATAATTCTCCAGAAATACTTTTCATATACATTTCTTTTAGATCATTTTGACTTAATTTTTTAGGATTTCCTCCTGTTGATGGGTCTTCAAATGCCATTAGGGAAAGTTCATCTAGATCAATATTATTACAATCCATTAAATCCGACAATTTGTGTGGAATATTTAAATTTTGTCTTAATTCCAAAATCCAATTTAAAAAACTATCAAAATTTTTATTTAAATTAAGATAATCACAAATCGATATTATTTTATTTTCAATTGAGTGTTTATTAAATGTCAAAACATAAGGCATAAATATTGCATTTGATAAGCCATGGTGAACATTGAATTTACCATTTACAGGGTGACTCAATGAGTGAATTGCCCCCAGTCCCTTCTGAAATGCAGTCGAGCCCATTGAAGCAGCAGAAAGTAAATCCATTCTAGCCTTAACATCTTTTCCATTTGTGAATGCTTTAATTAATGAATTTTTAATTAGTTTCATTCCTTCTATTGCTATACCATCAGCCATCGGATGATATCCTGGTGCACAAAACGCTTCTAAATTATGTGCAAGTGCATCCATTCCGGTCGCTGCTGTTAATCTTGGAGATAAATCCAATGTAAGTAAAGGATCTAAAATCACAATCGAAGGTAACATTTTTGGGTGAAAAATAATTTTTTTTGCACCTGTTTCTTTATTTATTATTGCAGATGCTCTACCAGTTTCGGATCCTGTTCCTGCAGTGGTTGGAACTGCAATGATTTTTGAAATTTTAGAACTATCAGCTCTTGTCCAGTAATCACTAATATCTTCAAAATCCCATAACGGTCGAGATTGATTAGACATAAATGCTATAGCTTTTCCAACATCTAAACCACTCCCGCCTCCTAAAGCTATTACACCATCACAATTCGAGGTATTATAAACATTAACGCCTTCTTCCACATTTTCTCCAATTGGATTTCCCGTAAAGTTAGAAAAAGTAGCTAAATTTTGAAAACTTTTTTTTAATCTTAATATTATATTTTTTATTAAATCTAAGTTAATTAAATCTTTGTCTGTTACAAATAATGGATTTGAAATATTTAACTCCTTGCAGGCTAAGGATAAATCTTCAATTCTATTTTCTCCTATCCACATAGTGGTTGGATAATTCCAATTGATACCCATAACAAAATATAATTTTATTTTTTTAAAAATTGTTAGTAAGATATATTTATAAATTTATTAATGATAGGAAAAATTCTATGTCTAAAGTAGCAATCATAGGCGCTGGTCCATGTGGACTTTCAATTTTAAGAGCATTTGAGCATTTAGAAAATAAAGGAGAAAAAATTCCAGAAATAGTTTGCTTCGAAAAACAAGAAAGTTGGGGTGGTTTATGGAACTACAACTGGAGAACTGGTTCAGATCAATACGGAGATCCTGTGCCTAACAGTATGTACAGATACTTATGGTCTAATGGACCTAAAGAGTGTTTAGAATTTGCTGATTATTCTTTTGATGAACATTTTGGAAAACCAATTCCCTCTTTCCCTCCGAGAGAGGTGCTGCAAGATTATATTTTAGGAAGAGTGAGCAAAGGAAATATAAAAAGTAAGATTAAATTTAATACAAGAGTTACAAATACTGTTTATAAAAATGATAAGTTTGAAATTAGCTACCAGGACAAAGTAAATAATAAAATTTTAAATGAAACGTTTGATTATGTGGTAGTCTCGACGGGTCATTTTTCCGTACCTTTTATTCCTGAGTATGAAGGAATGAATTCTTTTCCAGGAAGAATAATGCACTCACATGATTTTAGAGATGCTGAGGAATTTAGAGGAAAAGATGTAATTGTTTTAGGGAGCAGTTATTCTGCAGAAGATGTGGCTCTACAATGTAATAAGTATGGTGCTAAAAGTGTAACAATCGGTTACAGGCATAACCCAATGGGTTTTAAATGGCCAAAAGGTATGAAAGAAGTTCATTACTTAGACAGGTTAGAAGGGAAAAAAGCCATATTTAAAGATGGAACTGAACAAAATGCTGACGTAGTTATTTTGTGTACAGGATATTTGCATCATTTCCCATTTTTAGATGAAAGCTTAAAATTAAAAACACATAACAGATTATATCCACCAAAACTTTACAAAGGAGTTGTGTGGCAAGATAATCATAAACTTTTATATTTAGGTATGCAGGATCAGTTTCACACATTTAATATGTTTGATTGTCAAGGATGGTATGCAAGAGATGTGATAATGGGGAAAATCAAAATGCCTAGTAATGATGAAATAGATAAAGACATTAATAAGTGGGTTTCAATGGAAGAAAAATTAGAAAATCCTGATCAAATGATTGATTTTCAAACGGAGTATACCAAAGAACTTCATGATATGTCCGATTATCCTAAAATTGATTTTGAATTAATTAGGAAACATTTCAAAGAATGGGAACATCATAAAGTAGAGGATATTCTAACTTATAGAAATAAATCATTTTCATCTCCTGTGACTGGATCAGTTGCACCAATTCATCACACACCTTGGGAAAAAGCGATGGATGACTCTATGGAAACTTTTTTAAATAAATAGAAAATTAATATTTAATTTTTAATTTTTTGTTTTTAACAATTGCCTCTAATAAAGAGATCATTAACGGAACTTTTCGTTTATTAATTTTTTTAAATACAAAAGGAGCAATTTCTATTGCTAAATCAGCACCTTCTACTGTATCGTTTTTCATAAACTTTTTCTTTGCTTGGGTAAAAGTATAGCCTTTACCTAGATATTCTCCCATTTTACTATTTCTTCCTCCCATTGCACTTACGTATAAATCTCCTAAACCTGCCAGACCATAAACAGTTTCTTTTTTTCCTTTAAAAAAATTTGTAAGATATTTCATTTCATCAATTGATTTTCGGAATAAAGCCGATGATGTATTGTGCCATTGTCCAGCTCCAATGATCATTGAATAAATATTTTTTAAAGCAGATAAAAATTCAACTCCATTAACATCTCTACTAAATTCAGTTTGATAATAATTTGTTGAAATTAATTTTCCAATTTTTTTTTGCAGTATTAATATTTTTGTTCGCAACAACAGTGAAGCTTTTAACTTTTTTAGCTAATTCTTTTGCTAAACACGGGCCTTTCAAAACTGAAATATTTAAATTTTTATTATATTTTTTTAATAGGCTAGACATTGAAATTAAATTTCTGCCATCTAATTTAAGACCTTTTGTTAATACTAAAATAGGCGATTTATTTTTAATTTTTGAAAGATTTTTTCCAATTAAGTCTATTCCAATAGAACTCACAGCAATTACAATTAAGTCCCAATTGCTATTTAAAATGTCACTTGAAAATTTAATTATTTTTAATTTTTGTGGTAAATTTATATTTAATGATGGGTGAATTTTTTTTTTTAAGTTTAATTTTTGTAATAATTTAAAATTATATGGCTCTGTTAATGTAACCGAGTGACCATTATCTAACAATGGTATCGAGAAAGCAGCTCCCATAGCTCCCGCACCAACAATTAATATTTTTTTCATTTTATCTTTATGCTAAGGTTTTTTTAATTGCTTGCTTCCAACCATGCAATATATGATTTCTTAGTTTTTTATTAATTTTCGGCTTAAAAGCTGTATCTTTTTTCCATGTATTTTTAATTTGATTTAATGATTTGAATTCTCCTACTTGATAACCTGCAAACAAAGCTGCTCCTAAAGCAGTGGTTTCTAAGACTTTAGGTCGAATTACTTTTAAATTAATTACATCTGCCAAAAATTGTGAGAACCAGTTATTAGCTACCATACCCCCATCAATTTTAACTATTCTAGGCTTTAAACCATCTTTATTCATTGAATAAAATAAGTCATTACTTTGATAAGCAACTGACTCCACAGTTGCTCTCACCAAAGTTTTCCAATCACTATCTCTTGTAAGTCCTGTGATTAAACCTCTTGCATCAGGTCTCCAATAAGGTGCACCTATTCCACTAAAAGCTGGGACAACATAAACTTCATTATTGCTTTTTGTTGATTTAGCTATTTTTTCAGTTTCATACGCATTGTTTATTAATTTAATTTTATCCCTTAACCATTGTACGCCTGCTCCTGCTATGAAAATAGATCCTTCAAGAGCATACGTAGTCTTATTATTCAATCGGTAACAAATTGTAGTTAATAACTTATTTTTTGAATTTATTTTTTTTAATCCAGTGTTCATTATTACAAAAGCACCAGTACCATAAGTACTTTTTATAGATCCTTTTTCAAAACAAGCTTGTCCTACAGCTGCTGCTTGTTGATCTCCTAAAACAGCTGAAATGGGTATTTCTTTTCCTGTAACTCTCTTATCTGTTTTTCCAAAATTATCTGCAGAATTTTTTACCTCAGGCAAGATACTCCTTGGAATTTTTAATTTCTGTAAAATTTCATTATCCCATTTATTTTTATTGATATTAAACAACATGGTTCTACTTGCATTGGTAGCTTCGGTTAAATGCTGTTTACCTTTGGTTAATTTCCAAATCAAGAAGGTATCTACTGTACCAAACAATAAATTATTAGTTTTTAATAATTTTGTTGAAACTTTAACATTATCTAAAATCCATTTTATTTTAGTGGCAGAAAAATAAGGATCTATAAATAACCCTGTTTTTTTTCTAAAAGTATTTTCATAATTTTTATTCTTTAGAGATTTACAATATTCCTGGGTTCTTCTATCTTGCCAAACGATTGCATTATAAATAGGTTTTCCAGTTTTTTTATTCCACAAAATTGTAGTTTCCCTTTGATTTGTAATTCCAATAGTAAGTATATTACCTTTTAAACTTTTAGCTTTTTTAATTACTTGCTTTAATGCTTTAAGTGTTGTCAACCAAATTTCATTTGGATTATGTTCTACCCATCCATTTCTAGGAAAGTATTGTTTAAATTCATATTGAGAAATAAATTTAATATTCCCTTTAGTGTCAAACAAAACAACTCTTGACGAGGTTGTTCCTTGATCAATGGAGACAATAAATTTTTTCAAAATACTAATCTATGCCAAGATGTTTTTTTCTTTTTCCAACCCAAGTTCTAATCAAATTATCAAAAATCAATCCTATAAACGCAACACAGATACCGAGAGTTAAACCAATTCCTGCTCCATTTTTATCTGAAAGTGCTTTTAAAATGTATTGACCAAGATCTTCTGTTCCAATGAAAGCTCCAATTATCACCATAAATAAAGCAAAAACTATTGTTTGATTTAAACCAAGCATCATATGTGGAAATGCTAATGGAAACTCAATTTTTGTTAATCTTTGAAATTTATTTACACCAGACATTGTTGCAGCTTCATGTAAGCCAACAGGAACACTTCTAAGTCCTTCGATTGTATATCTAGTTGCAGGAATTGTTGCATAGACAATTACAGCAATTAAAACAGATGTATCTGTTATTCCAAAAAGCATCATTACAGGAATTAAATATACAAATGATGGGAATGTTTGAAATATATCGCAAACTCCTAGCATAAATGCTGCAGATTTTTTGTTTTGAAAACATAATGTTCCAACTGTAAATCCTATTAAACAAGAAATAACTACACCAAAAGTTGCCATGTATAACGTTACTAGTGCTCTATCCCACCATGGACTCAATGCTATAAATAAAGTCAAAGCAGCAACAACTAATGCTGATCGAACTCCTCCTATTAAATATCCTGCACCAACTGCTAGCACCAATGTAGCTACTGCAGGCATTCTTAAATATAAAGCTCTCATCGGCTGAAGCACATCTTGAATTAACCATGTATTGAATGCTTTAATATACACGAAGAAAGTATCAAAAATCCAATCAACTCCTTTATTCCAAAAATCTGCTGTTGATATTCCTTTATTATGAGGAATTTCAAACAAGTAATTAAAACTACCTTTGAAAATAAAAGTCCCAACGTATGCAAGAATTATTCCAATTACAAATGAAACTGCAAAAAATATTGCGTTTTTATTTCTTTGGAAAAATGTCAAATTACCAAAATAATCTGTTTGTTTATTTGCCCATGCCAAAGACATTTTATCAAGTAAAATTGCAATTAAACTAATACATAAACCAGCCTCAAGTGCCAGCCCTATATTGAGCTGATTAAGTGCTAACAACAAATTAAATCCTAATCCTTTCGCGCCAATGAACGCAGATATAACTGCCATTGAAAAACAAACCATAATAACTTGGTTAACTCCAATTAAAATATCTCTTCTTGCTGTTGGAATTAGTACCTTGAACATTAATTGCCAATTGGTACAGCCGCTCATTCTTCCAGCTTCAATAACTTCTGGTGGTATAGCTCTTAAACCTAATATTGTTAATAATATCATTGGTGGAACCGCAACAACCATAGTAATAATTACAGCAGCGTGATCACCTACTCCAAATAAAACAAGTGCAGGAACTAATACAGCGTATTGTGGCATAGTCTGCATTACTAGAAGAATTGGGTACAATGCTTTTTCAACACGTTTACTTTTATAAGCTGCAATACCTAGGCCTAAACCAAAAATAAATGAAAGTGGAGCTGCAACAAGTATAAAAGAAAGCGTTTGCATTGATGGTTTCCATTGACCAAATATAGAAATATAGATCATTGTTAAACCTGCAAACAAAGCCAATCCTTTTCCACTTAATTTATAAGATAGTAGAGCTGCTCCAGCTGCAACAATGGTCCAAGGTAAACCTGGCAACTCCAACCATGGATAAGCATCAATAAAATCCCAACTTGTAAATGCAACAATAGTTTCTAAACCTCCAAGTAAAATTTCCCTAATTAATTCAATTAAAAAAGTCATAAATGAAGTTAAATTTCTACTTATCTCTAATAATAATGGTCGAGTTTTAAATTCTTGAGTATCTTCGTTCCAAAACTCCATTGGCATCCATTCATTCATTAAGAAAAATAAAGAGTCGTTTATCCAAATAGGCAGCCATCCTAGAAGTGGGGGCAATCTCCAAAATACATCAAAGGCATAATACCTAACCTCTTTACCTAGAAAAAAGTAAACACTTTGGTTTGGATCTTTAACAAATTCAGCCTGGCCTCTTATAAATTTATAAGTTTCAGGAACATCAATTGCAAAACATAAAGCAAAAAATACAATTAATAAAAATAACCATTGAAATAATTTTGGATATTTTTTTAAATACTCCATGTTTTAACTACCGTTTTTTCTTCCTCCAAAAACTGTATCTATTATTTTTGAAGGTTTAATTGATCCTACAATATTATTATTTGAGTCAACTACTCCTACTAATTTTTCTTGAGTAAGTATTTTTTCTGCAACATTTTCTATAATTTCATCTTTTGATACTTTTAAATCTCCTAAATTGTCTTTACTTGAAGCATCCATTACATCCTCAATAATCAAAACCTTCTCTCTAGGTACTTCTTCAGTAAACTTTCTTACATATTCAGTTGCTGGATTTAGCACGATATTGGCCGGTGTATCTAATTGTTCAATTATACCATCTTTCATAATTGCTATTCGATCAGCTAACTTTAATGCCTCATCAAAATCATGAGTGATGAACATGATGGTTTTCTGTAATTTTTCCTGAAGTCTTAAAAACTCATCTTGCATTTCTTTTCTAATCAATGGATCTAATGCAGAAAAAGGTTCATCTAAAAACCATATATCAGGCTCTACTGCTAATGACCTTGCGATTCCTACTCTCTGTTGTTGTCCACCTGAAAGTTCTCTTGGAAAATAATTCTCTCTTCCATCTAGTCCAACTAGTTTTACCATTTCCATTGCTCTACTAATACTCTCTTCAGTATTAGTGCCTTTTATTTGAAGCGGAAAAGCAATATTTTCAACAACTGTTTTATGAGGTAACAAAGCAAAGCTTTGAAAAACCATTCCCATTTTATTTCTTCTAAGCTCAATAAGCTCTTTATTGTTTAATTCTAATAAATCTTGACCTTCGATAAAAATTTTTCCACCGGTAGCATCCGTTAATCTTGAAATACATCTAAGAAGTGTTGATTTACCTGAACCAGATAAACCCATTACTACTAACATTTCTCCTTTTGCAACTTCAAAAGAAGCATTATTTACTCCAACAATACATCCTCTTTCCTGAAAGGTTTTTGCATCTACATTGCCATTAGATTCTTCAAGCATCTTTTTGGCATTTTCTCCAAAAATTTTATAAACCGACTCGCATTTGATTACTGTCTCAGACATAAATTGTTTTAAAGTTATATTAAATTCTATAAAATTAAAATGTTAATAATTGTTGCCTTTCCTCATTAAAAATTTTTAATAAAATAAACTCTAGTATCAATTCCAGTACTTAAAAAACTTAAAGCTTCTCCACTTATAGTAATACTTTCATCAACACCTACATTGTTTCCACTGACTGTAAAACCCGCAAAACATTTGTTTTTTTCTTCATCCCATTTGACAAAAGTCTCATCAATTTTATTTCCATTAATTGTATATAGCTCATGTGCTCTAAAATTTAAGAAATTAGCACCCATTATTGCTCTTTGAGGAATTAGTTTTGTAGCTTTACAAACCTGCTCATATACTTCATCTGTTAATTTGTAGTGATCAGTTCCATCAAATGAGACCAATATTCCAGAGGGTAGTTTAGATATTAACTCACTTAGTTTTTTTTCTTCAGCAATTCTTTCTTCTTCTAACTTCATTCTTTTTACTAAATCATCACCTTGTCCAAAAATTCCATTTAAAATACTAAAAGATAAAATTACTATTAGAGTAATAAATATAAGACCAATAAATTGTCTCAAAGACTCAGGTAAATCTTTTATTTTATTAATATAATTTTCTTTAGACATTATTCTTGTAACTTACCGTTCTTCCAAATACCTCTTTTTTGTTTTCCATCAGCCCAAGTAAATGTTCCTTGACCATTCATAAAACCTTTAGACCACTCTCCTTCATAGGTAGACCCATCAGGAAAAACTAAAGTTCCCTGTCCGCTCCATTCACTATTTTTAAATTCCCCTTTATAGATGTAACCATTAGGCCAGGTTTCGATACCTTGACCTTGTTTTTTAGTATTAACCCACTCCCCTTCATAAGTAGTTTTATCAGTGTAAACCCATTTACCAAAACCATTTTCACAGTTACCTTCTTTGCAGCCAGTGCTTCTTGCTAAAACTGATGAGCAGATCAAAAAACTAAAAAATATTATAAGAGAATATTTTTTCATTTATATATTTTACACATATTGATTTAAAAAAAAATCCCCCCCAACGAAGTTGGGGGAGATCTTTAATTTTTAACTATAATCCTTATTTAGTAAATGCTTGCCAAACTGACTTGTTATCAGCTAACCATTTTTTAGCTGCATCTTCGTGAGTCATTTTGTCAATGTCAACTAAAGCTGCCATTGCACCAATTTGACTTGTTGAGAATGACATTTTTTTGAATGCTGCTGCTGCATCAGGATGAGTTTTTGGGAAATCCTCATGAACTGCTTTTTTCAAGTATCCATCAGGAGAACCACATTTACCATCTCCACCATCTTCTGGTCTGCAACCAGCTGTGTATGGAGGGAAGTCAATAAATGTAAAACCAGCACCATCTGTGAAGTTAGGCGTCCAGTTGAAGATAATTGTTCCTCTTCCTTCTTTTTCAGCTGCAGCTAACTCCGCCCAAAGTGCATCAGCACTTCCAGCAAATTTAACCCACCATAAATCACCTAAACCTAGTGCATCAACCCTTTGTGGAATTAAGTCACCATGCCAAGTTTGTGGACCTTCCAACATTCTTCCTTTTCCATCTGGTGAATCAGGTGTTGTAAAGTTTTTAGCACAGTCTGGATTTTTTAAAGCTGTCCAATCTGGTAGTCCTGGGCATAATCCTTTTTCAGCAACCCAGTTTGGATATCCCATATCCTCAAGAGTTCTTGCCTCATGATCACCCCAATCTAATAAACCACCTTTATCTAAAGCAGTAGTAAAAGATTTACCAAATGCAGATTCCCATACCTCGTGAGATATAGTTACATCTCCAATTCTAATTGACTCATAAACTGCCTGTGAGTCAGCGTTAACGTATTTAACGTTATTGCCCATACTTTCAAAAATCCCACCAATAACATAAGCCATTACAATTTGACTTGACCAGTTATGAGTTGGGATAACGATAGGCTTCTTGCTATCAGCATTAGAAATTCCCGCAAAACTTACAACAGAAATCACTAGAGCAGATAGTAATGATATTATTTTTTTCATGTATACCCCTCTATTAATATTAATATT
>CACJNV010000015.1 GCA_902594865.1 uncultured Pelagibacteraceae bacterium | reverse complement strand
AAAAAATATATTGGACCTCTTAACCAAGAATTAGTTGATGAAATTAATTTATTGATAAAATGAAATATCTAAAATTTTTTTTAATTTTTATAATATTATTCCCTTTAAGTAGTATTAATGCTGAGGAGAACGATAAAAGAAATAAAATAACTAAAAATTTAAGATGTCTTATATGTCAAGGTCAATCGGTCTACGATTCTGACTCTGAATTTGCAAACAGTTTAAAAATTGTAGTTGATAAAAAGCTAAAAGAAGGTCTTTCTGAAGATCAAATATATGAATATTTCAAAATTAAATATGGTGAATGGATACTCTACGATCCAGGTTTAAATAAAAACACATATATTCTCTGGTTATTGCCGATGTTGATATTTTTAATTGGAGGTGCAATAATTTATAAAAGCTTTATAGTTAAAAAATAAATTAATTATTAATGAATTTAAAAAAAATTATAATCAATCTGTTAATGATCACATTTGCATTTTCTTCAGTTGCAGAGGAAAAAATTTTAAAAGATCAAAATACAGAATTCAGTGTTTACACAGGAATGTTTGACTTTAGTGATAAAGGAAAAAAATCAACTTTAATTGGCTTTCAACATCAAAATGAAAATTTAAATAGAGATACTTTTTTAGGTAATCTTTCGCCGATTACGGGCGCATTGTTAACAGCTGATAGTGCGGGATATATTTATACAGGTGTTCAGGCTCAATACAAGCTAGGAGTATTAAATTTTACTCCAAGCTTCACTCCAGGATTATATTTTGAGGGTGATGGTAAAGATTTGGGTCATTTAATTGAATTCAAAAGCGAATTACAAATTTCACTTGATCTTTCAAAAACAAGTGAATTAGGTTTTTCTTACAATCATATATCTAATGCGAGCTTAGGAGACAAAAACCCTGGGGCAAATAGTTATATGTTTAATTTCTTTAAAAGCTTCTAATAGACACTCATCATGAATATTAAAGATTGTTATAATTTTGAAGATTTTAGAAAATTAGCTAAAAAAAAATTACCAGCTCCTATTTTTCATTATATTGATGGTGGAGCGGATGATGAAGTCACTTTAAATAGAAATACAAAAGCTTTTAATGATTGTGATTTAGTTCCCAATATTCTTAATAGTGTTGGAGAGCCAGATTTATCCACCACTGTTTTTGGCAGAAAAATTAGTATGCCATTATTTTTATCTCCTACGGCAATGCAAAGTTTGTATGATCCAGAGGGTGATAAAGCTTCTGCAAGAGCCGCAGAGAAATATGATACAATTTACAGCATGTCAACGATGGCATCTTTTTCAATTGAAGAGGTTGCTAATGTTTCTAGTGGGCCAAAACTGTTTCAACTTTATATTCATAAAGATAAATCAATTACTGATGATTTGATTGAAAGATGTAGTAGAGCTAATTTTGATGGAATGTGTATTACTGTTGATACACTTGTTGCTGGAAATAGAGAAAGAGATCATAGAACAGGATTTACGACACCACCTAAATTTACTTTGGATAGTTTATTGAGTTTTGCAATGAGACCTGGATGGGTTTTTAAATATTTTACAAACAAAAAATTTGAATTAGCAAACATTAAAAACAAAACCGATAAAGGTACCAATATTGCAAAATCAGTTATGGATTATATTAATGAGCAATATGATCCAGCAATGAATTGGAAAGATGCAGAATACTGTATAAAAAAATGGAATAAACCTATGGCATTAAAAGGTGTAATGTCAGTAGAAGATGCTAAAAGAGCAATAGATATTGGTTGTACAGCAATTATGATTTCAAATCATGGAGGAAGACAACTTGATGGATCTAGATCTCCATTTGATCAAGTTAAAGCAATTTCGGATGCAGTTGGTGACAAATTAGAAATTATTCTTGATGGCGGTGTAAGAAGGGGAACACATGTTCTTAAAGCTTTAGCAGCAGGAGCAACAGCATGTAGTTTTGGAAAAGCATTTCTTTTTAGTCTAGGCGCAGGTGGGCAAAAAGGTGTTGAGAGACTTTTAGAAAACATGCAAAAAGAAATTAGAAGAAATATGATTTTAATGGGTTGTAAGTCTGTTAAAGATCTTGATGCGTCAAAAATAATATATAGAGACTAAAATATAAGAATTTTAAGCATTTATTTGATAAATTAAACTTTCAAACTAAATAGACAAAAAACTAATTTTCGTTTAGTTTGTCGATTTTAATTTTTAAATTGTTATGGAACTTGCAAAATCTTTAAATAGGCTTGGAACTGAAAGCGCTTTTTCCGTTTTAGCTGAAGCAAAAAAACTTGAAGCGCAAGGTAAACCTATGATTCACTTAGGTCTAGGTCAACCTGATTTCAAAACTCCAAAGCACGTTGTCGAAGCAGCAAAAAAAGCTTTAGATGATGGTCATCACGGATATGTGCTTTCAAATGGAATTTTAGAATGTAGACAATCAGTTACTAGATGGATTAAGAAAAGATATAGTGCAGACGTAGATCCTGAAAGAATTATTATTATGCCAGGTGGGAAACCAACAATGCATTATGCAATTCAGTGTTTTGGTGAGCCAGGCGCAGAGATAATTCATCCAACTCCAGCTTTCCCTATTTATGAATCAATGATTAATTATACTGGTTCTACAGCAGTACCTTACGATCTTACTGAAGATAAAGATTTAAAGTTTAGTGCAGATAAAATTTTATCTCTAATTACTGATAAAACTAGATTATTAATTTTAATAAATCCAAACAACCCAACAGGAAGTTTTGTAGAAAAATCAGAAATAGATAAATTAGCTGAAGGTTTAAAAAAACATCCTCATGTGACTATTTTAAGTGATGAAATTTATAGTAGACAAATTTTTGATAATAAAGAAATGCCAACATTCTTTAATTATCCTGAGTTAAGAGAAAGATTAATAGTTTTAGAAGGTTGGAGTAAAGCTTACTCAATGACAGGTTGGAGACTTGGTTGGAGTTTTTGGCCCGAAAATTTAGTTGAACATGTAAATAAATTATTAATTAATAGTGTATCATGTGTGAATGCTGCTGCTCAGTTCGCAGGTATTGCTGCCCTAGATGGACCTGATGACTCAATTGATGAGATGATGGAAAAATTTACTTTAAGAAGAAAATTAATTCACGAAGGTTTAAATAGTTTACCAGGTGTAGAATGCAGTCTGCCTGGTGGAGCATTTTATGCATTCCCTAAAGTTATTGGAACTGGAATGGATGGAAGTGAATTCTGTAAAAGAGCTATGCATGAGGCAGGCGTTGCTATAGTTCCTGGTACAGCTTTTGGAAAAACATGTAAAGATTACGTGAGATTTAGCTTTGCAGCCTCTCGAGATAACATTTCTAACGCATTGGAAAATATCAAAAAAATGTTAGGCTAAGCTATGTCTGAAATAGCTTTACCAAAAATTGATAGTTCTATTTTAAATAGAAAAAGTGAAATAGTAAAAAAACTTTCAAAGTTAACCAACATAGAAAATGTATTGAGTGAGGCTGATGAATTGAGACCATATGAAACTGATGCTTTATCAGTTTATACACAAACACCATTAGCAGTAGTACTTCCAGAAAACACAGAAGAAGTAAGCGAGATATTAAAATATTGTCATAGTGAAAATATTAAAGTTGTACCAAGAGGTGCAGGCACAGGATTGTCCGGCGGAGCATTACCTCTTCAAGATGCTATTCTTCTTGGTTTAGGAAAATTTAATAAAATATTAGAAATTGATTACGAAAATAAATGTGTTGTAACTCAGCCAGGAGTTACAAATCTAGGTATTACTCATGCAGTTCAACACAAAGGATTTTATTATGCGCCAGACCCTTCGAGCCAGTTAGCATGTTCTATAGGTGGAAATGTTGCTGAAAATTCTGGTGGAGTTCATTCATTAAAGTATGGAACGACCACAAATAATATTTTAGGTGTACAAATGGTTATGATGGATGGAACTATTTGTAGATTTGGAGGAAAATCTTTTGATCAAGAGGGATATGATCTTATGGGTTTAATTTGTGGTTCAGAGGGATTATTGGGAGTTGTCACTGAGGTTACAGTTAAAATTTTAAAAACACCAGAAGTAGTAAGAGCTGCTTTGATAGGTTTTCCATCTATTAAAGAAGGTGGAGATGCAGCTTCAGAAATTATTTCAAGTGGAATAGTGCCTGCAGGAATGGAAATAATGGATAAAGCTTTAATTGAGGCAACAGATAATTTTAGTAAAGCAGGATATCCACGAGACGCAGAATTATTATTAATAGTAGAACTTGATGGTACGGAATCAGAGGTTAATGAGTTAATTAAAAAAGTAGAGGTAATCTGTAAAAAAAATAATTGCTCTAGTCTTAAACTTAGCAATAGTGAGAAAGAAAGACTTTCATTCTGGGCTGGAAGAAAAGCAGCTTTTCCTGCATGTGGAGCTATGGCACCTGATTACTATTGTATGGATGGTTCCATTCCAAGAGGCAAGCTTGCTGAAGCATTATTAGAAATAAAAAAATTATCTGAAAAATATGAACTACCAGTGGCAAATTGTTTTCACGCAGGTGATGGGAATTTACATCCACTTATTATGTTTGATGGAAATGATAAAGAACAACTTAGAAAAACTGAAGAGTTCGGTTCGGAAATATTAAAAACATGTGTGAGACTTGGTGGAGTAATTACGGGAGAGCATGGTGTTGGTATAGAAAAGCGAGAACTTATGTGTGAAATGTTCAATGATAACGATATTCAACAACAATTGAGTATCAAGAAGTCATTAGATGAAAAAAATTTATTAAATCCTGGAAAAGTTTATCCTATACTTAGAAAATGTGCAGAGGAAGGAAGGGTTCATGTCCACAAAAATAAAGATAAATTCCCAGATCTTCCAAGATTCTAATAACATCTATTATCCCAAAGATGAGTCGGAAGTTTCAGATTTAATTAGGGAACTATATAAACAAGATTCTCCAACAGAAATTATCGGTAACAATTCAAAAAGTTTTATTGGAAATAAAACGCAGTCAGCCAATACTACGTCTTTATCTAAAATCTCAGGTATTATCGATTATAGACCTGAGGAATTGTATATTAAAGTTAAAGCCTGTACACCAATCAATGAAATCGAGCAGGTCTTAAGCGAAAATAATCAAGAGCTGGCTTTTGAACCAATAGACTTTGGATATATTAAAGAAGGTAAGTCAAATAAAGGGACAATAGCAGGATACTTATCTTGCAATTATGCAGGTTCACGAAGATTTAAAGTTGGTAGTGTGAGAGATCATGTACTAGGTTTTAAGGGAGTTAATGGAAAAGGAGATATAATTAAATCAGGTGGTACTGTTGTTAAGAACGTTACAGGTTATGATTTATCAAAACTTATAGCTGGTTCGTTTGGTACTCTTGTTGCTTTAACCGAAATTATATTAAAGGTGCTACCTAAGAAAGATTCTTCTAAAACTGTAATAATTTATCCTAGTAATTTCGAACAAATTTATGATTTTTTTAATAAACTATCTAGCTCAAGTAGTGAAATTTCTGGTGCCGTTTTTGTTCCCGAACAATCAAAGGATAAAGACTTTGTTACTAAAAAAAATTCTGTTTTTAAGTTTAATGATCTTAAATCAAATATTTCATTTATAGCATTTAGAGTTGAAGGTGACAAAATTTCAATTGAAGAAAAAATTAACAATTTAAAAAAAGAACTTAAATTAAGTAATTCAGATATTTCTACTCTTGATGTTTATCAATCAGAACCATTTTGGAAAAAAGTGAATAATTTAGAGATATTTGAAAAGACTGAGCATAATTTAATACGAATGGTGATACCACCTGCAAATGGTTCAAAACTATGCAAACATCTAGAAAACAACCATAACTATTTTGTTGATTGGTGTGGGTCGTTATTCTGGATTGAAGTTAATAGTAAAAAGGAAGAAAAGATTAAAGACTTAAAAAAAATGGCAAAAGATTTTGGAGGTTATTTGACAGTAATTAAAACTTCATCCGAATATGATTATGGAGAAGCTATTTTTACTGTTGATAAAGTACGTTTAATGATTTCTGAAAAAGTAAAACAAAGTTTTGATCCTAAAAGGATTTTAAACCCAGGGAAAATGTATAGAGGAGTTTAATGCAAACAAAATTTACAGAAGAACAGCTTAGAGATCCCGACAATTTTGCAAACGAAAAAGTTTTTAAAAAATGTGTGCATTGTGGAATGTGTAATGCTACTTGCCCTACGCATCAACTTCTAGGTGATGAGTTAGATGGTCCTAGAGGACGTATTTATCTTATTAAAGATATGCTCGAAAATAATAGGAAACCTACCGAAAAAGTTGTAAAGCATATCGATCGATGCCTCTCATGTTACAGCTGTATGACCACTTGTCCTGCAGGAGTAAATTACATGCATATAATTGACCATGGAAAAAAATATATTGAAAAAAATTATCAAAGGTCTTTCTTTGATAAACTAATAAGGTATTTTTTATCTATTACTCTTCCAAATACAAAAGTTTTTCGATTATCAAGTTTATTAGTAAAATTATCAAAGCCTTTCAAATTCTTAATGCCATCAAAAATTAAGGATATGATTGAATTAATGCCTACAAATTTTCCTAAAAAAAGTTTACCAATAAAAGAAGTTTATAAATCCTCCACTAAAAAAAGAATTGCTAGGGTTGCTCTTTTAACAGGATGTGTACAAAAAGAAATATCTCCTCAAATTAATGAAGCAACAATAAGGTTATTAAACAGACACGGTGTAGAAGTAGTTGTTCCAAAAAAAATTCGTTGTTGTGGATCTTTAAATCATCATCTTGGAAAAGAGGAGGATGCTCATCAAGATTTTAAAAACAATATAAACACTTGGTATGATGAGCATCAAAAAGGAAATTTGGATGCAATTTTATCAAATACGTCCGGTTGTGGAACAACCATGAAAGATTATGGATTTATTTTTCGTGAAGATAAAGAGCTAAGTAAAAAAGCCAAAGTAATATCAGAACTTACAAAAGATATATCAGAATATATATTCGAAAGTTTGAAACTTGATATTAAAGATAAAGGAAAAAAATATAAAGTAGCATATCACTCTGCGTGTTCAATGCAGCATGGTCAAAAGGTTCATTCACAGCCAGTTTCATTACTTGAGAAAACTAATAATGAAATTATGGAAATTCCAAATGGCCATATATGTTGTGGGTCAGCCGGTACTTACAACATTTTGCAATCAAAAATTGCAAAACAATTATTAAAGAAAAAAGTAAATAATATTGAAAGTTTAAATCCAGATTTTATCTCTACAGGAAATATTGGTTGTATTACCCAAATCGCTCATGGTACTAAAGTTCCAATATTACATACAATTGAAGTTTTAGATTGGTACACTGGAGGACCAAAACCTGAAATTTTAAAATAAAAATTATGAAAAAAATTTTAATTACAAGACGTTTAATAAGAGAAAGTGAAGACAAAGCATCTAAATTATTTGATGCAAAATTTAATACTAATGATGAACTTTATTCACAAAAAAAAATTATTGAAATGAGTGAAGGATTTGACGGTATATTATCGTCATTAACTGAAAAATTAGATGCAGAAACAATTAATCAATTACCAGACTCTGTAAAAATTATTTCAAATTTTGCAGTTGGATTTGGAAATATTGATTTAGAAGCAGCAAAGAATAGGGGTATAGCAGTAACAAATACACCAGAAGTTTTGTCAGATGCTACAGCAGAAATCGGAATTTTATTAATTTTAGGAGCGTGCAGAAGAGCTTCCGAGGGAATAGAGTCTGCAAAAGAAGGTGGATGGAAATGGTCTGCTGATTATTTAATTGGGAAACAATTAACAGGAACAAGATTAGGAATTTTAGGTATGGGTCGTATTGGCCAAAAAATTGCAAAAATTGCAAAATCTTTAGGTATGGTTATTCATTATCATAATCGTTCAAAATTAAGTGAAGATAAAGAGCAAGGTGCAACATATCATGACAGCATAAAAAGTCTTTTTTCAGTCTCAGATGTTTTATCAATTTGTTGTCCAGCCACAAAAGAAACAGAGAACTTGATAAATAAAGAGACTGTTGAGTATTTCCCCAAAGGTGCTGTGATAACTAATGTTGCAAGAGGTGATATAGTTGATGATGAAGCTTTAATTGATGCATTGAATAGAAGAAAAATTTATGCAGCAGGATTAGATGTTTATAAAAATGAGCCAAATCTAAATCCTGGTTATTTAAAAATTCCAAGTGCTTTTGTTTTACCTCATCTGGGCAGTGCAACAAAAGATACAAGAATTGCAATGGGGAATTTAGCAATTGATAATTTAGATGAGTTTTTTAGAACTGGAAATTGTATTAATAAAGTAAATTAAAATGTCTCAATCGATAGCTTTCATCGGCGTTGGCAACATGGGGTGTCCAATGGCTGAAAATTTAATGAAGGCAGGTAAGTCTGTAAAAGTTTTTGATGTCTCAAAAAAAATGCTTGCGATTGCAAAAGATAAAAATCTTGAAACAGTGGAAAATTTAGATGATCTAATTACCGATCAAGTTGAGACGGTTATTACTATGCTTCCAGAGGGCAAGCATTCTAAGGAAGTTTATTTAGGTGATAACGGAATAATAAATAAAGTTTCAAAAAATTGTTTGCTAATTGATTGTTCTACAATTGACATTCAAACTTCTATCAAGATTGGAAAAAAAGCTTCAGAAAAAGGCATAGAAATGATTGATGCACCAGTTAGTGGTGGAGTAATGGGAGCGCAAAAAGCAACTTTAAATATAATGGTTGGTGGATCAAAGGAAGCTTTTGAAAAAGCGCTTCCTTTATTAAAAATCATGGGAAAAAATATATTTCATGCAGGTGATTTAGGTAGTGGGAATGGTGCTAAGATTTGTAACAACATGGCCCTAGGAATTGCAATGATTGCTGCTTCAGAGTCATTAATGTTAGCAAAAAGATTAAATATAGATATTAAAAAAGTTCATGAAATTATGAAAAATGCATCAGGTAACAGTTGGCCAATTTCTGTTTATCCACCTTTGCCTGGTTTAATTGATGGCACGCCTTCAAATAATAATTATCGTCCGGGCTTCTCTGCAGGAATGATGAATAAAGATCTTAAACTTGCAAATGATTGTGCGAAAAGCGTAAATGCTCAAACACCATTAGGAAAAATGGCTCTAGAAATTTATGACCAATTTTGTAAAGAAGGAAATGATACTAAAGATTTTTCGGCGATTTCTAAAGTTATAGGCGGTAATGCTTGGGACTATCCAATTGATTAAATAAATTTATTGTAAGTGTTTATAAATTGTTGTTCTAGAAACACCTAATTTTCTAGAAGTTGCAGAGATATTATTTGTTTCATCAAAAGTTGACCTAATTAAGGTACATTTCTCTCTTTTAATTTTTGTATCTTCACAATTTTTACAAGTACTCCTTTTCTTTTCTTTTTTTGTTTCAACAAATTTGTTTTTCTTAAATATTTGACTTTTGACCACAAAAACAGATGAGCCTAAATGATCAGTTATTTTCAATGTTTTATTATTTAATAAATCTGATGCGATAGATGAAAATGAATTTGTAAAAATTTTATTAAAATTTTCATTTTTAAGATCTACTAATCCATTAAGCATAATTTTTGCATTACTGTTTGCACCTACTATTAGACCATCTCCATTGACAGCCAACAAACCTACACTGGTTGTTGATAAATATTCTTGTCGAGGATGAAAGGATAAAATTAATTCATTCTCAAACTTTTTTAAAAATAATTTTGTTTCGATACTTCTGGTTGCCAGTTTCACTAAAGCTAGAGTATGTTGCTCTCTAGACATATAGTCAGTTGAAGCATCTATAATTCCAATAGTCTTACCGTCATAATTAATTATTGGACTTGCGAAACAAGATATATTTTCATGCGCTGTAAAAAAATGTTCTTTACCAGAAACTATTGTTGGTTTTTTTAATTCAACAGATAATCCTAAACCATTTGTACCACAAACCTTCTCAGCCCATATAGATCCTGGTATAACTGTTTTACCTACGTCGGTTTGAAGACAAGTTTTGTCATATATTGTATCAAGTACCAAACCATTCTCGTCTGAATATGCGACCATAAAATTGGTACCAGCAATTTGAGAGTATAGAAGTTCTAATTCAGGAAGAACTATTTTTCTAAGAGAATCATTTTTTTCTTTAATCTCTTTTAATTCAATTGAAGATACGACGCTTTGTTTTGGATCTTGAAACGGATTAAGCCCCTCAGCAATACACCTCGACCAACTATCAGAAATTTCTTTGCCCATCTCATAGGACATCATTCCTCTTTTTTTTAGGATATCTTTAAACTCTTTTTTTAGTGAAGATAAATTTCCCATTTGAAAAAGATAATTAAAAATCGTGTATTCAACAACTAACCACAGGTTGTATTTGTCCACTAATTGAACACTTAAAAGCGGCATTGACTCCATAGCAATTCAATTTTTTAATAAAGTTTTAGAAATTAAAAGGGAGAGAAAACGATGAAAGCACAGGTTTTGCACAAGTATGACCCAGAAATGAAGGAAAAAGTTTGGGTTACAGGTGAAGAAATGCCAGATCCGAAGATTGAGAAGGCATCAGATGTAATTGTTAAAATTGGTGCTGCAGGAGTTTGCAGAACAGATTTACATATAATCGAAGGAGTATGGAAACATATTCAAGATCCAGATGGAACTTTGTTACCATGTGTGATGGGACATGAAAATGCAGGATGGGTAGAGGACGTAGGTAAGGATGTTACAGAATATAAAAAAGGTGACCCAGTCATTTTACACCCATTAATATCAGGAACGGGCGGTACTTGTTTAGATTGTAGAAGAGGTAATGATATGCATGCTGCTGCTGGAGCATTTCCTGGTTTAAGTATTAAAGAAGGAGGATATTCAGAGCTATTAAAAACGAGTGTAAGAAATTTAATTAAGCTTCCAAAAGTTTTAGCACCTAAAGATGTTGCACCTTTTTCAGATGCAGGTCTTACAGCTTATAGAGTTGTTAAAAAGGCAACTAGACATTTATTGCCAGGTCAAAGCTGTACAATAATTGGTGCAGGAGGTTTAGGTCATATCGCTATTCAATGTTTGAAAGCAATGTGCGCAGCTGACATTATTATAGTTGAGAAATCTGAAGCGGCTTTAAAACATGCAATGGAACTTGGTGGTGATCACGGAGTTTTAATTGATGGAAATGAAATTGAAAAAGTTCAAGAACTAACTAAAGGAAAAGGTTCAGAAGCTGTTATCGATTTCGTAGGTGAAAAAGGATCTACTGCCATGGGAATTCAAATGACTTCTAATGGTGGTTTTTACTACATTGTTGGATATGGGGAAGAAATTAAATCATTAGCAGTTGATTTAATTATTTCTGAAAAAACAATCGTAGGTAATTTAGTGGGAACGTGGTCTGAATTATATGAATTGATGGAGTTAGCTGATCGTGGAAAAGTGAAGCTATCCATGCAAGAATATAAATTGGACGATGCTAATAAAGCGCTCCATGATCTTAACGACGGTAAAGTTAAGGGACGAGCTGTTTTAGTTCCGTAATTAAGTAAAGGAAGAGAGAGGTAATAATGAAACTAATGAAAACTTGCTTGACGGCTATTATATCAAGTTTAATGATATTTAGTCCTATGGCATATGCTGATAAGTGGAGCGATCAGTTTCCACATATCAAAGCTACAGGAGATATTCCTGGTGACTGTTCTTATGAGAAGATGTCTAAGAAAAATTACAAAGGAAAAACTCTTAAAATAAACACTCACGCAATTCCAGTAATGGGAGAGCCAACAGCTTTACATGCTGAACAGTTTGAGAAATTAACTGGCGCAAAAGTTGAAGTTACACATACACCAGCAGGTGATTTGTACTCAAAAGCAATGGTTCCTTTCCAAGCTGGACAAGCTCCTTATGATGTTGTGTTTGGATTTTCTAACTTCATCAATGACTGGAAAAGATATTTAGCACCAGTTCCTAAGAAGTATATGAACTCACCTGAGATGAAAGACGTAACTAAATCTCATATGGGTGTATCATCTTGGGATGGAACTATGTATCAATACCCGGTTGATGGTGACAGACATTATTTAAAATATAGAAAAGATGTCATTGATAATCCAGAAATGCAGAAGAAATATAAAGCTGACACAGGTAATGAGTTAAGAGTTCCGAGAACTTGGAAAGAATACGCTCAAATGGCTAAATATTTCAATGATTGGGACTGGGATGGAGATGGTGAAAAAGAATATGGTTCTGCTGAAGTTATGAAAAAAGACGACTTAATGTTTGCAGCCTTTTTCAGCAGATCAGTTGCTTATGCTAAAAACCCTAGAACTCCAGGTGGTTTCTTTTTTGATTTAGAAACTATGAAGCCAAATATCAATAACCCAGGATTTGTTGAAGCATTAACTGATTGGGTTGAAGCTACTAAATATGTTCCTCCAGGAGGAACTAACTTTGGTCTAGGTGATGAAATCGGATCATTTGGTGGTGGACAAACTTTATTTAGTTTCTCTTGGGACGATGCATTTATTGCAGCGATGCAAGATGACAGCCCAATTAAAAATAAAGTTGGTGCAGCTCCACTTCCAGGCGCTGATAGAGTTTGGAACAGAGTATCTAATAGCTGGGAAAACCAATACAACCAGGCTCCTTACATTGTTTGGGGTTGGGCCGTTGGTGTTGCGAAGAAAAGTAAGGTAAAAGATATGGCATTTGATTATCTTTGCTTCTTTTCTAATGGTGCAAACCACCAAGCTGATTTAGCTATTGGTAGATTTGGTGTTAACCCATTTAAAAACTCAGACTTTGACCCTAACATCTATATCAATAGTATGGGTTGGGATCCTGAAATTGCTAACAGTTACACTCAAACACTTTTAGATATGGAAAAGAGTAATAACAGAGTTTTCCCTCTAAGAGTTCCGGGTGTATTTGAATTTACAAGTGCTGTTGCTACAGGAACTTCAAAAGCTTTAGCAGGACAATTATCTCCTCAAGAAGCTTTAGACGAAGTTGCTAAAGAGTGGGAAGCAATTGTAAGCAGAGTAGGTAAAAAAGCAGTTCAAGATGCCTATGCTGTTGGTGTCAAAATGGAAGACAACAAGCTATAATTTAAAAATACTTTATGTGGCCATTAATTTAAATGGCCACATATTACAAAAATAATATAATCCTTTTTATATAAATGAATTTTAAGCATAAATATTTCTTTCTGTTTCCAGGTTTATTTGTGTTGATAGGAATATTAATTTTTCCAATAATTTTCGTAGTTAGATTAAGTTTGTCAGGATGGAATAGTTATAATCCCGGTTTAGATTACATAGGTTTAGAAAATTACATAAGATTATTTACTGATGACCCTAGATTCTGGGAATCATTTTTTAGATTGAGTTTTTTATCAGTTACAACAGTTATTTTACAATATGTGATTGGTTTTGCACTGGCACATATGGTTTGGAAAGATATTAAATTTAAAAGATTTTTTAGAGTTCTTTTTTTAGTTCCAATGATGACAACCCCGGTGATCATGACAGTTATTTGGAGAACTTTTTTTCATGAGTCTCTTGGACCAGTAAATGATTTGTTATCAGTTTTTGGTGTAGCTCCCAAGTGGTTGACAGATCCAGTTATCGCAAAATTTACAGTAATTATAGTTGAGGTATGGCAATGGACACCTTTTATGTTTCTGCTTTTGTTGGCAGGCTTATTATCATTGCCTAAAGAACCATTTTTGGCCGCTGCGATTGATGGCGCTAGTCCAGTCAGAAAATTTATTTATGTAACATTTCCATTGATGGCCCCTATATCCATTGGAGCAATAATTATAAGGTTAATTGAGGCTTCAAAGATAATGGATACAGTTTACGTTTTAACTTCTGGTGGTCCAGGAACTTCAACCGAAACTTCAAGTTTTTACATTTTTATAAAAGGGTTAAGAGAATTTCAGATGGGTTATGCAGCTTCAATGTCATTCACCTACTTAATAATCATGATCATAAGTTTAACAATAATAGCAAAAGTTTTAACTAAAGTTTTATTGAAAGAGTAGAGTATGAATAAATTATATATTTTTTTAAAATATTTCTTTATTGTTGTTTGGACAGTATTTGTCATAGCACCTTTTCTTTGGGCTTTAACAACATCCTTTAAAGACTTTCAGTCTGTTAATGGTGGAGTAACATATATTCCATGGGTAGATTTTGAACCTAATTTAGAAGGGTGGAAAGTTTTAATTAAATCACCAGCTAAAGGTGGTGTAGATATAATTGAACCTTATTTTAATAGTTTGTTTGTAACTTGTACGGCAAGTTTAATTAGCATTATTCTTGGAACATTGTCTGCATATGCACTATCAAGATATACATTCAAGGCAGGTTTTGTAAAAAATAATGACATTACTTTTTTCTTTATTTCCCAAAGAATTATGCCTCCAATTGTTTTATCAATTCCATTTTTCTTATTTTTAAGTTCAATAAATTTATTAGATAGTCTGACTGGGCTAATTGTTGTTTATATTGTTTTATTAATGCCAATAGCAGTTTGGATTATGGTCGACTTTTTTAATAAAGTGCCAAGAGAAATTGATGAGACAGCTCTAATTGATGGTTGTAATCCTTATCAAGCATTTTTAAAAGTGGTCTTACCAAATTCAATACCTGGTTTAATTGTAGCAGGAATGTTTTGTATAATTTTTGGATGGATTGATTTTTTCTTTGCTTTTATTTTAACATTTACAGAGGTCCAGTTATTACCGGTTAAAATTGTTGCATTAAATTCGTCTGTAACTCCTTGGTGGAGCTTATCAGCATCAGCTTTAGTTTCAGTAGCTCCATTAATTATTGTTGCATTTATAGTTGAACGATATTTATCAAAAGGAAATTTATCAGGAGCTATTAAGTAATGGATTTAGTTGCAAACAATTTATCATATAAACCAGATGATCAATATCATTTAAACGAAGTATCGTTTAATTTTAAAGAAGGGAATCTATATACAATTCTAGGAAGAACGTTATCTGGAAAGACAACTCTATTAAAAACAATAGCTGGTCTATTAACACCAGATAGTGGTGAAATTGAATTTGATGGTAAAAACTTTTTAAAAATTCCTGTCTGGGAAAGAAATGTGGCAATGGTTTATCAGCAATTCATAAACTATCCTCATTTAAATGTTTTTGAAAACATAGCCTTTCCTTTAAAACAAAGAAAAATAGACCAAAGTATTATTAATGAAAAAGTAATGGATGCTTTAAAATCTGTAGGCTTGTTAGGTTATGAAAATAGAAAGATCCAAGAGCTTTCTGGAGGGCAACAACAAAGGGTTTCGCTTGCAAGATCTTTAGTCAAAAACGCTAAGATATTGTTGTTAGATGAGCCATTAGTAAATTTAGACTATAAATTGAGAGAGCAACTTAGAGAAGAGTTTAAGAACCTATTTTCTAAAGGTTTAGCAGATGAAACAATATTAATTTATTCAACTACTGATCCTAGGGAAACTATGGAATTAAATGGTGAAGTTATAGTTCTAGATGAAGGCAAGGTCTTACAAGTTGGTCCGGCAAAAGAAATATTTGAAAATCCAAACTCATTGAAAGTTGCAGAAATTTCTAATGACCCGCCAATGAATATTATCGAAGCTAAAATTTCAGATAATCAGATTAGATTTGAAGGCATAGATGTAGAGGCTCCACAACATTTATCTAAATTAACCGAAGATGGTTTAAAAATTGGATTAAGATCTTCTGATATTGAATTAAACGAAAACGGACACGAATTTGAAGTTGAGCTTGCAGAAATTAGTGGTTCAGAAACATTGCTACATTTAAAAAGAGGAGATACAAAAATTATAGTTTCAATAGAAGAAGTTCTTAACTTTAAAATACACGATAAAGTAAAAATTAATTTTAAAATTGATAGAGCTTATGCGTTTCATGCTGATGGAAAATTAGCATCTTCACCTTTTGGGGGTTTGAATGGCTAAAATCGATTTAAGCAACATATCTCACTCATACAATCCAAATGATCCAAATCCAGTTTTTGCCTTAAATCCTTTCTCAATGACATGGGAAAATGGAAATAGATATGCAATTTTAGGTCCTTCTGGATGTGGAAAAACTACAATGCTAAATATTGTATCTGGCTTAGTAAGACCTTCTGCTGGAAGAATATTATTTGATGATAAAGATGTTACAGATTTAAAAACAGAAGATAGAAATATTGCTCAAGTTTTTCAATTTCCAGTTATTTATAATACAATGACTGTTTATGAAAATTTAGCTTTCCCACTTAAATGTAGAGATTTTTCTAAAAGTAAAACGGATGAAAGAGTTAATTCAGTTGCTGAAACTTTAAATTTAAAATCTTTTTTAAATTCTCCTGCAAGAAAATTAACAGCAGACCAAAAGCAATTAATATCTTTAGGAAGAGGTCTTGTAAGAGAAGACGTTGCTGCAGTTCTAATGGATGAGCCTTTAACTGTTATTGATCCAGACTTAAAATTTAGATTAAGAAGAAATCTTAAAGAAATTAATGAGCAATATAAAACAACATTAGTTTATGTAACTCATGATCAAAACGAAGCGATGACTTTTGCAGATAATATAATAGTAATGAGTGAAGGAGAGGTGGTTCAAACTGGTTCCCCTAAAGAACTTTTTGAAAGACCTAATACAACATTTGTTGGTTACTTTATTGGATCGCCAGCTATGAACTTATTTGAAAGTGAAGTTTCCTCAAACGATAGTGTAAAAATAAACAATAATTTAATTAAAACCCGTACAAATTTGTCAAATATAAAAACGAAAAATATTAAATTAGGAATTAGATCTGAATTTATTAAAATTGCACAAAACCAAAATGAAAACTTAATTAATGTTAATGTTGAAAAGGTTGAGGATCTAGGAAATTATAAATTGATCACCGCCAAAATGGGAAACTTTACCATTAAATCAAAAGTCACCAGAGAGACAGAAATACCAAGCCAGAATGTTAAACTTCATATACCAGCTGAGAAATGTTGTGTTTATGAGGACAATAAATTAATTTAAAATCAACTTAAGATAGAAAATTTCAATCTAAAGTTTTATTGTGACAATCTGTACCTCTTTTTAGAAAGACTCTAATCTTAATCTGTGTTTTATTTTTAATAGTTAATTAACTAGAGGAGAATAAAATGATAAAGAACAAAAAATTATTGAAGGGTTCAAAAACTCCTTCAAGAAGAAAGTTCTTCAAAGCCGCAGCAGCAACTGGTGCAGCCGCAGCAACAGCTGTAGCAATGCCAAATGTTGCTTTTGGTGCTCCATTAACATTAAAGATGCAAGCAGCATGGCCATCAGGTGCTAACATCTTTTTTGAAATGGCTGGAGACTATGCCAAAATGGTTAGCGACATGTCTAACGGTGAATTGAAGATTGATCTTCAACCAGTTGGAGCAGTTGTTAAAACTTCAGAAATTGGTCAAGCAGTGAGTTCTGGAGTAGTAGATATGGGTCACTGGGTGACAGCATATTGGTATGGAAAAAATCCAGCTGCATCACTTTTTGGAACTGGTCCATCATACGGAATGTCATCTCAAGAAGTAATGGGATGGATAGAGTATGGCGGAGGAAGAGCATTATATGATGAAGCTGTAAAAAGTGTAGGATTTAACTATTACGGTATGTTCCATATGCCAATGCCAGCACAACCATTTGGTTGGTTTAAAAAGAATGTAACTAAAGTATCTGATGTTAAAGGTATGAAGTATAGAACAGTTGGTTTAGCTACTAACGTTTTAACTGCTATGGGAATGGTTGTAAGACAATTGCCAGGTGGTGAAATTCAACCAGCAATGAAAACTGGTTTGATTGATGCCGCAGAGTTTAACAACCCTACATCAGACTCACAGTTTGGAATGCAAGATGTCTCTCAACATTACCACTTAGGAAGTTTCCACCAATCTCAGGAAATGTTTGAAGTTCCGGTAAACAAAAAGAGATTTGACAGCCTTTCACCTGCTCATCAAGCTATCTTGAAGAACGCTGCTTATGCTGCTAACTCAGATAACTACTTCAAAGCGTTAGTGAGATATTCTGCTGACTTAGCGAAGTTGATGAATGAGCATAAGGTAAATGTCTACCAAACTTCTGACGCTATCTTAGCCGAACAATTAAAAGGTTGGGATAAAATCGTTGCTGAGTTTTCTGGTAAGGACGCTTTCTTTAAGAAAGTAGTAGACTCACAAAAAGCATACGCTAAGAGAACAATGAAGTATCTGTTGATGAATCAACCGAACTACAAATTAGCTTATGAAAATGAGTTTGGACCAATTGAAAAAGTTAAAATTTAATTAACTTTAAAATTATTATAAAAGGGGGTTTAAAAACCCCCTTTTTTTTTAGCTTAATTTAATATACTTTTCTATGATGAATTCTTTCATTAAATTTGCAGACACTTTAAGCACTTCAATGGGAAAAGCTTTTTCTTGGTGTATTGTAATTTTAATGGGAGGTACGGTTTATGAAGTAGTAATGGCTTACGTTTTTAATAAGCCAACTTTGTGGAATTTTGATTTTAGTATGCAGATGTATGGTGCAATATTGATGATGTCAGGTGCATATTGTTTGGCTACAGAGGCTCATGTAAGAGGAGATGTAATTTATAGATTATTTAGTCAAAAAACTCAGGCTTGGATTGATTTAGTACTTTATTTTATATTCTTTTTTCCTGGTGTAGTGGCTTTGGCTTTCTATGGTTACGAATATGCAGCTTTGGCCTGGAAAATAAAAGAAACTAGCTGGAGTAGTCCCGCGCAGATTCAAATTTATATGGTTAAAACTATGATACCTGCTGCAGGAACTTTGTTGGTAATTCAAGGAATTGCAGAAGTTTTTAGATCTTTAATTTGTATTAGAACAGGACAATGGCCAGCAAGAATGGTTGTTGCTGAAGAAACGGAACAAATGTTAATGAGAACATCACAAGAGGAAGATAAAAATAATGTTATTTAGTCTTACAAATCCAGAAGTAGCAATTTTAATGATGGGCATATTTCTATTCGCAGTGCTTTTAGGTTTCCCAATAGCTTTCACATTAATGGCAATGGGAATTGGTTTTGGATATTACGCTTATTACGATGCTACTATGATGGAGCATATTTTTGATAACAGAATTTTTCAGTTATTCGTTCAAAATACTTATACAGTTATGGATAACAATGTTCTTACAGCTGTACCGTTGTTTTTATTTATGGGTTATTTGGTTGAAAGAGCTGGAATAGTTGCAAAACTATTTTTTGCAATAAGATTAGCTGCTCATAGACTTCCTGCATCGATGGCTGTAGCTGCTTTGATTACTTGTACTTTATTTTCTACAGCAACAGGAATCATAGGAGCAGTTGTCACTTTAATGGGATTACTAGCCTGGCCTGCGATGGTAAAAGCTGGTTATGATAAAAAATTTGCTTCAGGAATAATTTGTTCTGGTGGATGTTTGGGTATTTTAATCCCTCCAAGTATTATGTTAATTGTCTATTCAGTAATTGCTCAATTATCACCTTTAAGACTTTTTGCAGCAGCAATTTTTCCAGGACTTTTATTAGCTGGTCTTTATATTGCATATGCAGTTACAAGAGCTTGGTTAAACCCATCGATAGCACCAAGACCACCGAAAGAAGATATCCCACCAACAGGTGAAATTTTAAAAGAGGTGTTAGTTTCTTTTGTTCCTTTATTTGGATTAATTATGTTAGTTTTAGGAACAATATTGGCTGGAATAGCTACACCAGCTGAAGCTGCAGCAGCAGGAGCATTTGGGGCTTTAATTCTATCTTGGTTTTATAAAACCTTAAAATGGCAAAATTTTAAAGAGTCAGTGTTTTTAACTGCAAAAACAACTGCAATGATTATGTGGTTGTTCATTGGTTCTTGGACTTTTTCATCTGTATTTTCATATCTGGGTGGGCATGAAATATTTGAGCATTTTTTCACATCAATAAATATTTCAACCTGGCAATTTTTAGTAATTACACAAATTATAATTTTTCTTTTAGGTTGGCCTCTAGAATGGACAGAAATTTTAATTATTTTTGTACCTATATTTTTACCTTTGCTTGAAGTTTTTGGTGTTAATCCGTACTTCTTTGCAATGTTAATTGCATTAAATTTACAAACATCTTTTTTAACCCCACCGATGGCAATGTCGGCATATTATTTAAAAGGTGTGCAAAAAACCAATGTTGAGCTTTTAGATATATTTAGAGGAATTATGCCTTTCTTAGCAATTGTTATTTTTGCAATGTTTTTAATGTACATGTTTCCAGCAATAGCCCTATGGTTGCCAGAAACATTATTTGCAAATTAAATGATAGATATTTTTTCCTTAAAAGTTGAAGAAATCGCTTCAAAAATAAAAGATGCTCAACTTACTTCAGTCGAAGTATGTGAGAAGTATATTGAAAGAATAAATAAATTTGAAAAAGATGTTAAGGCTTGGGCACATTTTGATAAAAAACTTTTACTAGAAAAAGCTTCTGAGGCTGATGAATATAGAAGATCAGGAAAACCCACAGGACCTTTGCATGGCATTCCTGTAGCTGTAAAAGATATTGTTGGAACAGTTGATATGCCAACAGAATGTGGAACAGTTATTAGAAAAGGAAAATCTTACTCACAAAATGCAGAAATTATTGATTTGCTTTTAGCAGCTGGTGCAATAGTAATGGGCAAAACTGCTACAGCTGAATTAGCTTATCTTGGTCCTGCTAAAACAACTAATCCACATGATTACTCTAGAACTCCAGGTGGTTCATCGAGCGGGTCTGCTGCTGCTGTTGCATCATTTATGGCACCTTTATCAATAGGATCACAAACAGGTGGTTCAGTTATTAGACCTGCATCTTACTGTGGAGTTGTAGGTTATAAACCAACCTATGGATTAATTTCAAGAAATGGAGTGCTTAAAACTTCAGAAAAATTAGATCATATAGGTGTATTTGGAAGAACTGTTGAGGATGTAGCACTCTTTGCAAAGGTTTTAATTAAAAAAGATAAATTTGATAATGCATCTGTTTATTATTCAGCTGATAGTATGCTTGAAGAAACAAAAAAGGGACCAATGTTTGAACCAAAATTTATTTTTTATAAAACAGACCATTGGAAAAATATTGAAAAAAAATCTAAAGAAGCTTTCGAATATTTTATTAAATCTTTTAAAAAAAATATCGAAATTTTTGATACACCATCTTATTTTAAAGACATTCATAAATATCATCAGATAATTCATGAAACAGATTTAGCAAACAATTTTGGATTGTATTACAAAAAGTATAAAAAAAAATTATCTAAACCCATGCAAGATGCTATTGTTAAAGGCAATAAACATTCAGCAAAAGAATATGCCGGAGCCATAGATTTTATGAAAAGAAGTTACGAGTCTTATGAAGAAGTATTTGAAGATTATCATGGGGTATTGTCACCTTCTAGTCCAGGTGTTGCTCCTAAAAGCTTGAAGAGTACTGGCTCTGCAGAATTTAATAAAGTATGGTCTTATTTAGGAACCCCATGTATTTCTCTGCCTTTATTACAAGGAGAAGGCAAAATGCCACTAGGTGTTCAATTAATTGGTGCAAAATTTGATGATCATAGATTTTTAGGTGTTGCTAATTGGCTAGAAAAGGAATGTAATAATTAAATGCAAAAGTTTACAGTATTTTTAGGAACTTTACTTGCAACCGCATTTCTAATTGGCTTGGCTACTACTTTAACTAGATCAACTATGATTGGTTTTTTCGATGTTTTGCCAGTTTATATATTGATGGCAATTGCAATCTTCATGATGATCTATGAAGCTTTTTTTGACAAAAAATAATTTTATTTAATTAAAAATTTACTACCTCAGATTGTAATACAATACTTTAAAGTTATTTTAATCTAGACTTAAACGCACATTTGTAATTTACTCTGTACAGTTAATTAACAAAGAAGAGGAGATACTAATGATTAAAGAAAAAAAATCATTGAAGGTTTCTAGATCACCTTCAAGACGTAAGTTCTTTAAAACTGCAGCTGCAACTGGTGTTGCTGCTGTTGCTTTATCTGCTCCAGCCGTTGCCAAAGAAAGAGTTGAAGCTTCTATGGTAGCTACTTGGCCTAGAGATTTTCCAGGCCTAGGAACTGGTGCACAAAGACTTGCTCAAAGATTAAGCGATATGAGTGACGGTAGAATTCAAGTTACTTATTATGCTGCTAATGAAAGGGTAAAAGCATTTGACTCATTTGACGAAGTTGCATCAGGTAACTCTCAAATGTATCACGGTGCTGATTACTACTGGGTTAAAAAACACCCTGCTTTTGGATATTTTACTGCGGTTCCATTTGGTTTCACATATGCTGAAATGAATGCGTGGTTAAAATTTGCTGGTGGACAAGAATTGTGGGATGAATTGACTGATGATTTTGGAACACAAAGTTTTGCAGCTGGTAATACTGGAGTGCAAATGGGTGGTTGGTTTAATAAGAAAATTAGATCAGCGAATGACTTTAAAGGTTTAAAAATGCGTATGCCTGGATTAGGTGGACAAGTACTTGGAAAACTAGGTGGTTCTCCAATTTCACTTCCTGGTGGACAAATTTATGAAAACCTTGTTTCAGGTGCAATTGATGCAACAGAATGGGTAGGACCTTGGAATGATGAGGCTATGAAGTTCCAGGAAGCTGCTAAGTATTATTACTATCCAGGAATGCATGAACCAGGATCTACACTAGCTTGTGGAGTTAACAAATCTTGGTTTACTAGTTTGTCAAAATCAGATCAGTTAATTATTAAAACTGCATGTGATTGGGCTGACACAACTACAATGGCTGAATACAATGCTAAAAACGGAGCTGCACTAGCGCGATTAGTTAACGAAAGTGGAGTTAAACTAGAGAAGTTTAACGATAAAGTTTACGATGCTTTCGCTAAAGGTGCTGCTGAAGTTTTCGATGAAGTTCAACAACATAGCGCTCTTGCTAAGAAAGTACATGCTGCCTTTGTTAAAGGTCGTAAGGAAATTGGTGCTTGGACTAACTTGTCTGACGGGCCATATGTTGCTCAAAGAAATAGAGCATTAGGAGTATAATTTAATTCTAATTATTACTAGAGGGCCCTTTAATGGGCCCTCTTTTTATATATCAATAAAAGATTTAATATGATGGCGAAAAATAACTTATCTATTTTAATAAGAATATTTAGTTATTCTATCTTAGCTTTAACTTTTGTTTTTTTAGTCAATAATGTTTTAACAGTTTGGTTTGATTGGCCAGGAGTTAAAAAACTTTTTGCTCATTATGAATTATTTGGATTTAAAAAATTAAATAAGCCTTTAGAGGGGCTTGCAATAAATTTATCGTATATTCAATTACTATTTTATTTTGTATCTTTAGTAGGAGTTATATTTTTTGTTTTAAAATCTATAAAACAAACATTACAAACAGACTCTGAGATCTTATCGAAAATTACAGCTTACGTAGTAAGGTCCTCTTTCTGGGCTGTACTAATTGTTGGAGTAGCAGACTTTTTAATCTCATTCATGGTAGTAGAAAAACTAGTTGAGCCAATTTTTGGCGAACAACTTAAAATTAATTTAGTAATACCTGCTTTTAGAATTACATATATACACTTTCCTTTAATATTAGCTTCTTTTGTAATTGGTTATTTTACAAGATCTGTAGGGTTTATTTGGTTAGCAGTTTTAGTAGTTGGAAGTGAATTTTTAATTGTATTATCAAGATTTATTTTTCAATATGAACAAGCATTCCAAGGTGACTTAGTTCGTTTTTGGTATGCAGCCCTTTATTTATTTGCAAGCGCTTATGCGTTAATTCACGAGGGCCACGTTAGAGTTGATGTTCTTTATACTGGTTTTAGCGAACGTAAAAAAGCATGGACTAATGCAATTGGGTCATTAATTCTAGGAATTCCTTTATGTTTGATTGTAATATTTTTAGGCATGGGGGGTAAAGCTAGTATCATCAATGGTCCTGTAATTTCATTTGAAATTACGCAGCAAGGTTCAAACGGATTATATTTACTTTATCTAATGGCAGTTTATTTAGCTGTGTTTGCAGTAAGTATGTTAACTCAATTCACTAGCTACTTTATGAGTAGCAGTCATAAACTTTTAAAGAATTAAATAATGGAACATTTATTTTTAGCTTTACTTGTAATTATAATGATTGGAGCATTAGCTTCTGGTTTTCCAGTAGCTTTTGCATTACCTGGATCAGCAATAATTTCAATCGGGCTAGCTGCTTTTTTTGGTTATTTATTTGCAGGAGATAGTAGCGCTTATTTTGCTGTTGATGGCCCTAAAGAATGGTTAACCGCCGGTATTACAAACTTTAGGAGTAACTACTGGGATGTAGAAACTGATACTTTAATTGCAATTCCTTTATTTATTTTCATGGGGATCATGCTGCAAAAATCAAAAATTGCGGAAGATCTTTTAGTTACGATGGGGCAGTTGTTTGGACCTATCCCTGGAGGTTTAGGAATATCAGTAATTTTTGTTGGGGCGCTACTTGCAGCTACCACGGGTATTGTTGGCGCAACAGTAATAGCAATGGGATTAATATCGTTACCCACAATGCTTAATAATAAATACGATAAAAGTCTTGCAAGTGGAATTGTTTGTTCATCAGGAACTCTTGGGCAAATCATACCTCCTTCAATTGTATTAATTATCATAGCTGACCAATTAGCAAGTGCGGCTGATGTTGCAAATACTATGCGTCAGACTGATTACAAAATTTTAACTGGTGAATTTAATATGCCTGGAGAATTTAGAGTGGGTTCTACTTCTGCAGGAGATATGTTTTTGGGAGCACTATTACCTGGTTTAGTATTGGTTGGTTTGTATATGATTTATGTATTTGTGTATGCAAGATTAAATCCCAAGGCAGCTCCTCCTGTTCCATTTAAAGGAAATTTTGACTCAAAGTTTTGGATTAAGGTTTTAATTGTAATCATTCCACCTCTTGCTCTAATTTTTGCAGTTTTAGGATCTATACTTTTAGGTATTGCAACTGTTAATCAAGCTGGATCAATTGGAGCAATAGGTGCAACCATGATGGCTGGTTATCGTTTACATAAAGGAAAAAAAGATGCTTACTATCCAATTATAATTGCAATTTTATCTGTCATTCCAATTTATATTTTATCTAAGAATTATAATTTAAATATTAAGGCTGTAGAAACTAGAGATCTTACAGCAATTTTTATCACAGGATTTTTTACAATTACTTTTTTAATTGGAATTGTCTGGAGTTTTTGGAGAGCATACAAAATTGAGAATGTTTTAAGAGAGGTTGTCACAGAAACATGTGTAACGACTTCTATGGTTTTTATAATTTTATTAGGTGCTGCAATGTTAACCTCTGGATTTAGAGCATTTGGAGGTGAAGAGCTAGTAAGAGATTTTCTTCAAGATTTGCCAGGGGGATTTTGGACACAGTTTATCGTTGTAATGGCAGTGATTTTTTTACTAGGTTTCTTTCTTGATTTTATAGAAATAGCCGTTGTTGTTGTTCCTATTATTGCTCCGATATTATTAGCTGAACCAGGAGCCAATGTAAGTGCAATTTGGCTTGGTGTAATGATTGGGGTGAATTTACAAACCTCATTTTTAACACCACCATTTGGTTTTGCATTATTTTACTTAAAAGGTGTAGCTTCAAAACTTGTTACTACTTTAAATATCTGGAAAGGTGTGGTTCCATTCATTATTTTACAATTAATAGGTCTTGGAATTGTAGGTTTCTATCCATCATTAGTAAACTATCTACCAGCAAGAACATATTTAACATCAAACGTTGCTCCACCACCGATGAATCCAAAACTACAATATTGCCTACAAGAGTACAAATTTGCGATTTACAACTCTGAAGAACAGAGAATTACTAATGCAATAAAAGACATGCAGAAATTAACTCCAGCAAATCTTCCAATGGATAAATTAGATATTTTTGAAGAGCATTTTGATAATGCGCTTGGGACTTTTGCTATTGTTAAAAAACTTCAAAAAACGGAACAAGAATATGCATTATTTACAAAAGATTACAGGGACTTGCATTTCAATGTAAGAAAAATTGAGAAAAAAATTAGAAAAATAGACCAGAAAATTAAAAAAATAAAAGCTGAAATTAGAAATTTAGATGATGATAACTTATCAGATAAAAATAAATTAGAATTAAAGATCGAGAATTACGAGCTAGAAATTAAAGAACTTCAAAATAAAGTTCCTGAAAGCTGGAAAGCTAAAAATGGAGAGTTTGAAATATTGCACAAAGCAAAAAACACAAGAACTAAAAGATATAGAAAAAACGTTGATGAAGCTTACGAAACTCTTGATCAAATAGTAATGTTTATAAATGATAATGAAAAATTAAAAGAACTTTCACCAGAAATAAAAGAATTAAAATATAATATTGATAATAGAAATTACGAAAACGCAATATCAATAATTGATAATCTTTTTGAAAAACTAGGAGAAATTTCTGGAACCGAAGAATTTGCAAATAAATTAGATGACCTAATATCTGTTATAGATAATGATGAGGTAGATGAGCAAAAATTGTCTGAAGTAAGTTCAGAGACTTTTGATCTTTTCAATTTAGAAGTTTCATGGAGAGATGATGCTAATAAGAATTTGATGCCTGAATTAATTAAATATAATGATGTTATAAAACATAATATTGGTCTTAGACTTCAAAACAGATTAACCAAAGAACAAGCTAAATTTGTTGCTAGGTGTAACTCAGTTCATAGAGATATATCTTTAAACTTTTAATTAATGGAAAATTATATTTTACCAAAAAAACAGGCTATTGTTGTTTTTTTTGTATTTGCATTTGGTTATTTTTTATCATGTTTGTTACGTGCAATTACCGCAACACTTTCACCAGTATTAACCTCAGAATTTAATTTATTAGCAGCTGATTTAGGATTATTAGCTGGAGGTTATTTTTTAGGTTTTGCTTGTATGCAAATACCGCTTGGATATTTGTTAGATAAATATGGACCAAAAAAAATTGTCTCTTCTTTTTTATTAATCGCATTAGTTGGAACAGGATCATTTGCTTTAGCTGAAAGCTTCTCAGGATTGTTAGTTTCACGAATTCTAATTGGTGTAGGTGTAAGTGCTTGTTTGATGGCTCCGTTAACGGGTTACAGAATATGGTATGCAGAAAATCAGCAACAAAGAGCAAACTCATGGATGCTAATGATTGCATCATTAGGTTTTTTGTCATCCACATTGCCTGTACAACTTTTATTGCCTAGTTTCGGATGGAGATGGATATTTGGTGGTATCGCCATCTTAATTTTAATTAGTATTTTTTTAATGTTAGTTTTCATTCCAAAATGGAATTTAACTAAAAATAAAGAGTTAGAAGAGCCAAGTAATACTGGAACTTTATCAGAAGTTTGGAAAAATAGATTTTTTATAAGTGTAATTCCAATGGGTTTATTTAATTATGGGGGCTTAATGGCTATACAAACTTTATGGGCAGGCCCATGGATGACTAGAGTTGCTGGCTATACACCACTTCAGAGCGCTACAGGATTATTTTGGATCAATGTAACTATGTTGGCATCCTTTTTTTTGTGGGGTTATTTTTTACCAAAAATTTCAGGCTTAGGTTTTACTGCAAAAAGAATACTTAAATTAGGTTTACCAATTAGTTTTTCTGTAATGTTTGTGATTATATTGCTGGGCCCAAAAGCAGGTGCCTTCTACATAACTCTATTTATTTTAAGTTCAATTTTTTTATCAGTTACACAGCCAGCTGTGGGCCTTTCTTTTTCAGGTTATTCTGCTGGTAAAGCACTAACTTCATTCAATTTATTAATATTTGCTGGAACATTCATAATGCAATGGCTAATGGGCTTAGTGATAGATATCGTTAAAGCTATGGGTTACACAGAAATATTTGCTTTTAAATCAGCTTTTTCAGTTTTCTTAATCTTAAGTATTATTTCTTATATATTTTTTTTAATATTAAATAGAAAAAAATATGAAAATAAAACGTAGGAATTTTTTTTTGGAATTATTTATTGGTATTGTTGCAATTTACTTAATTATATTAATTTTCTTATTCTTTTTTCAAAGAAATTTAATGTATCATCCTGATGAGAATAATTATTCTGGAGATAATTTAGAAGTTAACATTGAAAAAGTTACCATCAAAACAACTGATAATATTAATCTTTTAGGCTGGTTTCATAATAAAAATTTAAAAAATTATAAAACAATAGTTTATTTTCATGGAAATGCAGGGACACTTGAAAACAGAATCCATAAGTTAAATCATTTTAAAGATATGGATGTTAATTTTTTAATTATCGCATGGAGAGGGTTTAGCGGTAATAAAGGAAAACCAAGTGAGGATGGTCTTTATACAGATGGTGCTAGTGCAATAAACTGGCTTAAAGAAAAAGGTCTAAATGAAGAAGATATAATTATTTATGGAGAGTCATTGGGAACTGGCATTGCCACTGAAATTACTCAGAATAAAAATTTTGCTGGATTAATATTAGAAACGCCCTTCACATCAATGATAGAGGCTGCGAAAAATTTTTATCCATATATTCCAGTAGGTTTAATTTTAAAAGATAAGTATGAAAATAATGAAAAAATTAAAAATATTAATATTCCAGTATTAGTAATGCATGGTGAGGCTGACCAAATAGTTCCATTTTGGATGGGTAAAAAAATTTTTAATTTAGCAAGTGAACCCAAATATTCATATTTTACAAAATATGACGATCATATGATGGAATATGATGATAAACTTGTATTAGCTCTTAAATCATTTGTTGATAGTTTAAATTAAGCCACAATCCAAACAAACATAACTCAAATTTTTTTTTTAAGTTACATCATGAAAAATCTTTACATATTTTTTATTATCTTGTTTTCTTTAAGCAATTTATCAAATGCTAAAGAAAATTTAGCATCTGTAGATAGCCTTTTTCATATTGATCAAATGAATTCGCACGATGAAAATTTTGCATTATATTTTAAAACCCGCGAAAAAGCTGTCTTGGCTCGAGGAGAAAATTCAAATTACATTAATGATTTTCCAAAAGATCTTTATATTTATAACTATAAAACAAAAGAGTCTTTGCCATTAATCTCTTATGAATGGTTTCCCAAAACTGCAAAATATTTTTTGCAAGAGTATGATTTCCCAGTTTTCCCAGATGATTTTGCATATTATCTTCTAAAAGATAACAAAACTCTGGTGATGATTAGTGCTGTAAAAAGTTTAAAAGCTAATTTTAAATTTGATATCGTTGAAAAAAAGTTAGAGCTTTATCCTGTAAATGGAAAATTTGATTTTATTATTTCTTCTATAGCTAAAAATTGTGGACATTATGAATTTAGAGAAAATTATAAGTGTAGTTTTTATAAACCTTTAATTTCTAGTACTTTAATTAATTAATTTGAGTAAATGCTTCTGCGAATTTTTCGGCCTCAAAAATTTGCAAATCATCTTCTTTTTCACCTAATCCAAGGGCGATAATTGGTAGTTTATATTTTTTAGCAACTGCTAAAAGGATACCTCCTTTTGCTGTACCATCTAACTTTGTCATAATAAGACCAGTTATTGGAATAATTTTATTAAATTCTTCAACCTGATTAATTACATTTTGACCTGAAGTTGCGTCCAAAACTAAAATAACATCATGTGGAGCATCGGGATCAATTTTTTTAGTAACGTTTGCAATTTTTTTATATTCTTCCATCAAATTTTTTTTATTTTGTAATCTCCCAGCTGTATCGATTAAAACTTGGTGAAAATTATTGTTTAATGCCTCTTCAATAGCCTTGTAGGCAACTGATGCAGGATCAGAGCCTTGAGATGATTTTGTAATTTGAACATTAACTTTGTTTGCCCAATTTTCTAACTGTTCTATGGCTGCCGCTCTAAAAGTATCTGATGCAGCTAGCATTACTTTATTTCCATTACCTTTTAATATTTTACTTATTTTTCCAATAGTAGTTGTTTTTCCAACACCATTGACACCTGAAATTAATGTTGCATTTAATTTTTCTTTTTTTTTGAAGAATTCAATATTTTCTAAAGGTTTCATTATTGAAATAATATAATTTTTTAAAATATTATTTATTTCTTCGGTTAAATCTTTATTGGGATCAATTTTTGTTTGAGAAATTATTTCTCTTATTTCTGAAGCAGAAACAATACCAACATCGGATTGAATTAAGTAATCTTCAATTTTGTCTAATGTTTTGTCATCAATCTCTTTTTTTACAACTATATCTCTTAAACCTGTTGTAAAAGCTGAGGCACTTTTTTTAAAACCTGATTTAAATTTTTCAAAAATTCCCATTAAATTTTAAAATTTATCTCCTCAATATCTGAAACTGGTCCTTTCATATGAATACTATTGTTTTCATCAATTGAAATTGTCAATCTACCTGTAGAAAATTCAATATCAACTTCATCATTTACCAGTCCGTTTTGTTTTGCGGCAAAAGCTGTTGCGCAAGCTGCAGTTCCACAAGCTTTGGTAAGTCCTGCTCCTCTTTCCCACACTCTAACTTTTATCAAGTCTTTGTTAACTACAGTTGCTAAAGTAACATTACATTTTTCTGGAAATAGAGAGTGGGTTTCAATTTTTGGTCCAATTTTTTCAATTTCAAAATTTTCGTTATTATCAACAAAAAAAACCACATGTGGATTTCCAACATTTACAGCAGTCCCGCCAGAAAATTCGTTATTATTTTTGTCATTAATTTTAATTCCTAAATTATTCGTATTTAATTCTTTAGACAATGGAATCTCGTCCCATTTTGTTTTTGCAACACCTATTTCTGTTGAAACCATTTTTTCTCCAACAATATTTGATTTTAATTTGCCAGATAAAGTTGTTAGGACAATTTCTTTTTTGTTATTTTCTTTGCCTAATAAATCAGCAATACATCGCGTACCATTTCCACACGCACCAGACATTCCTCCATCTGAATTATAAAATTCTAGTGAAGCATCTGAAATATCATTTTTTTTAATCAATATTAGTTGGTCACAGCCAATAAATTTTCTGTCACAAATCTTTATTATTTGCTCTTTCGTCAAATTTGTAATTGTTTGCCTATTATCTATGATGACAAAATCATTACCTAAACCGTCCATTTTAAAAGCTTTAATATCCATATATAGATATTTAACTTATTTATTGACTTTTTGAACCTCTATTATAGGTTGTTGCCGTTTCCGCAAAAACATTAACTTTGCGGTGTCTTTGGAAACAAAGAGATCGACACTAGTCAGCGAGGGTTCGCCCACTAGTGCGTTACTGCTATGCGTAATAAATATGTTTGAAAATTTAACAAATAAATTTGAAGAAATTTTTTCTTCTCTGAAAAAGGCACCTTCACTTGATGAAGCTCAAGTAGATGAAGGTTTAAGAGGCATTAGACAAGCCTTACTTGAAGCAGATGTCTCATTGGATGTTGCAAAAGATTTTATTGAAAAAGTTAAGCCAAAAGCATTAGGCCAAGAGATAATAAGGTCTACCTCTCCTGGGGATATGGTTGTTAAAATTGTTTATGATGAGCTTGTAGACTTATTAGGTGCAACAAATAATGAGATAAACTTAAACGCGGTACCGCCTGTGCCAATGATGTTAGTTGGATTACAAGGTTCTGGAAAAACAACAACTACAGCAAAA
>CACJNV010000014.1 GCA_902594865.1 uncultured Pelagibacteraceae bacterium | reverse complement strand
AACCAGCTGAGTGTCGTATGAAAAATTCATATTTTTCCCAGAAGCTAGCAGGCCACATAAATGTTTTATAATAAAAACCTGCTGGAAAAAAAGGTGAGAGAAAATTGTTTATTCCACCAATATCAAATTCAACACTTGGCCAACAATTTTGACTTGATGCCTCTAAACCCTCATAGATCTCGACTTCTGTTGCTCTAACATTAGGTTCCGTTCTGTTAGTACCAGGGTTTATTTGAACTATGGCGTTTGGTTCCTCTGAACCTGAGGTCATAATTCCTCTTGGTCTATGATATTTAAAACTTCTTCCAACTAAATGAACATCATTTGCAAGTAATGCTGATGCTAAAGTATCACCTTTAAAACCATGGTAGGTTTTGCCATTAAATTTAAAAGAAATTCTGTTAGTTTCGTCAATATACTCGCTAGATTTTACTCTTAGATTTTTAGTCATTTTATAGAGAAGGTGGTTTTTCACCCATTTTGTAAATTGCTTTTATTTCATCGTTAGATGTATCTCTAACCATGTTAAACCATTTACGACATCCATGTGTATGGTTCCATCTTTCAAATTGAATACCTTTAATATTTTTTCTCATAAATAAATATTCTGCCCACTCATCATCACTTAATTCTGTTGGTTGTTTAGGTCTTTCGATATGAGCTTCACCACCAGCCTTAAATTCTTGTTGATCTCTTTCTCCACAGTATGGACAGTTTATTAAAAACATTAATGAGCAACCGCTGCAGCACCATGTTCATCAACAAGGTCTCCGCTTACAAATCTATTTAAATTAAATGCAGCATTAAGTTTGTGAGGTTCATCGTTTGCAATAGTATGAGCAAATAAATCTCCAGATCCAGGAGTTGCTTTAAATCCTCCCGTGCCCCAACCACAATTAAAGTATAAACCTTTAACTGAAGTTTTACTTAAAATTGGACTAGCATCAGGACAAATATCTACTATTCCTCCCCATTGTCTTAACATTCTCATTCTACTAAAAATTGGATATAATTCTAAAATTGCATTTAATGTTCCTTCAACTATTTGATGACTTCCTTTTTGAGTGTAAGAAACATAATCATCTGTTCCAGCACCAATCACCAGCTCTCCTTTATCAGATTGACTGACATAAGCATGAACTGCGTTAGACATTACAACTGTATCAATAATTGGTTTTACAGGCTCAGAAACTAAAGCTTGTAAAGGTTTACTTTCAAGTGGAAGTCTTAGACCCGCCATATTAGCTATCACGCTAGAATGACCAGCTGCAACAACTCCAACTTTTTTAGTTTTAATAAATCCTTTTGTTGTTTCTATTCCCACAACACTATCTCCGTTTCTTCTTATTCCTTTAACTTCACAATTTTGGATAATATCAACACCCATTGCATCCGCTCCTCTAGCATATCCCCAAGCAACTGCATCGTGTCTAGCTGTACCTGCTCTACGTTGTAAAGTTCCTCCTAAAACAGGGTATCTAATATCTGGTGATGTATTTATAATTGGACAAAATTTTTTAACTTCTTCAGTGCTCAAGTAGACTGCATCAATTCCATTTAATCTATTGGCATGTGTTCGTCTTTTTAAATCTCTAACATCTTGTAAATTATGCGCCAGGTTCATTACACCTCTTTGACTAAACATTACATTGTAGTTTAGTTCTTGTGATAAACCTTCCCAAATTTTTAATGCATGATCATATAATCCTGCACTGGCATCCCATAAATAATTTGATCTAATAATGGTAGTATTCCGTCCAGTATTTCCTCCACCAATCCAACCTTTCTCGACTACAGCAATATTATTCATATTGTGTTTTTTTGCTAAATAGTAGGCTGTTGCTAATCCATGGCCACCACCACCAACAATAACTATATCGTACTCTTTTTTAGGAGAAGGATCTTTCCACGCTCTTTGCCAATTTTCATGATATGAAAAAGCATTTTTGATTAACGAAAATACTGAGTACTTATTTCTCATAATAATTGAATAATTACTTTATATATATTGAATTTTCAATACAATCGCTTAATACACAATGTCATATGGAAGAGTGGGTGAGAGGCTGAAACCAGTCGTTTGCTAAATGACCGTGCGAGGAAACTTGTACCGAGGGTTCGAATCCCTCCTCTTCCGCCATTAAAATAGAGGCTGATCTATAAAAAAGTTTTTCATGGTCACAGGACGTTGTTCCAAAATATATCTATAAACATTATAATTTTCCATTACACGCTGAACGTAATTTCTTGTTTCTCTAAATTTAATCAATTCAACCCAATCAACATAATCAACTTGTTTTTTTTGTGGATCTTTATTTATTTTTTTCCAATATTTAACTCTATTGGGACCAGCATTATAAGCAGCTACTGCAAAGGGGTAAGCACCATCATATTGTAGAATTAAACCTGCAATATAATGTGAGCCTAAATTAATATTATATTCTGGATCAGTGGTTAATCTTGATTTTGAATAAGGGAGTTTAGCTTGTTTTGAAACTAATTTTGCAGTGTATGGCATTAATTGCATTAATCCTTTTGCACCAGCATGACTATTAGCCTCTAAATCAAATTCACTTTCTTGTCTAATTATAGATAAGATCAAAGCACTCTCTGGAATTTTTCTTTTATTAATATATTTAGGAGTACTAATTATTGGATAATTGTATTTATTATGAAATCTTTTTTGGTAAGAAGCAATTTTTGAAACCTGAATAGCAAAATCATATCTGTTTATACTTGTAGCTAATTCTGCAGCCAAAACTTCACTACCTTTAGCTATATTGTCGTTAGCTAAATGTCTTAAAATATGTTTTGTGTATTTATCTTTCTTTAATTCATCTAGAAGATAAGAAATTTTTACAAGCTCTTTGTTAAAAAATTGAATTCTATATTTTGGATCAATTTCTATATCTTTATCTAACTCAAATTTTCCATTTGGATTTAATTTTAAAAAGGCTAGCTGACCGTAGTAAGTAGTAAGATATTTCGTAGCTTCTCTATACCAATTATTTGATTGCTCTCTTTCGCCTATTTTTTCATATGCTCTTCCAAGCCAATACGCGCCTCTAGATAAACTTATTGGATAACTAACATTTTCATAAAAATTTTTAAAATGATTTTTAGCAGTCAAAGGGTCGTTTAAAAAACTTAATGCTATCCATCCGCTCATCCATTCAGCAGCCGCATATTCAGATCCTTCAGTCATTCCATGATTGCTTGAAATTTTGTATGAAATTTCATATTTTTTTTTATAAAGCAATGCTCTTGAGATAATTTCTCTTTCTTTCCACCATTTATCAGGTCTAACTAAATACTCTTTATCATTTCTTATTTTCAATAATATTTCAGCTGAAGAATCCACACGTCCTTTTTTTCTTCTCCATTTCAATCGATCATAGTTTAATCCAGCATCATTTTTAAATTTTTGAGGAACATTTGCTATGGCTTGGTCAACCCCATAACCTTTACTCATTAAAAGATGTCTTGCATTATATAAAAGTTCATAATCTTTTGGCAGATACCTTATTAATCTTCGTAAATCCCAACGATCACCGTTCCAAGCTAAATAATCAGCTCGTTTAATATAGTCATCTGCATTTAAATATTTTTTATATTTTTTTCTAAAATATTTTAATTCATTTTTAGATAAATCTGCTGAGACCCAACCTTCTTTAATTAGTTTTATTCCCTTATTTTTGTCTCCAATTAAAATATGACTTTCTCCAAGTATCATTTGCCCATAACCACTTAATGGATCATTTTCTCCAAACCATTTTATTATTTTTTTGGGTGAAACACTTTCTGTGGATAGTTTATGTTCAGCAAGATATTTAACTCTGCTTATTCTAGGATAATCTGAATTTTTATTTAAAAAAACTTGATAATCGTAAAAGGACGCTTGGTTACCTGACGTTAAAAGATGTCTCCATTGTATAAAATTATAAATAGAGTTGTCTTTTGCTTTTTTTGCTATTTTAAGTGCAGATGACCATTTGCTTTTCTGCATTTCTGAAATGGCTTTTTTAGCTAACCCAAAGTCTCTTTTACTATAATATCTTGAAATCTTAATATTCATAGCTGTGCTAGTGCCAGCTATAGTTGGTTTTTTTTTTGGTATTTTAAAACTTAATTTTTTTTCTTTTAAAACCAACTCTTTTTCAACAATTACTTCTTCGATTTTAATTTCTTTGGTTTTTGAGGGTTTCTTTAATGGTTTAAGAATATTTATAGATATTTTTTTTTGAATTTCTTCTTTACTTAAAACAGGTTTTTTTAAGGGTACAATCGAATTGATTTCAGCAAAGAGATTATTTGAAAATATTAATATTGATGTAGCGAAACCTAAAAATAATATTTTTTTGAGCATAATCTTTTAGTATATGAATCTTTAAACTATGTTATAAGTATTTATGTTTAAAGGATCAAATGTTGCTTTAATTACACCATTTAAAAATAATGGTCTAGATGAGGAAGCATATATTAAATTAATCCATTTCCACATTGATAATGGCACCAATGGTCTTGTTCCAGCTGGTACAACAGGTGAATCTCCTACGTTAACTCATGATGAGCATCAAAGAGTAATAGATTTATGCATAAAAGAAAGTAATGGAAAAATTCCAGTTATTGCTGGTACAGGTTCCAACTCAACAGAGGAGGCGATTTCTTTAACCACACATGCAGAAAAAGCAGGAGCTAACGGTGCTTTGATAGTTACACCTTATTACAACAAACCAACCCAAGAAGGCTTGTATCAACATTACAAAGCAATTAATGACAAGTGTGGCATTCCAATTATAATTTATAATATTCCTGGCAGATCTGTGATTGATATGTCAGTAGACACAATGGCTAGACTGTATGAATTAAAAAATATAGTTGGTGTTAAAGATGCAACAGGTGATTTAGATAGAGTTAATCAGACACTTGAAAAAATGGGGGAAGAATTTATTCAATTAACAGGAAATGATGACAATGCTTTTGAATTTAATAAACGTGGTGGAGTAGGCACTATAAGCGTAACAGCAAATATTGCGCCTAAACTTTGCTCTGATTTTCAGAGATTTTCAAAATCAGATACTGATAATGAAATAAAAGAAGCAGAAAGATTAGATAAAATATTACAACCAGTTCATCACTCAATGTTTGTTGAGAGCAATCCTAGTCCTGTAAAATACGCTGCAAAACTTTTAGGACTTTGTGATGACAATGTAAGACTACCACTTGTAAAGGTAACAGAAACAACAAAAGAAATTGTAAAAAAAGCTCTTGAGTCTGCTAAGTTAGTCTAATGAACAAAAAAACCAATCCTGGTTTGAAAATCATTTGTTTAAACAGAAAAGCTAGTTTTAACTATTTTTTTGAAGATCTTTTTGAAGCTGGAATTGTTTTAAAGGGATCAGAGATTAAATCAGTAAGAGAGGGCAAGGTGAATATCGCTGAGTCTTATGCTGTTGAAAAGGGAGGTGAAATTGTTTTAATTAATTCACATATATCTCCATACAAGCAAGCCAGTTACTCAAATCATAACCCAACCGATGATAGAAAATTGCTTCTTAATAAAAAAGAAATAAATAAATTGATAGGTAAAATGCAAAGAGATGGTTTCACATTAGTTCCAACAAAAATGTATTTTAAAAAAGGAAAGGCTAAAATAGAACTAGCTGTTGCAAAAGGGAAAAAGCAATATGATAAAAGAGCAACAAAAAAAAGTAGAGATTGGAACCGTGAAAAGGCAAGATATATTAGAAAATCAAGCTAAAATTGTTTTTTTAGGAATAGGTTCAAATTTAGGTATAAGAAAAAAAAATATAGAAAAAGCAAAATTTTTATTAGCAGAACATAGCTTAGATGTCCTCTCGGTATCTAGTTATTATGAAACACCTTCTTGGCCTGACCCACGAAAACCTAAGTTCTTAAATATAATTTTAAAATTAAAATGTTACTACAGTCCTAAAGAACTATTAAAAATATGTAAATCTATAGAAAGTCAATTAGGTAGAAAAAAAACGAAAATAAATGCTCCTCGTACATGTGATTTAGATATAATCGATTTTAATAATTTAGTATCAAAAAAAAACTCTAAGATTAATTTACCTCATAAAATGATGCACAAAAGAAACTTTGTATTATTTCCATTATTTGAGATTCAAAAGAATTGGATCCATCCTGATAAACAAATTGATGTTAAAACCTTGATTTCTCTGCTTCCTGATAGAGACATTAGATCTATTAAACAAATTTGATTTAATGGTATAATATCAATTATGCTTAATTCAAATGAACTTATAAATAAAGTTAAGGATTACAATAAATTTCTTAATCCTGAAAAATTGGATAAAGCATATAATTTTGCTGTTAAAGCACATAAGAGTCAAAAAAGAGCTTCGGGTGATCCTTATTCTGTTCACCCAATTGAGGTTGCAAATATTTTAACTGAATTAAAATTAGATAGCGCTACAATTACAACAGGTCTATTGCATGATACTATAGAAGATACTTTTGCTACTTACGAAACTATCAAACATGAATTTGGAGATGAAGTTGCTGATTTAGTAGACGGTGTAACGAAAATTTCAGCATTTGAAAATTCAGCTGGAGCTAATTCTAAAGTTGAGAATTTTAGAAAATTAATTTTAGCAACATCAAAAGACATCAGAGTTCTGTTAGTTAAAATTGCTGATCGACTACATAATATGAGAACCATTAAAGCGATTACTAAAGAAGAAAAAAGAAAAAGAATAGCTCAAGAAACTATGGAAATTTACGCTCCATTAGCTGATAGAATGGGAATGCACAGAATAAGAGACGAGCTTGAGGATTTATCTTTTGAAATTTTAAATAACGATGCAAGAAAATTAATAAAAAAAAGACTTGATGAAATAAAATTGGATAGAAAAGATTTATTTGAAGAACAATCTTTTAAGTTAAGTGAAATATTGAATGATAATGAGATCAATGCCGAGATACATGGTAGAGAAAAAACACCTTTTTCAATTTGGAGAAAAGTCCAAAAAAAAAGAGTTTCCCTTGAGCAAATAACTGACATTATTGGATTTAGGATAATTTTAAAAAACGTAGACGATTGTTACAAAACCCTTGGGATTTTTCATAAAAAATGGAATTGTATACCAGGAAAATTTAAAGATTATATTTCATCTCCAAAAATCAATGGTTATAAATCTATTCATACTTCTGTAATTGGTTCAAATAAAAAACCAATAGAAATTCAAATTAGAACACATGAAATGCACGAATTTGCAGAAAGAGGTGTTGCATCTCATTGGCAGTATAAATCTTCTGAAAAATTTAATTCTTTAAGCTGGAAGGAGTATGATTGGTTAAAAGATCTTGTTGAGATTATAGAAAAAAATGAAAACCCCGAAGATTCATATGAGTATACAAAACTACAAATGTTTCAAGAAAACGTATTTTGTTTTACACCAAAAGGTTCAGTTATTAAATTACCTAAAGATGCAACTGCTATAGATTTTGCTTATGCTGTTCATACTAAAATTGGTAATTCAGCAGTTGGTTGTGAAATTAATGGAAACAAAAGTGAATTACAAACTATTTTAAGAAATGGTGATCGAGTAAATATTTTAACATCTAAAAATAATTCACCGTCACTTCACTGGATACCAACAACTAAAACAGGTAAAGCTAGAGCAGCAATAAGAAGATATTGGCATGATAAAGGAGAGCAAAAAGAGGAAAAAACAAAAAAATACAATACCACTCTCTGGATGTCATTACCTGATAAGCCGGGTCAATTAGGAGATATAAGCTCACTCATTGGAAGTCATAAACTAAATATATCGAGCTTAGAAATGGTTGGCAAAAATCCCAATTATATTAATTTTAAATTTAAATTAATTATTAGAAATCTTAAGAATTTTACTAATTTTATTGCAGAGCTAAAACAAAAGAGTATAAAATTTAAGATAATTAGACACGAAGAAAAAAGAAATGCTTTCACTCAAAAAATCCTTAAATATTTTAAAAAAAACTAATGCATTATTAGAAGGTCACTTTGTTCTATCATCAGGTCTACATTCTTCAAAATATATTCAATGCGCAAAACTTTTAAGTTACCCTAATTTAGCTGATAAAATTTGTAAATCCTTATCAAATAAAATTAAAAAAAAATTTAAAAAAATTGATTTAATATTAGCTCCTGCAATGGGGGGTGTAATTATTGGATATGAAATAGGAAAATTGCTGAAAAAAGAAACAATTTTTTGTGAAAGGGTAAATGGTAAATTTACTCTTAGAAGAGGTTTCAATATTAAAAAAGGTGCAAGAGTATTAATTATAGAAGATGTAATCACTACTGGAAAATCAAGCTTGGAGTGTGTTAAATTGATTAAAAAATCAAAAGCAAAATTAATTGGATTTGCATCTATTATTGATCGATCAACCAAACAATCTTTAAAAATAAAAACTGGAATAACATCACATTTAAAAATTGATGTTCCAACTTATAAAGCAAATAAATTACCACCAGAACTTAAATCTATACCAATAACAACTCCAGGAAGCAGATTTATTAAGTGAAAAGGTTAGGTGTAAATATAGATCATGTTGCAACTTTACGAAACGCTCGTGGAGAAAAACATCCAGATCCACTATATGCAGCTAAAAAAGTTATTAGTTATGGAGCCGATTCTGTAACAATTCATTTAAGAGAAGATAGAAGACATATTAATGATATTGATGCAAAAAAAATCTGCGGTTTAAGAAATGTGCCTGTAAACCTTGAAATTTCTATGAACAAAGAAATTGTTAAAAAAGCACTTAAGATAAAACCAAGTTTTATTTGTTTAGTTCCAGAAAATAGAAAAGAAATTACTACTGAAGGAGGTTTAAATATAAATAATAATTATAATAAATTAGAAAAAGTAATTAAAAAATTTAAAAAAGCAAAGATAAGAACAAGTTTATTCATTAATCCATCTCCAATTGATATTAAACTTGCTAAAAAATTAAATGCTGATTGTATTGAGATACATACTGGAAAACTAGCAAACCTAGTTAAATCAAAAAAAAATTATACTAGTGAATTAAACAGAATTAAAAAAAGTGCAAAATTAGCATCAAGTTTGAATTTAGAAGTTCATGCTGGTCATGGTTTAGACTATAAAACCACTAAAATGTTAACAAAAATAATAGATATTGAGGAGTATAATATTGGACATTTTATAATTGGAGAATCAATATTTGATGGATTTTCAAAAGTAATTAAAAACTTTAAAAAAATTATAAAAAAATAAATGAAAATTCTAGGTATTGGAGTTGATGTTGTAGAAAATAAAAGAATTCAAAAATCGATTAAAAATTCTTTATTTAAAAAAAGAATTTACTCATCTAATGAATTGAAACAATCTAATTCAGTGAACAATAAAGTAGCGTATTTTTCGAAGAGATTTGCTGCAAAAGAAGCTTTTTCTAAAGCTCTTGGCACAGGTTTTCGTATGAATTTAAATTTTAAAGATATAGAAGTTGTTAATGATAAAATGGGAAAGCCTTATTATGTTAAAAATAAAAAAATTACAGAAATTATACAAAAAAAATTTAAAATTAAAAATTTTAAATGTTTTCTATCAATTTCGGATGAAAAAAAATACTCAACTGCATTTGCAATTATTCAAACATCATGAAATTAGATAAAAATTTTTTTTCTGAAAATATAAAAACTTTAATTTATGCATTAATAATTGCAGTTATAATTAGATCGCTTTTAGTGCAACCATTTTATATACCATCCTCATCCATGGAACCTACTTTATTGGTAGGTGATAGATTATTTGTAACAAAATATACTTATGGTTATAGCAAGCATTCATTTCCTTTTAGCCCTCCAATATTAAACAAAAGAATTATGTTTAGTAGTCCTGAAAGAGGTGATGTAATTGTATTTAAAACACCAGCAGATAATCGAACAGATTACATTAAAAGATTAATTGGTTTACCTGGCGATAAAATTCAATTTATAGACTCTAATTTATATTTAAATAATTCTGAAATTCTTAAATCTAAAATTAATAACAAAACTACAATTTTCTGTGGCGACAAAAGTATCGATGTTTATACATTTGAAGAAAAACTTTCAAATGGTAAAAAATTTCATACTGTTTATTTAAAAGATTATACCTATCAAAATTCTGATGTGTTTACTGTACCAAAAGATCATTATTTTTTTTTAGGGGATAACAGGGATTGTTCTAAAGATAGTAGATACTTAACAAGTGTAGGGTATGTGCATAAAGATAATTTAGTAGGAAAAGCTCAATTTATATTTTTTTCTTCAGATAAAAGAATAGGAAGTTTTATTGAATTTTGGAAATGGCATAAGTCAATAAGATTTAATAGAACCTTTAATAAAATTAATTAATGAAAATTAACTATCAAAGTTTAGAAAAAAAAATTGATGTAAAATTTAAAAATAAAGATCTACTTATTCAAGCCCTCACACATAAAAGCTTTAATCCAAATGAAAATAATGAAAAGATAGAGTTTCTGGGTGATAGAGTTCTTGGTTTAGTTATAGCAAAAAAACTTTTAGAAATTTATCCAGGAGAAAAAGAAGGTATTCTTGATAAAAAATTTGCATCGCTAGTTAATAAAAAAACTTGTCTAGATATAGCAAAAAAAATCAATTTAGCTAGTTATGTTAAAACATTTAACCCTAACAATAAAAAAATAAAAATTGAGGACAAAATTATATCTGATAGCTGCGAAGCATTAATTGGTGCTATTTATCTTGATAAAGGTTTTACAATTGTCGAAAAAACAATTTTAAACTTGTGGCAAGATCATATTGAAAAAAGTGTAGTTACAGAAATAGATGCAAAAACAAAGTTACAGGAATTAACTTTAAAAAACTTTAAAAAATTACCTACTTATAAATTAATTTCAAATACAGGTCCAAGACACAAACCTATATTTAAAGTTGGAGTAAAATTACCCAATACAAAATATTTTATAGCTACCGGGAAATCAAAGAAAGAAGCTGAACAAAATGCTGCTATAGAATGTTTAAAAAATACAAATAAAAAATGAATTGGTCAGACGAAGGATTTTTAATAAGTAAAACTAGATATAATGAAAATTCATTAATTGCAGAATTATTCACAAAAGATAAAGGAAAGATATCTGGAATTATATTTGGTGGTACTTCAAAAAAAATTAAAAATTATCTTCAAGTTGGTAATAAACTCCATGTTAATTACAATTCTAAAAATGAAAACAGGATGGGTTATTTTAAAATTGAAATTTTAAATGCCTATACTCCATTGTATTTTGATCACAAACAAAAGTTATCCTGTATTACATCTGCTATGAATTTGATCAAAATATTAACAGCCGAATCTCAATCTAACAATAAAGTTTATTTTATAATTCAAAACTTATTTTTAATTTTAAAAGAAAAAGATTGGTTGAAAAAATATATATTTTGGGAATTGGAGTTACTTAAAATATTAGGATATGACTTGGCTCTTGAAAATTTAGTTGAAAAAGATTTAGAAGGTAACAAAACTGTTTATTATGCTAGTTCTTTAAATGAAAAAAAATATGTACCTAATTTTTTGATTGAAAAGGATATAGAAGTTAATGATCTTGGCACCTTATTGAACGGTTTGAAATTAGTAGGCGATTATTTGGATAAAACTATATTAAGACCAAATAATTTAAATTATCCAAATAGCAGGTTGTTATTCTTAAATACGTTAAAATAATTATTTTATTATTTTATCAATTCTATCAGCGTAATAACTTACTATAGCATTGGCACCAGCCCTCTTAAAAGCAACTAAGCTTTCATATATAGCATCTTTATTAATTAGTTTTTTTGTTATAGCTGTTTCTATTAAGCTGTATTCTCCTGATACTTGATAGGCAAATACAGGTAATTTAAATTTTTCTTTAATTGATTTTATTATGTCTAAATAAGGCATACCTGGTTTAACCATTACCATATCAGCACCTTCTTTAATATCTAATGCAACTTCTCTTAAAGCTTCATCAGAATTTCTATAATCCATCTGATAAGTTTTTTTGTCTCCTTTTAACGAACCTTTAGAACCTACTGCATCTCTAAAAGGTCCATAAAAGCTTGAAGCATATTTTGCAGCGTACGATAATATTTGAACATTTTGGAATTTATTTTTATCTAAAGCTTTTCTTATTTTTCCTATTCTTCCATCCATCATGTCTGAAGGAGCCAGTACATCACAACCCATCTCAGCTTGTAGTAATGACTGATTGATCAAAACCTCAATCGTTTCGTCATTTAATATAGTGCTAGATTTTATCAAACCATCATGACCATGTGATGTGTAAGGATCTAAAGCTACATCACACATTATACCGATTTGGTTTTTGTATCTTTTTTTGACTTCTTGTATCGCTTTACAAACTAAATTATTTTCATTTAGTGATTCTGTTCCCAATTCATCTTTTTTTGAGTTCTGTGTCTTCGGGAAAAGAGCTATCATTGGTATCCCTAATTTTATTGCTTTATCCACAATTTGGCTCAATCGATTAATTGTATACCTGTAAACTCCTGGCATTGATGAAATTTCTTGCCGTTTATTTGATCCTTCAATTAAAAAAACAGGTAGTATAAAGTCATTTGGACTTAAGGTATTTTCTTGAACCAATCTTCTTGACCAAGATTCTCTTCTACTTCTTCTGAGTCTAAGACTTGGATATTTACCAATAATCATGTTTTAATTTACTTTTAAATTGCGACAAATGTAATATACACATATACAAAAAAAAGGGTAGAAAGCAATCAGGATGGCGACAGAAAACTCAAAAGTTATAGACTTAAATGTCAAAAAGGAAGATAGAATTTTAGACTTTAGCGATTTCAGAAAACAAGAAATTAAGTTTGATATAGAAAAGCTGCAAGAAGCTTATCATCAAATAGTTAAGATTAAAAAATTTGAAGATGCAGGTGTAACCCACTTTGGCGCTATATCTCTAACTCAAATACCTGGAGATCCTGATTCAATTAAGGGCAATAAGGCTCGAGGAATATATTGGACAAAACCTGACAAATCAGGAAAAGAAGTTGTAAGAGATGAAACTCTTGACGAGTCAGCCTATTCAGAATTTATAAAAGATTATGAAAACACGTACTTTAAGGAAGTGTATGATGTTTTATCATCAAAGTATAAACTTGGAAGAATAAGAATTCTTTTAAAAGAACCAAGATCAACTTTAAGTTGGCATAGAGATCCTGAACCAAGATTACATATACCTATTATAACAAACCCTGGTTGTTTAATGGTAATTGATAATGTTGCAAAACATATGCCTGCTGACGGTTCAGTTTGGGTTACAAATAATACTAAGTATCACAACGCATTTAATGGTGGAGAAGAGAATAGAATACATTTAGTTGCTTGTGTTTTAGATTACAAATTTAATTAATTTGAGAAAAATATTTATTTCATCAGATCACGCTGGATATAAATTAAAAGAAACAATCAAAGATTATTTAAGAAATAAAAAAGTAAAAATCGAGGATCTTGGTCCTAAAGATGATAGTAGCGTCGATTATCCTGACTATGCTCATAAAGTTGCTAAAAGAGTTAAACTTAATAAGAGCAATGTTGGTATTTTAGTGTGTGGATCTGGGACTGGAATGAATATTGCGGCAAATAAGCATAAAAATATTCGCGCTGCACAATGTTTTAATCTAAAATCAACGAAATTATCCAGATTGCATAACGATGCAAACATCATTACATTAGGGTCAAGGTTGATAACCAAAAAAAATGCTTTGAAATTTGTAAGTGTTTTTTTAAATACTAAATTTGATGGTGGTAGACACTTGAGAAGAGTTAAGAAAATATAATTATGTCGAGCGAAAAAAGTTATTTAAACGATAGTTATAAAAGTTTTTTTGAGGATAGTTTATCTGTAAAAGATCCTGAGCTTTATAAAGCTATTAAAGATGAATTAATCAGACAACAGCAACATATTGAGTTAATTGCGTCTGAAAATATAGTTTCACAAGCTGTATTAGAGGCACAAGGATCAGTTTTAACAAATAAATATGCCGAAGGTTATCCTGGTAAAAGATATTATAATGGTTGCGAGCACGTTGATGTAGCGGAAAACCTTGCAATCGAAAGATTAAAAAAATTATTTAATTGTAAATTTGCAAATGCACAACCACACTCAGGTGCTCAAGCTAATGGAGCAGTATTTTTAGCTTTGTTAAGCCCAGGGGATACATTCATGGGCATGAGTTTAAATTCAGGTGGTCATATTACTCATGGATTAAAAATTTCAATGTCAGGTAAATGGTTTAATGCAGTTGGCTATGATGTAGATAAACAATCTGAATTGATAGATTATGATAATGTTGAAAAATTAGCGTTAGAACACAAACCTAAACTAATCATTGCAGGCGGAAGTGCTTATTCTAGAGTAATTGACTTTAAAAGATTTAGAGAAATAGCGGATAAAGTTGGAGCTTATCTAATGGTTGATATGGCTCACTTCTCAGGATTAGTTGCTGGTAAAGGATATCCTAACCCTTGTGATTATGCACATGTGGTTACATCAACAACTCACAAAGTATTTAGAAGCGCAAGAGGAGGAATAATTTTAACTAACCATGAAGATCTTGCTAAAAAATTTAACACAGCCGTTTTTCCTGGTTATCAGGGAGGACCGCTTATGCATATTATTGCTGCAAAGGCAGCTGGTTTTCTTGAAGCACTACAACCAGAATTTCAAGATTATATTAAATCTGTTTTAGCAAACGCAAAAATGTTGGCAGAAACTTTAAAAAATAATGGATTTAAAATTTATTCAGATGGAACAGATACACATTTAATGCTAGTCGATTTGAGACCTTATAATGTAAAAGGCAATCTTGCGGCAGAGAGTTTGTCTAGAGCAAACATTACATGTAACAAAAATGGTATTCCATTTGATACAGAAAAACCCATGATAACATCTGGAATAAGATTAGGAACTCAAGCAGCTACAACACGTGGATTTGGTTTAAATGAGTTTAAAACAGTAGGTGAATTAATAACAAAAACTCTAAAAGGTTTATCTGATAATCCGACAGATAATAGTAAAATAGAAAACGAAGTAAAAAATGAAGTTATTTCTTTAACTTCATCATTTCCGATATATAAGAACTTATAACAGATGATTTGTTCAATATGTAAAAAAGGGGAGACCTCTGTTGTCGACTCTAGACCAACTGAAGATGGCACGGCTATAAGAAGAAGAAGACTATGCGTCTGCGGAGCTCGTTTTACAACTTTTGAAAGAGTACAGTTCAGAGAGCTAATGGTTGTCAAAAAAAATGGAAGAAAATCAGGATTTGATAGAGATAAATTATCTAAATCTATTTATATTGCTCTTAAAAAAAGACCTATTGATACAGAAACAATAGAAAAATTTATTAGTAATATTTCAAGATCTTTGGAAGAACTTGGCCAAAGTGAAATATCTACTAATACAATTGGAACTATGGTTATGGATGGATTAAAAGATTTAGACCCAGTTGGATATGTAAGGTTTGCATCTGTATATAGAAACTTTAGAGAAGAAAAAGATTTCGTACAATTCGTGGACAAGCTTGATGTCTACAAAAAAAGATAAATTTTCATCAAAGGATAAATTTTACATGGAATTAGCCTTGGACTTGGCTAAATCTCGTCATGGACAGACTGGATCAAATCCGTCTGTAGGTTGTGTTATTGTCAAAAATGATAAAATTATTTCCATAGGACAAACCTCATTTAATGGAAGACCACACGCTGAATTTAATGCGATTAAAAATAGTTTTGAAGAATTAGAAGGCTCAAAAATGTATGTTACTTTAGAGCCATGTTGTCATCATGGATTAACACCACCATGTACTGACACGATAATAAAATCAAAAATTTCAGAGGTTATATATGCAGTTACTGACATAGATAAAAGAGTAAGAAATAAAAGTTTTAAAATTTTAAAGTCGAAAAAAATAATTGTAAAAAAAGGTTTATTAAAAAGTAAAATTGAAAAATTTTATTTACCTTATTTTTTTAATAGAAAGAAAAAATTACCCTTCGTCACTGGCAAAATAGCTATTTCAAAAAATAATATTATTTACAGCAAGAATAAGAAAAAGATTACAAATTCTTACTCAGATCAGTTTACACACATGTTGAGATATCAAAATGATAGTTTGATGATTACCCACAAAACACTAAATAAAGATAATCCAAAATTAAATTGTCGCTTGAAGGGTTTTGAAAAATTTTCTCCAAAGAGAATTATTTTAGATAACAAGTTAAATTCTAATATAAACAGTTATATAATTAAATCCTCTAATAAGAAAAATACTCTAATTTTTTATAACAAAGCTGACAAATCAAAAATTTCAAAATTTAAAAGAAAAGGAATTCATCTAATTAAATCTCGAATTGATAGAAATAACAGGTTTGACATCAAATTAATTTTGAAAAAATTACATAATTATGGATGCAGAAATTTACTAATTGAAGGAGGAGATAAATTAACAAATTCACTAATTGAGAATAAAATATTTAATAAATTTTATTTATATAAAAGTCCAAAAAACCTCTCCAAAAACTCCGAATATTTGAAGTTTAGTAGTCAAAATATATTAAATCAAAAATATAAAACAAAAATCAATCTAAATCTCAATTTACGAAAAGACAGAATAACACTATATAGTTAGAAAAAATGTTTAATGGAATAATTTATAACCAAGGTACTATTACTAAAATTATTAAAAGACCTAAAGGTCTTAATATTTTTGTTAAAAGTAATGTTAAAGTATCCAATAAAGACATGGGCTTGTCTGTTGCTTGTGATGGTGTTTGTCTAACTTTAATTTCATATAAATCCAAAATTATGGAATTTTATCTTTCGAATGAAACGATAATTCGATCAAAATTCAAATTTTTAAAAACAAAAGATAAAATAAATTTAGAATTACCCTTAAAATATGGGACAAAAATTTCAGGACATATTTGTCAAGGACATGTTGATACTGTTGGTAAAGTATTAAGTATTAAAAAAATAGATAAATCATTTCTTTTTGACTTTGATTTACCCAAAAAGGAAAGAAAACACTTAATAGAAAAAGCATCAATTTGTGTGAATGGTATTTCTCTTACAATTTCAAAAGTAACTAAAAAAGGTTTCCAAATTTGGATTATACCTCACACATACAAAGAAACGAATTTATCAACTTTAAAAAAATCTAGTTTAGTCAACATAGAGATAGATATCTTGTCCAAATACGTTAGGAATTATTTTAATGGAAAAAAATAATTTTGCGTCAATTGAGTCAATTATAAGCGTAGCCAGAAAAGGTGGTATGTTTATTTTAGTAGATGATGAAAAAAGAGAAAATGAAGGAGATTTAGTTATTTCAACATCAGACTCAAATGCAAAGAACATTAACTTCATGGCAAAATACGGTCGTGGCTTAATTTGTTTAGCACTTGATTCACTTCAAGCAAAAAGATTAAATTTATCTTTAATGTCTCCAGTCAATCAATCAAGAAACAAGACTGCATTTACAATTTCTATTGAAGCAAAAAAAGGAATAACAACAGGTATATCTGCTAAAGATAGAGCGAAAACAATCAAAATTGCTTCAAAAAAAAATGTAAATAAAAATGAGATTGTTTCGCCTGGTCACGTGTTTCCAATTATCGCAAAAGATGGTGGAGTGCTTGTTAGAGCGGGGCACACTGAAGCTTCAGTTGATATATCTAAATTAGCAAAAAAAAATAACTCTGCTGTAATTTGTGAAATTATGAATGAAGATGGAACAATGGCTAGAGGTCAGGATTTATTCAATTTTGCAAAAAAACATAAATTAAAAATTGGAAAGATAGAAGATCTGATCGCATATAGACTAAAAAAAGAAAAACTTATTAAACTTAAAAAGCAAAGCAAGATTGATGTAAAAAATCAAAAATACAATATTAGAATTTATGAGAATCTTTTAGATGGTTCAGAGCATTTTGCATTGATAAAAGGTAAAATAAAAAAAGGTATTACTCCAAGAGTAAGAGTAATTTCATCTAATGTTGTCAAAAACTATCTTATAAATCAATCACTACCAAACTCATTTAATAAGACTTTAAATTATTTTAAAAAATATCAAAATTGTGTTTTAGTTTTTATCAAAGACTCAAATTTAAAATCAGTAACTCAGACTTTAAAAGATTATAAAAACAAAGACTTTTATAAAAAGGGAAATGACAAGTTAATAAGAAATTATGGTATTGGAGCTCAAATTATTAAAGACCTAAAAATTAAAAACATGATATTAATCACTAAATCACCAAAAAAAGTTATTGGTCTTGATGGTTATGGTATAAAAATTACAAAACAGGAATTAATTTGATGAAAAAAAAATATTTAATTGTTGTAGCAGATTATTACAAAGATATTGCTGATGGGTTAATAAGCAGTGCTTTAAAAATAATTCCAAAAAAAAATATAATAAAAATTATTAAAGTACCTGGTGCTTTTGAAATTCCAGTTACAATCTCAAAAAATTTAAAAAAATATGATGGTTTCTTAGCTCTAGGATGTGTAATTAAAGGTCAAACGCCACACTTTGATTTTATTTCTCAAGCTTCAACAGATGCGATAATGAAATTATCTATAGATAGTAAAAAACCTATTGGAAATGGAATAATTACTTGTCTAAATATGGCTCAAGCAAGAGCAAGAAGAAAAAAAGGTGCTGAAGCTGCAGAAGCTGTGATTTCAGTTTTGTCTCAAAAATGAGAACTCATTATAATCCAAAAAATAACCCTAGAGTTATAATTATTCAGAAATTATATGGTAAATTTTATAATGAAGATAATGATCTAGATTTTCCAAAACACAGATTTAAAAAATTTATTAAAGATATTGTTTTAGGAACGATAGAAAGAAACGATCTTATTTTAGATGAATTAAATAATAAATTAGGTGATGAATTTGTATTTGAAAAATTAGACAAAGTTTTTCAAACAATTTTAAAAGCAGCAACTTATGAATTTATGTATAAGCCAAATTTATCTATTAACATAATTATTAAAGAATATTTAAATTCATCAAATTTTTTTCTTGAAGATTCACAAACAAAGTATCTTAATGCTTTATTAGACAACGTTGGAAAAAAATTAAGATCTAACAATGCATGAATTTGATCTAATAAATAATTATTTTTTTAAAATAGCTAAAAAAAATAAATCTGCTCTTAACTTAAATGACGATGTTTTTTTTGATAAAAAAAGAGGTGTTGTTATATCTGTTGATACATACAATATTGGTTCGCATTTTTATGATTTTAAATCCCCAGATTTAGTAATTAAAAAAATATTAAGGTCATCAATTTCTGATTTAATTTGTAAAGGCGTAATACCAAAGTTTTATTTTATTTCTGGTTCAGGTAATAAAAAAACATTTACAAAAAATAATTTATATAAAATTTCAAAGTCACTTAAATCAGAACAAAATAAATTTAATATAGATTTATGTGGAGGAGACACAACTTTTTCAAGCAAACTCAGTTTTACAATCACCTCATTGGGATATTCAAATAAAATAATTTATCGTAATAAAGCTAAATCAAATGATGACATTTATGTGACTGGAAATTTGGGAGATAGTTATTTAGGATTTAAAGCATTAAGTAATAAGGTTAAATTTAAAAATAAAGATAAATTATTTTTTATAGATAAATATTACAAACCAGAATTGCCTTTAAATTTAACAAAATATTTATTAAAATTTGCCAATTCTTCTATTGATGTTTCAGATGGATTAATTGATGATTTATCAAAAATGATTAATAGACAAAGTTTATCATTTCATTTATTTGAAAATAAAATACCTGTTTCCAATAAATTGAGTAATTTAATTAAAAAACAAAGATTAAATAAAATTAATCTAATTTCTAATGGAGATGATTATCAGGTATTATTTACTGCAGATATTAATAAAGCTAGAATCATTCAAAAAGCATCTAAAACAACTGGAATTAAAATAACTAAAATTGGTAAAATTGTATCTGGTAAAGATAGATCTTTGATTTTCGACGAAAAAGGCAAGCAAATACGAGCTAAATCCAAAGGTTATATTCATCGGTTTTAGAAGTTAATCATTGTCTTTTCTATCTTTTTTTGTATTGTGCGGGCTTAAAAATTTAACAACCAACAACTTAAGGTTAATATGAGCGGAACAGTCGAAACAATACTATTATATACAATTGGAGCTGGTTTATTATCTATCGTTTATGGATTTTTAACTGGTAAAAACATTCTTAATTCAAGTGCAGGAAATGCAAAAATGCAAGATATTGCATCTGCAATTCAAATTGGTGCAAAGGCATATTTAGCAAGACAATATAAAACTATTGCTATTGTTGGTGCTGTAGTTTTAGTAATTGTAAGTATTGCATTTAGTCCACTAGTAGGTCTTGGTTATTTAATTGGTGCTGCATTATCAGGTATAGCAGGTTATGTTGGAATGTTAGTTTCTGTAGAAGCAAACGTAAGAACAGCAGAAGCATCTAGAAAAGGTTTAGCTCAAGGTCTTTCAGTTGCTTTTAAATCTGGTGCTGTAACTGGAATGTTGGTTGCTGGTTTAGCTTTATTAGCTATAGCTGTTTATTATTATATATTATTGAAATCTAATGTTGAAGAAAGAGAAATAGTTAATGCATTAGTTGCATTAGGTTTTGGTGCTTCTCTAATTTCTATTTTTGCAAGATTAGGTGGTGGAATTTTTACAAAAGGTGCAGACGTAGGTGCTGACTTAGTTGGAAAAGTTGAAGCTGGAATTCCAGAGGATGATCCTAGAAATCCTGCTGTGATAGCAGATAACGTTGGTGATAACGTAGGAGATTGTGCTGGTATGGCTGCTGATTTATTTGAAACATATGCTGTTACAATTGTTGCAACAATGGTTTTATCCTCAATTTTCTTTGTTGGTGATCTTAATATGATGATTTACCCTTTATCTATTGGTGCTGCGTGCTTGTTAACATCTATTGTTGGAACATTTTTCGTTAAACTTGGAAGAAGTAATAACGTTATGAATGCTTTGTATAAAGGATTTGTTGTATCTGCAGTAGCATCTTTAGTAATACTTTGGCCTGTTACAGATCATGTAATTGGTTTTACAAATGAATATACAATTAATGATAAAACTTTTAATGGAATGGATCTATATTATTGTGGTGTCATAGGGTTAGTTATTACTGGATTATTAATTTGGATTACTGAATACTATACAGGAACAAGTTATAGACCAGTTAAATCTGTTGCTTTATCATCAACAACTGGTCATGGCACTAATGTTATCCAAGGACTAGCTGTTTCTATGGAAGCAACTGCGATACCAGCATTAATAATTGTTGCTGGAATTCTTATTACAAATTCTATTGCAGGACTTTTTGGCATTGCCATTGCAGTAACTACTATGCTTGCATTAGCGGGGATGGTTGTTGCTTTAGATGCGTACGGACCGGTTACTGATAATGCTGGTGGTATAGCAGAAATGTCTAATCTTGATAAGAAAGTAAGAAAAACAACAGATGCTCTAGATGCAGTAGGAAACACAACTAAAGCTGTTACAAAAGGTTATGCAATTGGTTCTGCTGGTTTAGGTGCTTTAGTTTTATTCGCTGCTTACACTGAAGACATCAAACATTTTTCAAAAGAAGCAGGATCTGCATTAGAAGGTATCGTAGTAACTTTTGATTTATCTAATCCTTATGTAGTTGTTGGTTTATTAATTGGTGGAATGTTACCTTATCTTTTTGGTTCAATGGGGATGCAAGCTGTTGGAAGAGCAGGTGGTGCAGTTGTGGTTGAAGTAAGAAGACAATTTAAAAAATTTCCAGGTATTATGAAAAAAAAACAAAAACCTGACTACGCTAAATTAGTAGATTTACTTACTGTTGCTGCTATCAAGGAAATGATTATACCATCATTATTACCAGTTTTATCTCCAGTTGTTTTATATTTTGTAATTCTATCAATTGGTGGACAAGTTGCTGCCCTAGCTGCAGTTGGTGCAATGTTACTTGGTGTTATTATAACTGGTTTATTTGTTGCGGTATCAATGACTGCAGGAGGTGGTGCATGGGATAATGCAAAAAAATATATTGAAGATGGAAATCATGGTGGAAAAGGTTCAGAAGCTCATAAAGCTGCTGTTACTGGTGATACAGTTGGAGATCCTTATAAAGATACTGCAGGTCCTGCTGTTAATCCGATGATTAAAATAACAAATATTGTAGCTCTACTTTTATTAGCAGTTATCGCTGGCTAATCTCTTTACGTTTTTTGGCCCTCTGTCCAAGAGGGTCATTTACTTTTTGTCTCATACTAGACATAAAACTATAAATAAATGAATTCTTTCTAAATCCTTCTTCTGTTGTTTCTTTAACAATTTTAATATTTTCCATGTCTTCCATATTATAAAGTTTTTTTTTCTTTAGAATTCCATTATTGTTTATTTCTAAAACCAAAACATCATTTTTATAAATTTTCATTTTTCCAAGGTTTTTTAATTCTGACTGACTTTGTTTTCTTTCAATATAAATCCATATATCATTATCGAATTTACTTTTTGTTGATGGATTTCCTAATATGTTTTTTATATCATTTATATTGCTTTTATTGACAATTAATTTTGTCTGTTTTTTATCTAAAAAGGGGACACCATGATGTTTTACCACAGGCCTTAACGAGCAATTTGAAACTATTATTGAAAATAAAATTATATATAATATTTTTAACATGAATAATAAATACCTATATATTTATAACAATTTAATTAATTACACTAGAAATAAAGATCTTTATAAAAATCTTAATAGAAAAGATAATTTTTCTGATCGATTAATTCTTTTTTTACTTCATTTTTCCTTTTTTTTAAAAAATTTTAAAAATGAGGATAATAAGAAAATTTTGCAAGATATTTATGATTTTAGTTTCAGACAATTGGAACTTAGTATTAGAGAAATTGGTTATGGAGATCAGTCTATCAATAAAAAAATGAAGGACTATATAAACTTATTTCATTCAATGTTATCCGAGATTCATTTTTGGGATAAATTATCAAAAACTGAAAAATTGGAGAAAATTTCGTTATTTTTAAGTGATTTTGATAATAGAGAGGAATTACTTGATTATTTTAATGAATTTAATGCAAAATTATCAAAAAAAAATTTGAATTATTATTTAAAAAGTGTAATTAACCCATAATTATGGCAGTACCAAAACGTAAACAAACTCCATCAAGAACTGGAATGAGAAGAGCTCAAACTATGAAATTTTCAACTAAAAATATAGTTGAGGATAAAAAATCAGGTGAATATAGGCTATCTCATCATTTAGACATTAAAACTGGCATGTATAAGGGAAGACAAGTTTTAGACCCAAAAGAATAGTATATAATATTCAATAATAATGTCAGATTTGATTAAAATTGCAGTTGATGCAATGGGTGGTGATGGCTCTCCAAAAAAAATAATAGACGGTATTATTTTAAATCATTCTTCAAATCAAAATATTTTTTTTAAAATATTTGGAGATAAAAATCAGATAGATCAATTGATCAATGGAAAAATTTCAAGTGATTTTTTTGAAATAATTCACACAGAAAAAAAAATCGAAAGTACTGACAGTCCTTTAGAGGGAGCAAAGAGAGGTAAGGATACAAGCATGTGGCTTGCTATTCAAAGTGTTAAAGATAAGGAAGCAGATATAGTAATATCGGCTGGTAATACAGGTGCATTATTGGTTGTTTCAAAATTAAATTTAAAAATGATTGAAAATATAGACAAACCTGCTTTGTCTGCATTATGGCCAAACAAAAAAGGAATGAGTGTTGTATTAGATTTGGGTGCAAATATTGAGTGTAGCTCAAAAAATCTATTAGACTTTTCAATAATGGGAGCCTCATTGTACACTTCACTTTATCCTAATGATAAACCTAATGTTGCTTTATTAAATATTGGTTCAGAGGAATTAAAAGGAAATGAAACTATCAAAGAAACTTATCAATTATTAAATGAAAAAAAATCAGATAATTATAATTTTGCTGGATATATTGAGGGTAACCATCTTATGGACGGAGATGTAAATGTAATTGTTTCAGATGGTTTCACTGGAAACGTCGCATTAAAAACCGCAGAAGGTACTGCGAATTTTATAACAAGTGAATTAAAAAATGCTATGACTGGCACATTAATGGGTAAAATTGCATCTTTGCTAAATATCTCAAACTTAAAAAAATTTAAGAAAAGACTAGATCCTAGATTGTACAATGGAGCTATATTTATTGGTTTAGACTCTCCAGTTGTTAAAAGTCATGGAGGAACTGATTATATAGGCTTTTCAAACTCTTTAGATGTTTGCCATAGAATTGTAAAAGGTAATTTGATAGAAAAGATTAAGCAAAATATTTAATATGAGAATTAATTTAACTAAAAAAGACTTAGTTAATTTGGTTTATATGCAGCTTGGTTTCTCAAAACAAATATCTGAAAATTTAATTGAAGATTTTTTATCAACTATTGTATCCAATATTAAAGAGGAAAAAAAATTAAAACTATCTAAATTTGGCACTTTTTCTATAAGACAAAAAAAATCAAGGATTGGAAGAAATCCAAAGACAAAAGAAGCAAAAGTAATTTCAAGTAGAGATGTTGTTTTGTTTAAACCATCAAAAGAATTTAAAGAATTTATTAATTTGAAGGATAATGAATAAATTAGATAGTGCTTATAAAACTATTGGTGAAGTAGCTAAAATATTAAATCTTAAATCAAATGACAAAGGAGCTTTACCGACACATGTTATTAGATTTTGGGAGACTCAATTTAAACAAATTAAACCAAAAATATTAAATTCCAATAGAAGGTATTATGATGAGAAGACAATAAATCTTCTAAAAAAAGTTAAATTTTTACTTAAAGATCAGGGTATGACAATAAATGGTGTTAAAAAAATATTAAATAATGAAGATTCTTTAAAGCTTGACGAAATTGCAGATAAATCTATAAGAACTGAAAATTTAAAAATTAAGTTAAAAAAAATTTCTGATAAATTAAAAGAATTAAAAAATGGCGAAAAAAACACACGTTAAAGTAAGAATGGTACCTGAGGCGAAACCAGACAGTCCTTACTTCTATTATGTCAAAAAACCTGCTGGAGGTGAGAAAGCTAAAGTAAAACTTTCAGCAAAAAAATACAACCCAGATACAAGAAAACATGAAATGTTTGTGGAAAAAAAGCTTCCACCACATAGTAAATAATTACTTCTTTTTAAAGTTTCTTTTTTCGTAATCGATATAAGATAAAATCATATTTTTCCAAATACGATTAGTGATTTTAGGATCAATCTTTAGTTTCTTGGATTTAGAGTGAATTTTTTTAAGTATAAAATTTATACGTTTTTTATCCACTATTTCTTTTTTAAATTCTTTAAGTTTTAAAACTTCTTTTACAAGATTTGTCCTAAATTTAATCAAAGATAGCAACTTATTATCTAACTTATCTAATTTAGATCTTATTATTTCTAATTTTTTTTTGTTTTTAGGCGACATTTAATTTATTGGTTTAATTAATAATTATTATATTTATCTAATCATGTACAGTCAGAATTATTCTTTAAATTCTCAATTAAAAATATGGATGATCACTTTATTACTAATGATCGTGCTTATAATTTTAGTAGGGGGCTTAACCAGATTAACTGACTCTGGCCTATCCATTACTACTTGGGAACTTTTTGTTGGTACATTGCCTCCTTTATCGAGTGATAAATGGATAGAATATTTTGATCTTTATAAAACAATACCTGAGTTTAAAGAACAAAATTTCAATATGACTTTAAATGAATTTAAAATAATTTTTTGGTGGGAATGGGCACATCGTCAATTGGGTAGATTAATTGGTCTAACTGTTCTTTTGCCAATGATTTATTTTACAATAAAAAATGGCGTTTGGATTTTAAGAGAATATTCAATTATTTTTTTCTTAGTGTGTTTTCAAGGATTTATAGGATGGTACATGGTCTCAAGTGGTTTAGTTGATAGAGTTGATGTTAGTCATTATAGATTGTCACTACATTTATTTATTGCTTTTATTATTTTATCTTTAGTTTTCTGGAAGTTTTTAAAACTAACAAATATAAAAATTAATCAAATTAATATTAAATTAAACTTAATTAAATTCTTTCTTTTATTATTGTTTTTACAATTAATAATTGGAGCATTTGTCTCTGGTATGGATGCAGGAAAAATTTATAATACATGGCCTTTAATGGGTTCATCATACTTTCCTGATGACAGTATGATCAGTGATTTTTTTAGTCTCACAGTATTTGATGATCAATCACTTGTTCAATTTATTCATAGGAATTTAGGTTATTTAATTGTCATAATATATTTTTTTATACTCTATTTTGTTTTAAAAAATAGAAATGTGAATTTGAGAATTCCAATTTTTATTGTTGGAATTAGTTTACTTTTTCAAATTTTTTTGGGAGTTCTTACTATTTTATCTGGAGTAAAAATGCTCTATGCATCTCTACACCAGATAAATTCTATTTTAATAATACTTTCAACTTTATATTTTCTTTATATTGTAAAATATAAAAAAACTATTTATTAGTTTCTATTTGTAGACATTAAAACCTCAAATTAGCTTACAGCTTTTAAATTGCCCTTTGAAGATTTATTCAATGCTTGATCTAGATCCTCAATTATATCATCTATGTGTTCAATACCGATACAAAGTCTTACATAACTCTGTGTAACACCTGATGCGGCTAGCTCTTTCTCATTTAATTGACTATGAGTTGTGCTTGCTGGGTGAATTGCTAAACTTCTAGCATCACCAATATTAGCAACGTGATAGAACATTTTTAAAGACTCGATAAATTTTTTACCAGCCTCGATACCACCTTTAAGTTCGATACCAATCATTGGTCCATTTCCACCTTTAAGATATTTTTTTGCTCTATCAGCAATTGGTTTATCGTGTTCTGTAGAATAAATAACTTTTGTAACTTCTTTATGTTTTTTAAGAAAATCAACTACATACTCGGCGTTAGCGCAATGTTGTCTCATTCTTAAAGCAACAGTTTCAAGTCCTTGAATTATTGCAAAAGCATTATCCGGAGCCAGAGCTGACCCTAAGTCTCTCAATAAACAAACTCTTGCTCTAACAGCAAAGGGAACATTAGCACCAGTTAATTCCGGTACAGCTTTTCCCCAAATAACACCACCATAACTTGCATCCGGTTCGTTAAATAATGGTTGTCTCTTTGGATCTGCGGTCCAATCAAAGTTACCACTATCAACGATACTTCCTGCAACTGCAGTACCATGCCCACCTATATATTTTGTAAGTGAGTGAATTACTACTGCAGCTCCATGTTCAATCGGTTTGCATATTACGGGTGCAGCTGTGTTATCCATGATTAATGGTATATTATATTTTCTTCCAATGTCAGAAACTTCCTTTATTGGAAAGACTCTTAAATATGGATTGGGTAGAGTTTCACCATAAAAAGCTCGAGTTTTATCATCAATTAACTTCTCAAAGTTTTTAGGATTACTTGGATCTGCATATCTTATCTCTATACCAAGTTTACTAAGCGTATGTGTAAATAAAGATACTGTTCCACCATAAAGATCGGTTGAGCTAACTATATTATCACCGGCTTGAGCTACATTTAATACAGCAAATGTTGAAGCTGTTTGACCTGAAGATACAGTTACACATGACAGACCTCCTTCAAGAGCGGCAACTCTTTTTTCCAGGACATCATTTGTAGGGTTCATTATACGAGTGTATATGTTACCAAATTCTTTAAGAGCGAAAAGGTTGGCAGCGTGCTCTGTGTTGTTAAATTGGTACGATGTTGTTCTATAAATCGGAACAGCTACGGCGTTCGTCGCTGGATCACTCCTATAGTCACCACCATGTATGGCAATAGTTTCAGGGTTATTTCTTTTTTTAGTCATTTTACTCCTTTTTTAGTGCTTCAACATTATGTTAGGCGCACAATACAGTTCAAATGCCTGCCGATTTATTAATTTTATGAAATTTCCTTTTTAGCAGTTATAAGCCCGCAATAGGATCAAATCGGCAAGTAATTTGTAGCATAATAGCTACATATTTCAAGCTAAATATAAAATTGACTTTGTAATTATTAATAGTATTAATCCTCGCACAATGACAAAATTCACTAAAAAAGACCAATTAAATTCATCTTGGTATGAAATAGACGCGAAGAATGCGGTAGTTGGAAGATTAGCAACTGTTGTTTCCAATATCATAAGAGGCAAGAACAAAACTACATACACTCCTCATATGGATGATGGTGATTTTGTTGTTGTTAAAAATATTGAACAAGCAAAATTTACTGGAAAAAAATTTCAAGATAAAAAATATTACAGACACACTGGTCATCCAGGTGGAATTAAAGTTACAACACCTGAGAAACTTCATGAAAAAAAACCTGGAGAAACTTTAAAAATGGCAGTTAAAAGAATGTTACCTGGTGGAGTATTGGGTAGAAAACAATTAACAAAATTAAAAATTTATGCAGGAAATGAACATCCGCATTCAGCACAAAATCCTACAGTTATCGAGTTAGACAAATTAAATAGTAAAAATATAGCAAGAAACTAAGATGGAAAATACTCAATCAGCATCAAAATCTCCTAAATTAAAATTAGATTTTAAAGATAGCAAATATGCTACAGGAAGAAGAAAAACATCAATAGCTAAAGTTTGGCTAAAAAAAGGTTCTGGTAAAATTTATGTAAATGGTAAATTATTTAGTGATTATTTTGCTGACGAAACTCATAAAATGCAAATTACAAGACCCTTTGAGATAATTAATCAGGCTACTGATTATGATGTAAGATGTAGTGTAAAAGGAGGAGGGCCTACAGGCCAAGCAGGAGCTATGGTTCACGGTATTTCAAAAGCTTTAGTATTATTTGATGAAAATCTAAAAGCCACCTTAAAAACAGAGAAACTTACTACCAGAGACTCAAGAGCTGTTGAAAGAAAAAAACCTGGTAGAAGAAAAGCTAGAAGAAGCTTCCAATTCTCTAAAAGATAATTTTTTTTTAATTTTTAACTGTTATAATAAAAAATGCCTAAGCTTAACGCATTAGTTGCTGGATCAACTGGATATATTGGTGTTCAATTAATTAAATTATTAGTTAAACACAAATATATTAATATTAAATACCTTTGTGGAAACTCCTCTGTGGGTAAACACGTCAAATTTTACGATAAATCTTTATCTAAATATAAATTACCAAAAATTTTAAAATTTAATAAAAAATTATTAAAAGACGTTCATGTTATTTTTACAGCACTTCCAAATGGAGAAGCGCAAGATATATCTAAACATTTAAGCAAAAATCATACTCTAATCGATCTTGCTGCAGATTTTAGATTAGAAAAAGCTTCTGATTATTTAAAATGGTATAAACAAAAACATCGAGCAACTAATTTAATAAAAAAAAGTATTTATTTACTTCCTGAAATTAATAGAAAAGAGATTAAAAAATATAATATTATTTCATGTCCAGGATGTTATCCAACATCAATATTGCTTCCTCTATTTCCTTTATTTAAGAAAAATTTAATTAAACTTAATAATATTATAATTGATTCAAAATCCGGATATTCAGGTGCTGGTAGAGGAGTTCACAAAAAATATAAAGATAAAAATCTATATCAGTCTCTGAGTGCTTATGGAGTCGGCTTTCATCGTCATAATTCTGAAATAGATCAAATGTTAAGAAAATTTACTAAGAAAAAATTTCAATTTAGTTTTACTCCTCACTTATCACCAATGTTTAGAGGTATTCTGAGCACTATATATGTTGATTTAGAAAATAATATTTCACAAACAAAAGTATTAAAAACATTAATTAGTTTTTATAAAAATGAAAGTTTTGTAAAAATATTTAAGTCTGACACATTGTTAAGCACCAATGACGTAATAAATACTAACAATTGTTATATTTCAGTTTGCAAATCTAAATATAGTAATAAAATAATCATTCTATCTGCTATTGATAATTTAATTAAGGGTGGGGCAGGTCAAGCTGTACAAAATTTAAATAATAAATTTGATTTTCCGGAAAAGACTGGATTAAAATGAGAAAATTCATAATAATTTTTTTTTCATTCATATTAGCCAATTGTTCTTTAAATAAAGATTCTCAATATTGGACAGAAAATTCTATTGAAAATAAAAATAATCAAAAAAAATTAAATCAAATATTAAAAAAGGCAGACGATATAACGTCAATGACATTAGAGGAATATGAGATTTATATAGATGACTATACAAAAAAAAGTAAATATCCAGATATAAGTAAATGAGTAGATTAATTAATATTGCAGTAGTAGGACTTGGTCAGGTTGGCAATTATTTGCTAAACGAACTAAATACAAAAAAGAAAGATATTCAGCTTAAAACAGGTAAGAAAATAAATGTAGTGGCTGTATCTGCAAGAAGTATTAATAAAAAAAGAAAATTTAAAGTTAATAAAAAAATATTTTACAAAAATCCTTTAGAAATTTTTAAAAAAAATAACATCGATATATTGTTTGAAGCTATAGGTTTATCAGATGGAGTTTCTAAAAAAGTTGTAGAAACTGCTTTAAAAAGTAAAATCCATGTTATTACACCTAATAAAGCTTTAATATCAAAACATGGTAATGAGTTAGCAAAACTTGCAGAAAAAAATAAAGTTAATTTGGAATTTGAAGCATCAGTTGCTGGAGGTATCCCCATATTAAGATCTATTAAAGAAGGATTGGCAACAAATAAAATATCAAAAGTTTATGGAATTCTGAACGGTACCTCAAATTATATTTTATCTGAAATGGAAAATTCAAATGAAAATTTTGCTGACGTTTTAAAAAAAGCACAGATACTTGGTTATGCTGAACCTGGTAATCCTAAATTAGACTTAAATGGTTTTGACGCTTTTGCAAAAGTAAGAATTTTGTCTGCTTTAGCCTTTAATAGTAAAATTTCAAAACATAAATGTTTAATGGAAGGAATAGAAAAAATTGAATTAAAAGATATTAAAATTGCAAATCAATTAGATTTAAGAATAAAGCTACTGGGAATTTCTGAGTTAAAGAATAATCATCTTTTTGAAACTGTTCATCCATGTTTGGTTAGTAAAAAATCTTATATTGGTAATGTTAACGGTGTAATGAATGCAGTAATTCTGCAAGGTAAACCTGTTGGAGAAAGTGTATTGCAAGGGGAGGGAGCTGGACCAGGCCCTACTTCTTCATCATTACTTTCTGATTTATTATCAATTTTGCGTGGAAATATAAAAAAACCTTTCGGTGTTAGTGTTTCTAAGCTCAAATCTTTAAAGCCATATAATGTAAATAATTATGTAAATTCATTATATTTAAGATTTGAAGTAAAAGATAAGCCCGGTGTATTATCCGAAATAACTAACCGTTTAGCTAAATACAAAATTTCAGTTAAAAGGTTAATCCAGACACCTGATAAGAAAAACAATAAGGCAACAATAGTTATTATAACTCATAAAACATCTGAAACTAATATTCATAATTGCTTGTCTATTTTCAAAAAAAATAAAAATATTTTAAAAACACCAACATTAATTAGATTGCTTGGTTAATGGAAATTTATTTAAAACTTTTTGAAGTTTTATTTCCAGTATTCCTAATAGTAGGTCTTGGATATCATTTGGGTAAAAAAAATCCCGATTTTGATACATCATTTATAACTACATACGCTGGTAATTTTGGAACTCCAGCTCTCGTTATTTTTGCTATTACTGCTGGTGGAGTAACTTTTGAGTTATTTAGTGAATATTTTGGTTACGCAATTATCTTATTAACATTATTTGGGATTGTAGGTTTGATTTTTCTTGTTCTTATGAAGAAAGATTATATTCGTGAATTACCAACTTTTATCTTGCCGAATACTGGAAATATGGGTATTCCGATTTGTTTATTTGCCTATGGTGAATTAGGAATGGGTATAGCAGCTGCAATTTCATCTCTTATTGTTTTACTCCACTTTACTTTAAATATTTTTTTAGCAAAAAGAGCCTTTGATTTTAAAACAATATTAAAAAGTCCATCATTTTACGCAATTTTAATAACAGTACTCTTTTTGTATTTTGAAATTCCATTTCCTCAATTTGTATTAAATACTGTAATGCTTTTAGCTTATGGAATGATTGTAATGATCCTTATGTCGCTAGGTGTTGCTCTTACACAAATGAAAGTATTTTCTTTTAAAGATGCATTAATAACTTCTTTTGGAAGAGTAATATTAGGTCCTATTATAGGATTTGCTGTTATAAAATTTTTTAATTTATCTGGTATACCAGCCGGTGTTCTGTTAATTCAGTCTTGTATGCCTAGTGCAATTTTGTGTTATTTGATTGCGCACATGTATTCTCCTAAAGAAATTGTAGATAATATATCTAGCACAATTGTAGTATCTACACTCATGTCCTTATTCACTATTCCTATTACATTATTCTTTGCTTTAAAATACTTCTATTAAGAGATATCCTTCTTTTATGAAGGCTATAATTTTAAATGCATCTGCTTGGATGATTGTTCCTGTAATGGATGCTTTTGCTAAATATTTAAGCTCATCTATGGATGTTTTGCAGATAACGTGGGCAAGATATTTTTTTACTGTAGTCTTTACATTATCCCTAATGCTTATCTTTTATAGGCATTCATTAGTTTGGACAAAAAAACCAGCCCTCCAATTAATTAGAGGATTAATTTTTGTTTTTTCTACTTATTTATTCTTTTATGCAATATCGGAAATTTCACTTCCTAAAGCCTTAACCTTAGCTTTTGTTGCTCCAATTTGTGTTACAGCCTTATCTCCATTTTTTTTAAATGAGAAAGTAGGGGTGAAGAGGTGGACTGCTGTATCATTAGGATTTATTGGAACTTTAATTGTAATCAGACCTGGCTTTATAGAACTTAATTTAGCTACTATGGCTGCTTTAGGTAATGGAATTTGCTATGGGTTTTATCTTATTATCACGAGAAAGCTCAGTACCTCTGACAATCCTCTTTTAACCCTTTTACTATCAGGTTTAATAGGAACCATTATAATTAGCCTATTTATGCCCTCAGTTTGGGTTAATCCTACGTCAAATCAGTGGATTTTAATGGCTTTAATCGGCCTTATAGCCTCTGTAGCGCATCTTTTTCTCATATTATCACTCAAATACGCTGATGCTTCTAAATTAGCTCCTTTGGGCTATACAGAGATAATTACCAATATACTAATTAGTTATTATTTCTTTCATGAATTGCCAGATAGCTGGACTTATTTAGGTTTATTTATCATTGTTCTCAGTGGTCTATATATTTCTAGAAGAGAATATTTGCTTAATCGTTCTAATTAATAGTAAATAAATAGTTACTAATATATAATGTAATACATTAATATAATAAATTAAACTATTGTAATTATTATATTTTTTAATATATAAAATATAGATAAATTAATACAAATTATCAAATAAATTACTATTATCTTAAATAGATAAAGACATAAATAGTAATATTAATAAAGAAAATAAACCATAATACTTAAAAGTGTTTAATACCAATGGTTTTATAAGATAATTAAACACTAAATTCAAAATTCTTATTTTAATAAGTGGGTAGGGGAACAAAAATTTTTAAAAATTTTATAAAAATTGATACTAAATTAAGCCTTGGTATCATTGAAAAGTAGAGCAATGCAGTTATAGAATATATGTTTTAAACGGCCATAGAGGTACTTTATTTTGTTATATCTCGATATATGGTGCAACTGAAGGGTGAATATTACTATTTATGTTTAAATAAGCTTAAATATTAAAAAAACGTTGATTTTACTAGTCTTTTTGGCCATAAAATAGACCAAAAAAGCCACTAAATATCAACTTTTTCGGATCTCAATAAACGCAGTTTTGTCTTAATTCCACCTCTCCCTGAGTATCCACCAAGGCCTCCATCGGACCGAATTACTCTATGACAGGGTATTTTGGGGGCATATGGGTTTTTTCCACATGCATTAGCTACAGCACGCACTGATTTAGGGCTTTTTATAGCTATTGCTACCTGTTTATAGGTTTTAACGGAGCCTTTTGGGATAGTTTTAAGGTAATTCCAGACTTTTAATTGAAATTTAGTACCTTTCATCAATAAAAATTTAAAATAATGAAACAAACTATAAAGAAAACAGTTAAAATTGAAAGATAAATAGTTTCAAGAGTTTTTCCAGATTTTCTATAATTAATAAAGCTTAATATTGCAAAACCAAAAGATGTTATTAAGAAATATATCGGTTCAATTACTCCGTCTATGCCCATCTATAAGTTATATTTCATCATTATTGAGCTCGCAATATCATTAATTGTCCCTAAAAAATGACTAATTATTTTATTTGACATTAGAAAACTCTTGATATATTACTAATGATAATTAATTGTTATCAATAGTAATTATATGAATGTGCTAACAACAGACTTAAAATCATTACATGAGGCAACCTTAAATAACCTCAAAAGCTCTAAGGCAAATAATACTTTAAGAGCTTATAAATCTGACTTTAAAGATTTTGGAGCTTTTTGCGCAAAACATGGTTTGAAATCTTTGCCAACAGAACCTAAAATTGTCTCATTATACCTAACCCATCTTTCTAAAAATTCAAAAATAAGCACACTAAGAAGAAGATTAGTATCTATTAGTATGGTGCATAAATTAAAAGGCCATTATTTAGATACAAAACATCCAATCATTGTTGAAAATTTAATGGGAATAAGAAGAGTTAAAGGAAGTTTTCAAAAAGGAAAAAAACCTATATTAATCAATCATTTAAAATTAGTAATTAATGCAATAAATGAGAAAAAAGTTGAAGAAATTAAGAAATTAAGAGACAAATCTATAATCTTAATTGGCTTTAGTGGTGGCTTCAGAAGAACTGAGCTTATTTCAATTGATTATGAGGATTTAGAATTTGTTCCTGAAGGTCTTAAAATTAGTATAAAAAGATCAAAAACAGATCAGCTTGGTGAGGGAATGATAAAAGGAATACCCTACTTTTCCAATGAAATATATTGTCCCATAGTTAACCTAAAAAAATGGCTAGATATTTCTAAAATAAAATCTGGGCCTATCTTTAGAAGATTTTCAAAAGGATCGGCTTTAACAGATACAAGATTATCTGACCAATCTGTAGTTTTGTTAATGAAAGAGTATTTAAATTTAGCAGGAATAGAAAATAAAAATTTTGCAGGTCATAGTTTAAGATCGGGTTTTGCGACAGTAGCAGCTGAATCTGGTGCAGATGAAAGAAGTATAATGGCTATGACAGGTCACAAAACAACTCAAATGGTAAGAAGGTATATAAAAGAAGCAAATCTATTCAAAAATAATGCTTTAAATAAAGTAAAATTATAATTAAGTTTTTTGTATTATTACTTGGTGCCAAACAGTTAATTTTGAAATATTTAAAATATTATCTTTAATAAAATTGTTTATTGGAGTCGATGGATTTTTTTTATAATCTTTATAATACCACCACATATA
>CACJNV010000013.1 GCA_902594865.1 uncultured Pelagibacteraceae bacterium | reverse complement strand
GATATATTCAAAAAGCTACTATTGGTGACCACAAAGTTTACCTACATACTGGAGAGTATGAAGACGGAAAAATTGGAGAAATATTTATTGATACCAGTAAAGAGGGTGAACTTGTTAAAGCCTTAATGAATAACTTTGCAATTGCTGTTTCTTTAGGCCTTCAATACGGTGTTCCGTTAGATGAGTTTATAAGTGCATTTGTTGGCACAAAATTTGAACCATCAGGCAAAGTACATGGTAATGATAGAATTTTAAGTGCTACCTCAATTTTGGATTATATTTTTAGAGAATTAGCTATTTCATATCAAAATAGAGAAGATCTGGCCCATACTCCAGCTATTGGAGGAAATGATGTCATCAATACAGAAGATCAAAGCTCTGAAGATCAAAATCAGTTATTGAAAATTGTAAAAGACATTACCAGTAAAGGTTTCGTTAGAAATAATTATAAAAAAAATCTAGTTGATCTTTCAGATGTTAAAATAAGTTTAAAAGGTAAAAAATAAGTTATTTTTTTGTTTTTAAAGCTAAATTTAATTCTTTCAATTGATCTGTATTTACCTCAGATGGTGCATTCATCATCAAATCTTGAGCGTTTTGGTTCATTGGAAACATGGTAACTTCCCTAATATTTTTCTCATTAGCTAGTAACATTACGATTCTATCAATACCAGGTGCTATTCCTCCGTGTGGAGGTGCGCCATAACTAAGTGCATTAATCATACCACTAAATTTTTCATCTACTTGATTTTTATCATATCCTGCAATCGAGAAAAGTTTATACATAAGTTCTGGTTTATGATTTCTAATTGCTCCTGAAGATAATTCTATACCATTACAAACTATGTCGTATTGATAAGCAAGTATATCTAATGGGTTTTCAAAATCTTTTTCACTTAAATCACCTTGAGGCATTGAAAATGGATTATGACTAAATTCAATCTTATTTGTTGATTCATCTTTTTCGAACATTGGATAATCTACAATCCAACAAAATGCGAAAATATTTTCATCAATTAAATCAAGATCTTTTGCAATTTTATCTCTTGCTAGTGCAGTAATTTTTTCTAATTCATCTTGTTTTCCACAAGCCATGAAAATACTATCCCCTATTTCACAGTTTGTTTTTTTCATAATTTCAACCAATGCATCTTGAGAAAAAAATTTTCCTATAGGGCCTTTTGCTGAAATATCTTTATCTTTTTCAAAAGTAAAATAAGCTAAACCAGAAGCACCTTCTTCTTTAGCCCATTTATCAATATTATCAAAAAAACTTCTGGGTTTATCTTTTGTATTTTTTGTAACAATACATCTTACTTTAGATCCAGATTTTACTAATTTTTTAAATATTTCAAATGAAACATCTTCTCTTGTAAAAATTTCAGTTATATCATTTACAATGAGTGGATTTCTTAAATCTGGTTTATCAGTACCATATTTAAGCATTGCTTCCTTGTATGAAATCTTTGGAAATTTATCAAACAACAATTTTTTAGTTGAAAAATTTTTAAATGTATTAACCATTAACTTTTCAACAACATTAAATACATCCTCTTGTTCAACAAATGACATTTCCAAATCTAATTGATAAAACTCCCCAGGACTTCTGTCTGCTCTTGCATCTTCATCCCTGAAACAAGGTGCAATTTGAAAGTATCTATCAAAGCCCGAAACCATTATTAATTGTTTAAATTGCTGAGGAGCTTGTGGTAGTGCATAAAATTTTCCTGGATTTAAACGACTAGGTACTAAAAAATCTCTAGCACCCTCCGGGCTAGATGAGGTTAAAATTGGTGTTTGAAATTCTAAAAAACCTAATTTAGTCATTTCATTTCTGATGTATGAAATAACCTTGGATCTTAAAATAATATTTTCATGAATTTTTTTTCTTCTTAAATCTAAGTATCTATATTTCAATCTTATTTCTTCTGCATATTCTTGATCACTAAAGATTGGCATTGGGAGCTCTTTACAAGTGCCTAAAACTTCATGCTGCTCAATCACAACCTCAATTTCACCAGTGTCAATTTCAGAATTAATTGTTTCTTTAGATCTGTTAACAACTTTTCCTTCAACTTTAATTACTGTTTCTAATTGCATTTTTTCTAAATCAGAAAAATATTTATTATCTTTATCAATTATACATTGGGTAATTCCATAATTATCTCTCAAATCAATAAATAATAAATTCCCATGGTCTCTTTTTTTATTTATCCAGCCTGAAAGAGAAATTTTTTTATCTACATCCTCTTTTCTTAATTCATTACACTTGTGTGTTCTGTATTTATTCAATTAAACCTCTAATGCTTCTTTTATAATTTTAAAATCGATTGGTTTCTTTCTTTTTAAACTAATTTCGTCGATTTTATATATGAAATCGGAAATTTTGCCATAAGTTCTATCAATTCTCTTAATTATAAATTCAATAAGTTTTTGGTCTATTGATATTTGACGATCAGAAAGATTTTTTAAAATTAGAGCATAAATTAAATCGTCACCAGGTTTTTCAATTTGAGATAAAATAAAATTATTAGATCTTGAATTAAGATCATTTAGTTTAAAATTAAAGTCAACTATTGGTATTTTTGAGGTTACTATTAAGTACTTATTATCCTGATCTATTATATTTATAAGTGTAAATAATAAGTTTTCATTTATTTTTTCAGTTAAATCCTCAACAATAATATTTTCATATATTTTAATTTGTTGAAGAAAGTCATTATTAATATCTTCTGCATTAATTTTAATTCCTCTGTGCTTTTCTAAAAATATATTTATTAAATGACTTTTTCCTGAAAACTTTTCACCTATTAAGTTTATAAAATTTTTATCCCATTTTGGCCAACTATTTAAAAGACTAAAAGAGTGTTCGTTGCTGTTTGAAACATAAAAATCCTGATCTTTAAAATTTTGATCATAATCAAATTTAAGTATTTGCTGATTAAGATTTGTCATTTAAAACCCAAATTTTATTTTTAATTTCAAAATCATAATTTTGATCACTCATAACTTCTAAAAACTTATCAGGTGTTCCATTAAAAATAACTTTATAAAAATTATTTCGATTATCGAACTTATAAATTGAAAAATTATATATCAAATCCATATCAGATAAAATTTTTTCAAATTTATTAATTTTAATATTATTTGAATTATCTATAGAAATATTTAATGATAATTTTACTGAGGTATTAATTTGATTTTGTGATTTCCAAAAATCTTCGTAGACTAATTTTAAATTATCAATAAATTTAAATAACTCTTCTTCATCATCAAAGTTAACCTCGGTATAATTTAAATTTTTTAAATTGTTATTTTGATTAAAAAAAATTTTGTTAAATACTCTTATTTTATTATTATCCTTAAACATAATCATAATAATGTGGTCATTTATATTGTATTTATTTATAATTTCTTCGAAGTCATAAGTTTCTAAAATATTAATATTTTGTTTTATCAATCTAAAATCATCTAAATCTTCAGTAGGTAAAATATAATTTAAAAGACTGTATTTTTTATTATTTAAATTCCAAGTAGAAAATAATTTATTCTCAGAGAACATTAAAACTTGATTTTTATTTTGATCAACAAGCACGGGGATGAATAAAAAATCTTTCTTCACAGGCAAAGATGGAAAAATATTTTTCGTTTCTAATAACTCAAATATATTTTTTTTATTAAATGAAACATTTAGGGTAAGATAATAAATTTCATCAATAAACTTTTCTTCCTTAATTGAGAAAGTTTCTATCATTCCTTTTATTTGATTAATTGATGTATTTTTTAATTTTACCTGATCTTTACTTTGGACAATTGACAAAATAAGTTCATTAAATGCCTTTACAAATCCTTCGTCGATAATTTCATTTTTATTAAAATTTATTTCAAAAGGTGTTGATATTTCAATATCATTTATAGAAAATGTCTTTGCATGACTTTTTCCTGTGGAAAAGAAAATATTTATTAAAGCAAGAAATAAAAAAAAATTATATAAAAGCCTTAAATTACTAAGTAGAGAAATAAATTTCATAAAACATATTAATGAATAAAAAAAAATTTACCTATAAAAAAAGTGGAGTTAATATTAAAGCTGCAGACAAGTTTGTTGATTTCATTTCTGCAGTTTCAGCAAAAAAAAGAGGCAAAAAAAAGTTCTCTAATATAGGAGGGTTTGGTTCAATCACAAATATACCAGGAAATATTAAACAACCTAGAATCGTTGCTTGCACTGATGGTGTGGGAACTAAAATTGAAATTGCTAATACATTAAATAAATTTGATACTATTGGTATTGATCTGGTTGCTATGAGTGTAAATGATTTAATTGTTCAAGGTGCTAAACCTTTACTTTTTTTAGATTATATTTCAATTAATAAAATTGATCTTAAAAAACTTAAATCAATTATAAAAGGAATTAACAAAGGCTGCAATCAATCAGAATGTGAACTCGTTGGTGGAGAAACTGCTGAAATGCCAGGTACGTATGAAAAAGGTAAATTTGATATCGCGGGTTTTGCTGTAGGAGTTGTAGGAAAGAATAGAATATTAAATAAAAATAAAATAAAAAAAAATAATCTTATAGTTGCAATTCCTTCCAGCGGTTTACATTCTAATGGGTATTCTCTTGTAAGATATTTATTAAAACAAAAAAAAATAAATATTAAAAAAAATAAATTTTTAAAATATGAGCTTTTAAAACCAACCAAAATATATGTTAAAGAAATAATGAATTTGATAAAAAACAACTTAATCAATGGCTGTGCAAATATAACTGGGGGAGGTTTGCATGATAATATTAAAAGAATTATACCAGATAAGCTCTCCGCACATATAAATTTAAATAACATTAAAACTTCTAAAATATTTAATTGGCTTAAAAATAATGGAATTTCTGATAAAGAAATGTTGAAAACATTTAATTGTGGAGTTGGTTTTTGTCTTATTGTTGAAAGTAAAAATTTAAAAAAAATAAGTAAATTTTTTTCAGAAGAATACAAACCATATGTTATTGGAAAAATTTTTAATGGTAAAAATAAAGTTAAGTTAAATGGTTCTATCAACTGGTGACAATAGAGTAAGAACAGCTGTATTTATTTCAGGGACAGGCAGTAATTTAAAATCTTTAGCTAAATTTTCTAAAACTAAAATATCTCCTATATCAATTAACTTTATTGTTTCAAATAACTATAAGGCAAAGGGTTTGAATTATGCCAAAGAATTTAAAATTAAAAAAAAAGTTTTAAATTTTAAAAATAAAAAATTAAGTGAAAATAAGCTGCTTTCTATCTTAAAAAAAAATAATATTGAAATGATTTGTCTAGCTGGATTTATGAAAATTTTGTCAAAAAATTTTATAAAAAAATTTAAAGGAAAAATTTTAAATATACACCCCTCTTTACTACCTAAATATAAAGGATTAAATACTCATCAAAGAGTATTAAAAAATAAAGAAAAATACTCAGGATGCACTGTTCATTTTGTAAATGCTAGATTAGACTCGGGGAAGATTATTCTACAAAAGAAAGTGAGGATTTTAAAGAAAGATACCGAGTCTTCTCTTGGTAAAAAAATTTTAGCTCAAGAACATAAGCTTTACCCAAAAGCTATATTAAAAGTTTTTAATCTTTAAAGAAAAAATCTATTTCAATTTTAGCATTATCAACACTATCTGATCCGTGGACAGAATTTTTGTCTATTGAAATCCCGTATTTTTTTCTGATAGTTCCTTCTTCTGCATCTTCTGGATTTGTAGCACCCATTAATTCTCTATTTCCTAAAATTGCATTATCTTTTTCAAGAACCATAACAATAATAGGACCTGATGATAAATAGGCACATAAATCATTATAAAATGGTTTGGTTTCATGAACTTTATAAAACTTTTCAGCTTCTGATTTTTCAATTTGGATTTTTTTTTCTTTTAAAATTGTAAAACCATTAGATTTAAACATTTCTTTAATTTCGTTTTCCAGATTTCTCTCCACTGCATCTGGTTTTATAATTGATAATGTTTGTTCTAAATTACTCATAATGATCCTCTATTAGTTTGTTTAATAATCTCACTCCGTAACCTGTTGCACCACCAGAATTTAAAGCTCCTCCATATTTAGAAAATGCCATTCCTGCTATATCTAGGTGTGCCCAGGGTGTTTTATTTAAAATAAATCTCTGTAAAAATTGAGCAGCAGTAGTAGATCCGGCTCCTCCAACATAGTTAATATTTTGCATATCTGCATTTTTAGAATCAATAAGTTTGTCAAAATTTTTATTTAACGGCATTCTCCAAACTTTTTCTTCTACTTTTTCCCCTGCATTAATTAATTGTTTTGACAATTTATCATCATTTGAAAATAAACCTGCGTATTCAGATCCAAGTGAAACAATAATTGCTCCTGTTAAAGTCGCTAAATCAACTATAAATTTTGGTTTAAATTTTTCCTCAGTATAAGTTAAAGCATCAGCTAACACGAGTCTTCCCTCAGCATCAGTGTTTAAAATTTCTACAGTTTTTCCACTATAAGATTTTACAATATCTCCTGGTCTTTGCGCATTACCACCAGGCATATTTTCCACTAAACCTACAACACCTACAGCATTTATTTTTGCTTTTCTTAAAGCTAAACTTTTCATTAAACCAACTACTACTGCTGATCCTGCCATATCATAAGTCATGTCCTCCATAAATTTTGCAGGTTTTAATGATATACCACCTGTATCGAAACAAACTCCTTTACCAACAAATGCTAAAGGTTTTGATTTATCTTTTGCTCCATTCCATTCCATAGTAACTAAATATGATCCCCTGACACTGCCTTGGCCAACACCAAGCAAAGTATTCATACCAAGCTTTTTTAATTTTTTTTCATCATAGATATTTATTTTTAATCCATATTTTTTTAAAGAATTTAATCTTTTTGCATATTCATCAGGATGCAAAATATTTCCAGGTTCAGATACTAAATCTCTGGTATAAAATGTACCTTCTTCTATAGCTTTAAACTTAAGTTGATCTTTAAAAGATGGTTTGTTTTTCCCAGTAACTATTATTGATATTTTTTTTTTAGATTTTTTAGTCTTATATTTCTCAAATATATATGATTTCAACTTTATACCATGTAAAAAATGTCCTAGAAGATTATTTAGTTTACTCGGTAAAGTATCCGAATTTAAATTGTATTCATTTTGTTTATTTTCTTTAAATAAATCATAGAATTTTGCTCCTAAATTTTCAATTTCAAAATTTTTAACATTTTTCTTTAAAGATACTAAAATTATTTTTCTTTTTGAGCTTATATCGAAAGATAATATCTTATCTTTTTTATCCTTAGTTTTAATTAAGTCTGAAATGAATGAATAATCAGAATTCAAAACATTTTTTTTTAAACCTGAAATATTGAAATTTTCATCTGAAAACAGAATGATATTAGGTGAATTTTTTTTAAAAAAACTAGGTTTATAATTAATAATTACTGACATAAATTTAAATACACTCTGTAAGAGATGAATGCTATATAAGAATAAAAATAGCTAATTTCAATGAAAAAAATTTTATTTAGAAAATTATTATATGATTATATTAAATTTTTTTCTATTGCTCTATTTTGTACAAGTATTGTTATTTGGGTTTTTCAAGCTGTTAATTATTTAGATATAATGATCGAAGATGGTAGGGGCTATTGGGTTTATATTAAGTTCTCCTTATTAAATTTCCCTAAAATAGTAAGTAAATTGTATCCATTTGTTCTCTTTTTTAGTATTTTTTATGTTACAGTTAACTATGAGTTGAATAATGAATTAATAATATATTGGAATTTTGGAGTTCATAAAACACAAATAATTAACTTTATATTAAAATTTTCGATCATATTATTTTTCATTCAAGTAATAATAACATCAATTATAGTTCCAAAATCACAAGATTTGGCTAGATCTTTTTTGAGAACTTCTAGTGTAAATTTTTTTGATAATTTTATTAAACCGCAAAAATTTAATGACACTATTAAAGGTGTAACTATCTATACTGATAAAAAAGATCAAAATGGAAATTTAAAAAATCTTTATATAAAAAAACAATTAAAAAATGACCAATTTCAAATTACATACGCTAAAGAGGGAGAATTTAAATTAATTCGTAATATTCCAATTTTGGTTCTTTATAATGGTGCTACTATTACTTCAAAAGATGGGGAAGTTACCAATATTTCTTTTTCTAAATCTGATTTTTCATTATTAAATATTGAGACTAATACTACAACATACAAAAAAACACAGGAACTTTCCTCATTTAAACTAATAAAATGTATAGAAGGTTTCTACAAACATAAAAGAACTGAGTTTGATATAAAAAATAAATATATTGAAAATTGTTCTTTGCAAAATATTGATAATATCTTTAAGGAATTTTATAAAAGATATTTTATTCCTTTGTATATTCCTATACTAACACTAATTCCTTTTTTACTATTAATTTCTTCTAAAGAAAACATAAAATACAATAGGCTTAGATTATGTACGTTCTTACTTGGATTAATCATCATAATATTTTCAGAAACAACAATAAGATTTATAACTGACGGAACTATTCAAAATATTGGATTAATAATTACTCCATTGATAATGCTCTTTATATTTTATTTTTATTTATTTTATAACTTTAAACCTAAATTAAAAAAAATAGCATAATGAAAGTTTATATAAAATTTATCTCCTCAATTTTTGTTAAATCTCTATTTTTTGTTTTTTTTGTGATGACCAGCTTGGTATTTCTTTTAAATTTATTAAGTGAATTAGAATTTTTTAAAGATGAAAATGTCGAACTTAGCTTTTCATTTTTTTTATCTTTAATAAATACTCCTACACAAATATTTGAAATGTTCCCATTTATTTTATTGATTACGGTTCAATTAGTTTTTATCAAATTATTTGAAAGCAAAGAGATTGAAATTTTTAAATATTCTGGATTAAAAAATTCAAAAATATTAACAATTTTAAGTTTTCTTTCTATTGTGACAGGAATTTTTATTATAACAATATTTTATAATTTTTCATCGAACTTAAAAAATATCTATTTGGAAATTAAATCAAGCTATACCACAGATGGTAAATATTTGGCAGTGATAACTAAAAATGGGCTATGGATTAAAGATAAAATAGATAATAAAATTATTATTACTAATGCATCTTCAATTGAGGGTAATTATTTAACATCATCATTCATTACAGAATTTGATGAAGATTTTAAAGTAATCAGAAATATAAAGAGTCATAAAATAGATATTTCTAAAAATGATTGGGAAATTTTGGATGCAAAAATTTATAAGGAAAATAATTATGAAAAATTACCCTTGCTTAATTTAAAAACAAATTTTGATGTTAATAGAGTACAAACTCTATATTCAAATTTATCTTCTTTAAGTTTTTTAGAATTAGCGGAATTAAGAAAAAATTATATAAAATTAAATTATTCAACAACTGATGTAGATTTGTTTATTTTAAAACTCATTTCATATCCATTATATTTGTTTTTAATTGCGTTATTTTCCTCATTAATAATGTTCAATATAAAACAAATTAAAGGCTCTACATTTAAAATATTGGTAGGATTATTTTTTTCAGTAATAATTTATTATTTAAATAATTTTTCTTATGTGTTAGGCAGTATAGAGAAAATTTCATTAATACTTTCAATTTTTTTACCTCTATTAATATTAGCAACTATAAATAGTTTGATGCTATATAGAATAAATGAAAAATAATTTATTAAAAAAAATTCTGATATTTATTTTTTGTTTATTCACTTTAAACGCAAATAGTTCTGATGACTTCAATTTTGATGTTACTGAAGTACAAATTCTTGACAATGGTAATAAATTTATAGGTTCAAAAAGAGGAACAATTACTACTAGTGATGGCGTGTCAGTAGATGCTGATCAATTTGAATATAATAAAAAATTAAATCTTCTGAACGCTAGCGGTAATGTTAAAATTTTTGATAAATTAAACGGTTTTGAAATTTACTCAGAAAAAATTCTTTACAAAAAAAATGAAAATATTATTTCAACAGAAGGTAATTCTAAAGCTATTAGCCAAAAAGATAATTTCATTATCAGTGCCTTTTCATTTAATTACAATAGAGATCTGAATATTATTACAGCAAAAAAAAATGTATCTTTGGAAGATAAAATTCAGGATTACAAATTAATTTCTGATTTTATTTCGTATTCAAAAAATGAAGAGAAATTTTTTTCAGATGGAAAAACTACGGCAATTGTAGACTCTAAATATAATTTCAAATCTAGTAATGTAACTTTTTTAAAAAATTCACTAGAAATTTTTTCAAATGAAAGCACTACAGTCACAGATAATTCAAACTTATATAAACTGAAAAAATTTCATTATAATATGGAGATAGAAGAACTTAAAGGAGAAGAAATACTTATCCAGTCAAATTACAATTTACCTGGTAGTGATAAATTTTATTTTTCAAATGCTTTAATAAATTTGAAAAATAGATCTTTTATTTCAAAAGATCCTGAAATTAAAATTCACAAAAATATATTTGATAATTCAGAGAATGACCCAAGGATAATAGGAGTCTCAGCTACGGGTGATGTAAAAAAAACAATTATAAATAAAGCAAGTTTTACAAGTTGTAAAAATAACCAAAATTGTACTCCGTGGTCAATAAATGCAAGAGAAATAATCCATGATAAAGAAAACAGTGAAATAATTTATAATAATGCAGTATTAAACATATATGATGTTCCAATATTATATTTTCCAAAATTTTTTCATCCAGATCCATCTGTAGATCGAAGGTCAGGTTTCTTAAAGCCACAATTTAATAATTCAAATATACTAGGAAGCTCCTTTGGTATTCCTTATTATTCAGTCTTAAATGAAAATAAAGATTTTACTTTCACTCCTATAATTTTTGATAAAAATATTCAAATGTTGCAAAATGAATATAGACAACACGGTAAAAGTTCAAAATTTTATGCAAACCTCAACTTTGTTAATAATTATAAATCGTCACTCGATACAACAAAAAATAGTATTTTTAGTTTTTTTTCAAAATATGATTTAGACCTTAATTTTGATAACTTTATTTCGAGTGATTTTTTCTTGTCAATTGAAAAAGTAACAAACGATACTTTTTTAAAAATTTTTGATACGAATATTCAAGATAGTGACTTAAAACCAAATGATTTTGATAATTTAAAAAGTGAGCTTAAAATTTCTTTAAAGCACGAAAATTATAATTTAGAAACTGGAATTCAAAGTTATGAAAATCTACAAAAAAATAGCTCTGATAGATACGAATATGTTTTTCCTTATTACATTTTTGAAAAAACACTGAGTAATGATTTTTTTAATGGAAATATAAACTTTTCATCTAGCGGGGAAAATATATTAAATGACACAAATGTTCTTAAATCCAGCGTAATTAACGATATTATTTTTGAGAGTAAAGATTATATTTCTTTTAATAGTTTCAAAACTTCATTTGGTGTTGATATAAAAAATTTAAATTCATTGGGAAAAAACCACAGTCAGTATAAATCAAGCCCCCAGATTGAAATGATGAGTATATTCAATTTTGATACAAGTGTTCCAATGCTTAAAAAAGGAGAAAACTACGCAAATTATTTAATTCCAAAATTATCTTTGAAGGTTAATCCAAGTGATATGAAAAATTATTATAATTCAGATCGTACAATTGATGTTCAAAACATATTTACTAATAATAGACTTGGTATCAATGATTCTTTAGAAGCTGGTAAATCAATAACGCTTGGTCTAGATTTTAAAAAAGAAAATATTGAAGATCCTAATAAATTTTTTGAAATAAAACTTGCATCTGTACTAAGAGATAAAGAGGAAAATTTTATACCTAAAAAAACTACTTTAAATAAAAAAACATCAAATATCTTTGGATCCATCTCTAACAATTTTATAGAATTTTTAGATATAAATTACAATTTTGCAATTGATAATGATCTCAAATCTTTAGAGTACAATAACTTTAATGCAGAATTAAATTTTAATAATTTTACAACAAAACTAAATTTTGTAGAAGAGAGTGGAGAAATGGGAAGTACTAATTTTATTGAAAACGATACATATTTTAAATTTAACGAAAATAATTATTTTACTTTTAAAACGAGAAGAAATAAAAAATTAAACTTAACTGAGTATTATGATCTTGTATACGAGTATAAAAATGACTGCTTAACTGCAGGTATAAAATATAAGAAAACTTACTATGAAGACAGGGATCTAAAGCCATCAGAAAATATATTTTTCACAATTAGCTTGATACCACTTACAAGTTATGAGCAGAAAATTGAAAGATAATTTCTAAGAATGAATTTATTTTATAAATTAATATTTGCTTTGATTTTTTACTTAGGATTTTCAATAAATAGCTTTGCACTTGAAAATAAAATTTTGTTTAAAGTTAATAATGAAATTGTTACCTCAGTAGATATTTTAAATGAAATAAAATACTTAAATCTACTAAATAAAGAATTGAAAAATTTCGATAAATATAAAATTTATGAAGTTGCAAAAAATTCAATAATCAAAAATAAAATTAAAGAAAATGAACTTAAAAAATTCTTTAAAAAATTGGATATAGATGAAAAATATCTTAACGAAATTACTATTAAATATTTTGATAAGTTTGATTTAAATTCAATTGAAGAATTAAAAAATTTGCTACAAAAAAATAATCTTACATTAGGGGAAATTCAAAAAAAAATCACTGTTCAAATTTTATGGAACAACTTAATTTTTCAAAAATTTTCAAAAAATGTAAAAATAGATAAAAAATTGATTAAAGAAGAAATTTCAAAAAAAGAGATTCAAGAGGAACTTTTAATTTCTGAAATTGTATTTAATATAAAAGAAAATGAAACTTTAGAAAAAAAATTAAGCGTTATTAAAAATGAAATAATAAAAAATAATTTTTCTAATGCTGCTATACTATATAGTATCTCTGACACAGCTATCAATGGAGGTAAGGTAGGATGGGTAAGTCTCAATTCATTATCTAAAAAAATTAGAGATCAGTTATTTAACTTAAAGGTAGGTGAAATAACTAATCCTATTCAAATACCAGGTGGTTTTATAATTTTAAAAGTTGAGAATAAAAAAGAAAATATTGTAAAATTAGATATTGAAAAGGAATTTGAAAAAATAATTAAAATAAAAACTAATGAACAATTAAATCAATTTTCAAATATTTATTATAATAAAATAGAAAAGGATATAAAGATACATGAGTTATAAACCAATCATTATTGTATCAGGTGATCCAAAAAGCATTTTCTTAGAAATATTTTTTAAATCAATTAAAGAAAAAAAATTTAAGAATCCTATAATTTTAATTTGCTCTAAAAATTTATTAAAAAAAAATATGATAAAATTTAATTTTAAAAAAAAAATAAACCTATTAAAGTTAAATCAAATAAAAGAATTCAATTTAAACAATGATTTCATTAACTTGATAGATATAAAATTAGAAAAAAATACAAAAATTAATCAATATATAGAAAAATGTTTTTTTACAGCATTTAAGATTATTAAAGATGGAATAACTAACAAATTAATAAACGGTCCTATTTCAAAGAAAAAATTTCTGAAAAAAAAATATTTAGGTATGACAGAATATATTTGTGATCACTTTTCTATAAAAAAAAATGCTATGCTAATATATAATAAAGATTTATCTGTTTGCCCTTTGACAACTCACGTTCCAATAAAGCAAGTAACCAAAAAAATCACAAAAGCGATTATAAAAGAAAAAGTGAAACTTATTGAGGAGTTTTATATTAAACACTTTAAATATAAACCTAAAATTGCAATTTTAGGACTTAATCCTCATTGTGAAACAATTGAAAAATTTAATGAGGATCAAAGAATAATTAAACCTGCTGTCCAAAATTTAAAAAAATTTAATTATAATATTGATGGCCCTTATTCAGCTGATACTGCTTTTTTAAAACAAAATAGAATTAAGTACGATGTAATTATTGGATCATATCACGATCAAGTTTTAACTCCTTTAAAAACCTTATTTGAATATGATGCAATAAACATAACATTAGGCCTACCCTTTATAAGAATATCCCCTGATCATGGACCAAATGAAAAAATGATAGGTAAAAATATATCGAACCCTCTAAGCTTAATTAAAGCTATTTCTTTTTTGGATAAAAATTGATTAAAGCAAAAAAAAGTTTAGGTCAAAATTTTTTAATTGATAAGAATATTTTAGAAAAAATCACAACTATAACGGATATTAAAGATAAAATAATTCTTGAAATTGGACCTGGAACTGGAAATCTGACATCGCACATTCTAAAAAAAAATCCAAAAAAAATTTTTGTAATTGAAAAAGATGATAGCCTTGCATTAAATCTTAAAAATAAATTTGATGATAAACTAACAATTATAAATGATGATGTTTTAAAAATTGATGAAAATATAATTTTTAAAGACAAAGTAACGGTTTTTGGGAATTTACCTTATAATATTTCAACCGAAATACTAAGCAAATGGATAATTAATTTAAATGAAAGTTTTTGGTTTGAATCATTGGTATTGATGTTTCAGAAAGAAGTTGCTGACAGAATAATTGCTAAATTTAATACATCAAATTATGGGAGACTATCAATAATTTGTAATTGGAAACTAAATATAAAGAAAGTATGTGATATAAAGCCTGGAGCATTTTATCCTAAACCAAAAGTAGATAGTTCTTTGTTATTTTTTCAACCAAAAAAAAATTTTATTAAATTAAATAATCCTAAAAATTTAGAAAAAATTACTAGAATTTTTTTTAACCAAAGAAGAAAAATGTTAAAAAAACCTTACAATCAACTCTTCAATGGAGATCAAAAAGTTTGTAATAAGTTAAAAATTGACCTTAGTTTAAGACCTCAAAATTTAAATTTAGATACTTATTGCAAATTAGCCTATGAATATGAAAATTTAAGAAGTTAGTTTTTCAACGTGCTTTCTAATATATGCTAAATCGTAATCTTTTGAACCATTGTTTATCACTGCATCAATCAAATTTATAATTTTTGAATAACACTCTTCCAAATCATTGTTAATTACAACGTAATCATAATTTATCCAGTGTAAGACATCTCTTTCAAATTGCTTCATTCTTTCTTTAGCTATTAGTATTTCATTTTTATGACGTTTGGTCAGTCTTTCAAATAAAACTTCTTTACTAGGGGGTAATATAAAAAAAGTAATTAATTTATAATCTAATTTTTTATTCTTAATTTGATCAGCACCCTGCCAATCAATATCAAAAAGAATGTTTTTGCCTTTGTTTAATTTGTCTATAACTGGTGTTCTTGTTGTACCATACAAATTATCAAAAACTTTTGCATATTCGAGAAACTCTTCGTTGTTAATTAATCTTTTAAACTCTGATTCATTAACAAAAAAATAATCTTCATTTTGAATTTCGTTAGGACGGGGTTGTCTCGTTGTATGAGATATAGAAATTTCAAAATTATCTTTCTCAGATAATTTTTTAACTAGAGTAGTTTTACCTGCTCCGGATGGAGAAGATAAAATAATCATTACCCCATCTTTTTCTGAGGGCATTAAAATTTCTAGTTAGCTTTACCTTCGATAAATTTAACTGCATCACCCACAGTTAAAATTTTCTCAGCTTCACTATCAGAAATTTCAGATCCGAACTCTTCTTCGAAAGCCATCACTAATTCAACAGTATCTAAACTGTCGGCTCCCAAATCATCTATAAAACTTGATTCCTCAGTAACCTTAGCTTCATCTATACCCAAGTGATCTGCTACAATTTTTTTTACTTTGCTTGAAACGTCTTCTGACATATTGATCCTTTTCGTTATAAATTCTTAATAGTTTAAAAACCTATTTTGTCAAGCCATATACATGCCCCCATTAACATGCAAGGTCTCTCCATTAATGTAACTTGATTGATTTGAGCATAAAAAAAGCACTGCATTTGCAATGTCGTCTGGCTCCCCTAGTCGGGCAGAAGGAATTTTTGATATAATAGCTTCTTTAAATTTATCATCTAATTTATCTGTCATTGCTGTTTTAACAAAACCAGGTGAAATGCAATTTATATTTATATTTTTCTTAGCATATTCTATTGCTAAACTCTTTGACATTGCAATTATCCCTGCTTTAGATGCTGTGTAATTAGCCTGTCCAAGATTACCTGTATGTCCAACAACTGATGTAATATTAACAATCTTTCCAGATTTATTTTTTAGCATTTTTTTTATTGCTGACTTGCTCATTAAAAAGGTTGATGTCAAATTAATATCAATTACTTTTTGCCACTCCTCTAAACTCATCCTTATTGCTAAATTATCTATAGTGATGCCTGCATTATTAACTATACAATCTAAACTTCCACCGAGTTCTTTGGTTGCGTTTTCTATAAATTCCTCAATTTTATCACTTTGAGAAATATCAAATTTTAGCGTTTTAATATTTTCATACTTTTCTTTTAGTTCTTCAAGTTTCTCTATTCTTGTACCTGAGGCTAAAATATTAGCTCCAGCTTTATTTAATTTTTCAATTATTGAATTCCCAATTCCTCCCGAAGCTCCTGTAACTATAACATTCTTACCTTTTAAATCTGTCATATTTTTAAACCTTCAATATCACTTTGACTATTAATTGTATCAATTTTAACATCTCTACTAATTCTTTTTACCAAACCTGACAAAACTTTCCCAGGTCCAATTTCTATAAAATGATCTACATCACTTTTTATCATATTAATCACACTTTCTCTCCATCTAACTCTATTCTCTATTTGCTTAATTAATAGATTTTTTAACTCATCTGAATCTTTAATCTCATTAGCAGTCACATTTGAAATTAATTTATTTTGTCCATTTTTAAAATTAAGTTTATTTAACTCTTCTTTCATAATTTTTGTTGCATTATTCATCAAATCGCAGTGAAAGGGTGCACTTACTGGAAGTTTGATATTTTTTATTGAATTATCTTTTAAAATTTGAATTAAATTTTCTAAATCCTCTGTTTTTCCGCTCAAAACTATTTGACCTTCAGAATTATCATTTGCAATTTGTGCTTTTAAATTTTCTTTATTTTGCTTCAAAATTTTTTCAATCACATCAACTGACGAACCTAATACGGCAACCATTCCTCCCTGCCCTTTTGGAACAGCGTTTTGCATTGCATCTCCTCTGATTCTTAGTATTTTTAAAGTGTCCGGAAAATCAAGATATCCCGCGCATGATAAAGCTGAATATTCCCCCAAGGAATGTCCAGCAAAGTAGGCCGCTTTATTTAAATCCAAGTTAAATTGATTTTTTACAAGATTAAATATTGAATAACTTATTAGATATATTGCTGGCTGTGTATTGGTTGTTAAATCTAGCTCTTCTTTTGGTCCTTCTAGGATAAGTTTAGAAATAGAAAAATTTAGCGTGTCATCTGCCTGTTTAAAAATATCTTTTACTATATTAAATTTATTATAAAGCTCCTTTCCCATTCCCACTATTTGAGATCCCTGACCTGGAAAAATTACTGAAAACATATAAAAAAAACTAATTATTTTGCCTTTTTAACTATTGTAATTGAACTTTTATAATAGTATATCCTCACTTTTTATTAAAGAACTTAAATGAATTTATACGAACATACAATTATAGCTAGGCAAGATACTTCACCAAGTGAATTAAAGCAACTAACGGAAAAATATTCTAAAATTGTTGAAAAAAATGATGGTGAAGTTGTAAAAACTGAAAACTGGGGATTACTAAACTTATCTTATCTAATCAAAAAAAATAAAAAAGGTAGTTACATACACTTTAAAATAAAAGGTAAAGGTAATGTTATTGATGAATTAGAAAAAAATGAAGCTATAGATAAAAAATTACTAAGATATCTAACAGTAAGGGTTAAAAAATTTGATTTAGAAACAAATTATTTTGGAAAAAAAGAAGATAGCGAAAAAAAAGAAAGTACTAAAAACTAATGCCAAAAAGACAAAGTGGAAATAAAAAAGGTAAACAGAGTAACTTTGCAAAATTAAGTATTTTTCAACCCAATAAATATAAATTTAAAAAGACTTGTCCATTATCTGTAAAAGGTGCTCCTCGAGTAGATTACAAAAATATTAAACTTTTAAAAAAATATATATCTGAAAACGGTAAAATTTTACCTTCAAGAATTACAAATGTATCTCAAAAGAAACAAAGAGAGCTATCTCTTTCAATTAAAAGAGCTAGAAACTTAGCATTGATTTAAAATGAAAGTAATCTTATTAGAAAACGTAAAAAGAATTGGATCTATTGGTGAGGTAATAGATGTAAAGAGAGGTTTTGCTAGAAACTTCCTAATTGCAAATAAAAAAGCTCTTTATGCATCAAAAGAAAATATTAAAGAAGTTGAAAAAATTAAAGCTGAGTTATCTAAAAAAGATAACGAAAAGAAAAAAGAAGCCTCTCAAACTGCTGATCAAATTAATGGTAAAGAGTATTCTGTCAAAAAACTAAGTACAGAAAATAATGAATTATATGGTTCAGTTAAACCAACTGAAATTTCAAAACTTATTAAAGAAGAAAATAAAATTGATATAAAGCCTTCAATGATACAACCAGTTGAAGAAATAAAAGCTTTAGGAAAATTTAAAGTTAAAATTTCTTTACACTCAGAAGTTGACGCTGAAATTACAATCAATGTTTCATCAGCCGATACAATTCAATAATTATACATTCTTTTCCCCAGAAGAAATATACAATTTGATTTAATTGTTTTTCATGTAAGTTTATTTTCATGGAAAACAATTTAAGTATAATCAAGGATCAATTTAAAGAATTGCCAAATAATATTGAGGCAGAGCAAGCGGTTATAGGATCTATCCTTGTTAGCAATGATATTTTTGATGAAATAAATACAATAATTTCTAGTATTAACTTTTATGATCCAATGCATCAAAAAATATTTGAAGCAGTTGAAAGTCTTATCTACAAAGGAATGTTAGCTAACCCAATTACTTTAAAAAATTATTTTGAAGATGAAAAAGATGATCTAAATGTTCCAGAATATTTGGTAAAAATCACAAAGTTTTCTACATCAGTTAGGCAAGCAATAGAGTATTCAAAAATAATTTACGATATGTTTGTAAGAAGGGAATTAATCAAAATTTCTGAACAAACTATAGATAATGCAAAATTAAATGATCTTGATACTAACGGGCAATCTATAATCGAAAGTTCTGAAAGATTGTTATTCGATTTAGCTGAAAAAGGTTCTTTCAATTCTTCTTTAGTTAAATTTGATGAAGCAATGAAACAAACAATTGAAATGGCTTCAGCTGCTTACAAGAATGAAGAGGGAATAGTTGGTGTTCCAACAGGTTTAAGAGACTTAGATGATAAGCTTGGTGGTTTACATCAATCAGATTTAATTATTATTGCTGGTCGACCATCAATGGGTAAAACCTCGCTAGCAACAAATATTGCTTTCAACGCTGCCCAAAAATTACAAGAAAGTGGTAAGAAATCATCTATAGCTTTCTTTTCGCTTGAAATGTCTTCAGAACAATTATCTACAAGAATTATTTCTGAACAAGCTAGAATTAGCTCTAATGATATTAGAAGAGGAAGAATATCTGACGATCAGTTTGACAAGTTTTTAGAAACATCAAAAAATATTTCTGAACTGCCTCTTTATATTGATGAAACTCCAGCAATAAGTATTGCTGCTTTGAGTAATAGAGCAAGACGTATTAAAAGGCTTTTTGGTCTCGATATGATTGTAGTTGATTACATCCAATTAATGAGAGGGACCACATTTAACAAAGATGGAAGAGTTCAAGAAATATCACAAATTACACAAGGACTTAAAGCAATAGCCAAAGAACTTTCTGTACCTGTTGTAGCTCTTTCGCAGTTGTCTCGACAAGTAGAACAGAGAGATGATCACAAGCCTCAATTGGCAGATTTAAGAGAGTCTGGTTCTATTGAACAAGATGCTGATGTTGTAATGTTTGTTTATAGAGAAGGATATTATTTACAAAGAAAAGAGCCAAGAGAAGCAACTGTAGAGCATGCAGAGTGGCAAGCAAAAATGAATGAAGTTGCACATTTAGCTCAAATTATAATTGGAAAACAAAGGCATGGGCCTATTGGTAATGTAACTCTTGAATTTGAGGAAAGATTTACAAAATTTAAGGATACTCAATTAAGTTAAATTCAAATATAAAGAGCTTGAATGATAGCTCATTTTTACCAAAACGTTATCCTTAAAAATCCCAAAGCAATATTTGCATTGTTAATTATTGCTATTTTAAGTTTTGGATACTATTCAAAAAATTTTAGGCTAGATGCTTCATCAGAAACCTTATTAATAGAGGGTGACCCAGATTTAGCATATTTGAAAGAAGTCTCTGAAAGATATGGGTCTAAAGAATTTTTAATTCTTACCTATACACCAAATGAGGGAATGGCAACTGACTCTTCAATTAATAATTTATTAAGTTTAAAATATAAAATCCAAAGTCTAAATTGGGTTCATAGTGTAATTACTTTATTAGACATTCCACTTTTAAATAATTCAGAAGCTCCTCTTCAAGAAAGACTAGAAAGTTTCAAAACATTAAAAGATGAAGATGTTGATAGAGATCGAGGTTTTAAAGAAATTTTAAATAGTCCTGTTTTTCGAAATTTTGTCATTAGCGAAGATGGTAAAACTAGTGGGATTATTGTTAACATTAAACAGTCTCAAATATTACAAGATATAGAAAATAAATCAAAAGACGAAGTTGAGCTAATTAAAGATCAAATCAAAAAACAAAACCATCAGAATATTTTAGAAATTAGAGAAGTTATTCAAAGTTACGGCGATGTTGGAAAAATATATCTTGGAGGAATACCAATGATTGCTGATGATATGATGACTTTTATCAAAAGCGATATAATAGTTTTTGGTTTGGGAGTTCTATTATTTATAATTGCTACTTTGTGGTTTGTTTTTAGAAACCTTCTTTGGATTGTAGTTCCTATAAGTAGTTGTCTTTTTTCTGTAATAATTATGATGGGGTTACTCGGATTACTAGGATGGAAAGTTACAGTTATCTCATCAAATTTTATTGCACTGATGTTGATTCTAACAATGGCAATGAATATTCATATGAGCACAAGGTTTCTTCAAATTAAAAAAGATTTTCCATCAAAAAATAATTTTGAGATTATATCCTTAACTACTTCAAAAATGTTTTGGCCAATTCTTTATACTGTTCTAACTACAATTTTTGCATTCCTATCTTTAATTTTTAGTGAAATAAAACCTATTATTGATTTTGGCTGGATGATGACTTTTGGATTAATTACATCATTTATAATTACATTTACTCTACTACCTACCCTTTTAAACTTTGCGCCCACAAATAATATTTCAGTTAAAAAAGAACAAAAATCTAAAATTACAAATTTACTAGGTCTTATTTCTCTTAATAATAAAAACTCAATCTTCTTAGTAACTGGAATAGTTATAATTTTCAGTATTACAGGAATAAGTAAGCTTGAAGTTGAAAATAGTTTTATAAATTACTTTGATAAGAATACTGAAATTTATAAGGGTATGAAGCTTATAGATGAAGAGCTGGGTGGAACCACTCCTTTAGAGGTTATTATAAAGTTTCCAAAGAAAGAAAAGGTAAAAAAATCTGAAGAAGATGATGAATTTGATGATTGGGGCGATGAAGAAGATACTAATGATGAAAAATACTGGTTTACCAAAGATAAAATTGATCTAATTACATCTGTTCATAATTACTTGGATAGCTTACCTGAAATTGGCAAAGTTCTATCTTTCTCATCTATTATTGAAGTTGCTACGCAATTAAATAACAACAAGCCTTTAGGCACTTTAGAAATGGGCGTGCTTTACTCAAAAATTCCTGAGAGTATTAAAACTGAAATCATTGATCCTTATCTTTCAATTAAAGATAATGAGGCTCGAATTAGTTTAAGAATTATAGACTCGCAGGAAGATTTAAGAAGAAATGATTTAATTAACAAAATTAATTTTGATCTAAAAGATAAATTTGGTTTAAAAGATAAGGATTACAAACTAGCAGGTGTGTTAATATTATTTAATAACTTATTACAAAGCCTGTTTAAATCTCAAATTTTAACATTAGGATTGGTTATGATTGGAATATTTTCAATGTTCATAATCTTATTTAGAAATATCAAGCTTTCATTGATTGGTGTTGTTCCAAATTTTATTGCAGCTTTTTTTATACTGGGAATAATTGGACTGTTAGGAATACCTTTGGATATGATGACGATAACGATAGCAGCAATTACAATAGGTATCGCAGTAGATAACAGTATTCACTATATTTACAGATTTAAAGAAGAGTTTAATAAAATAAAGGATTACAACAAAACATTAAAAACTTGTCATTCAACTGTTGGGGTCGCTATACTAAATACATCAATAACGATTGTTTTTGGATTTTCAATTTTGGTGTTATCAAAGTTTATCCCAACAATTTATTTTGGTATATTTACTGGACTTGCAATGTTGCTTGCTATGATATCGGTATTAACACTGCTTCCAGCATTAATCTTAATTATTAAACCTTTTGGCAAATCATCTTAATGTTAGAAATCATAAAAGATTTTTATAAAGCAATATCGATAATTGATTTAATTTATTTAATTTTAACAATCCTTTCTTTGATAAATTGTTACAAAAAGGGCTTCATTTTAAGTATTCTCTCAATGGCTAAATGGTTGCTTGCATACATAATTACATTAATTCTATTTCCAAAAATTAAACCCTATGTAGAAGACGTAATTGATAATGAATATGTGCTCGATGTTGGTTTGGGAATAATAATATTTGTGGTCGTTATCTTTTTAGTTCTATTAGTTAATAAAGGAATCAGTAGAGCAGTCAGATACACAGGAATCGGTGGCTTAGATACGACATTTGGATTCTTTTTTGGTTTTATAAGAGCTTACATTATTTCTATATGTATCTTTTCAGGTGTTCATATCGTTTATAATTATGATAAATGGCCAATAAATTTTGATAAATCATACGTCTTTCCATATTTAGAAAAAGGTAGTAGTTATCTGATAAAAGAATTTCCTAATGAAAAAACATATCAAGATTCTAAAGAAAAAATTACAGAGCTATAATCCAAGATTAAAGGAAGAGTGTGGGGTTTTTGGTATTAGCAATGCAAAAGATGCTTCAGCTCTCACAGCACTTGGACTACATGCTCTACAACACAGGGGTCAAGAAGGTTGCGGAATAGTTTCTTTTGATGGAGAAAAATATTATTCTGAAAAAAGATTTGGTTTAGTTGGTGATAATTTCAACAAAGAAAAAGTACTTAATAATCTTAAGGGTAACTATGCAATTGGCCATAACAGATACAGTACAACCGGAAACAATATATTAAGAAACATACAGCCTTTTTTTGCTGATACCAATGCTGGTGGAATTGGAGTTGCACATAATGGAAATCTTACTAATTCAATAGCTTTGAGAAATAAACTAGTTGAAGATGGTGCTATATTTTACACTACCTCAGACACTGAAACTATTGTTCAATTAATTGCTAAATCAAAGAGACCAAAAACAATTGATAAAGTGATTGACGCAATTTTTCAAATTCAAGGTGGCTATGCATTAGTGATGTTAACGCAAAACTCATTAATTGGGGTTAGAGATCCTTATGGAATTAGACCACTAGTAATCGGTAAGCTTGGAAATAGTTATGTCTTAGCGTCTGAAACTTGTGCATTTGATATTATTGGTGCTAAATTTGTTAGAGAAGTTGAAAATGGAGAGATAGTTTTAATTGAAAATAATGAACTTAAAAGCATCAAACCCTTCCCCGCTAAAAAAGTTAGACCTTGCGTATTTGAATATATTTATTTTTCAAGACCAGACAGTCTAATAGGAGGAAAGACAGCATATGAACATAGAAAAAACATCGGTAGAGAACTTGCAAAAGAAAATGATACTGATGCAGATATAGTGGTTCCAGTCCCAGATTCTGGAAATGCTGCTGCTATGGGTTTTGCTCAAGAATTAAAAATGAACTTTGAACATGGATTAATTAGAAATCATTATGTTGGAAGAACTTTCATTGAACCAAGCCAGAAAATTAGAAGCTTGGGTGTTAAACTAAAATTAAATGCTAATCAAACTACAATTAAAAATAAAAAAATAATTCTTATTGATGACTCTCTTGTTAGAGGAACCACATCATATAAAATAGTTAAAATGCTTTACGATGCTGGTGCAAAAGAAGTTCATGTTAAAATTGCGTGCCCTGAAATAAGATATCCCGATTTCTATGGTGTAGATACCCCTACTAAAAAAGAATTGTTAGCAGCAAATAAAACTAATGATGAAATTTGCGAATATATTGGATCTAAATCTTTAAGATTTTTATCAATAGAAGGATTGTATAAAGCTATTGGTTTTGAAAAAAGAAACGAAACATATCCACAATTAACAGACCATTATTTTACAGGTGAATATCCTGTTAAATTAGTGGATGAATTAGGAGATAATAAAATAACTCAGTTATCTCTACTAAGTACCGGATCAAACAATTAAATTATGAAAACAGTAAATTTTACTGAAATGAAAAACGGAACTAAGGAAGATTATGAGCTTCTTGAAAAATTTGAGAAAAACTTTGAAAGACAAACTGCTGAGAGAGTTTTAAATTATTTATCAAAACAAACTACTACTTTAGAAGGTTATAAAATCACTAGACTAGAACACTCATTACAAGCTGCAACGAGAGCTTTTAAAAATAAAGAAAGTGATGAAATGGTTGTTGCAACTTTGCTACATGATATTGGAGATGATCTAGCTCCAATGAATCATTCCCAATATGCTGCATCCATACTTAGACCTTATGTTTCGGAAAGAACTTATTGGATTGTTCTACATCATGGTCTTTTTCAAACTTACTACAGCGCTCATCATTTAGGTGGCGATAGAAATGCAAGAGATAAATTTAAAGACCACAAGTATTATCAAGACACAATAGATTTTTGTGAAAAATATGATCAGTGCTCTTTTGACCCTAATTACAAAAGTATGACTTTGGATGATTTTAAGCCATTAGTTAAAAAAATATTCGCAAAAGAGCCTTATTATTATCTTTAAATTTAGGTATAAATAACTACTTACAGCACATGATTGATTCAGAAGAAAAAATAATAAATTATTTTAAATCAGGTATTAAAGAACCCAAAAATTTTAAAATTGGGATCGAGCATGAAAAGTTTTTATTTAATACTTCGGATAATAAAAGGATTGATTATTCAAAAATAAAAGAAATGTTTACAGCCCTGCTTGAATTCGGCTGGAATCCAGTTTTTGAAAAAGAAAATATCATTGCTCTTAATAAAGGTGGCAAAAATATAACTCTTGAACCAGGCAATCAAATAGAATTATCAGGAGATAAATTAAATCATATGCATGAAGCTTGTGCAGAGTCACAAGACTATTTGTTTGAATTAAAACAAGTTACAAAAAAATTAAATATTAAAATTGTTAGTTCTGGATTCGATCCAATATCTAAATTAAGTGAAATCCCAAACAATCCTAAACAACGATATGAATTGATGACTAAGGATATGCCTCTAGGTGGTGAACATAGTTTGGACATGATGTATCGAACATGTGGTACACAATTAAATATAGATTATAGCTCAGAAGAAGATTTTATTAAAAAGTTTAGAGTAGCAAACTCAATAGTACCCATTGCAATTGCTTTGTTTGCTAATTCTTCAATTGTGGAGAAAAAAAATAGCAACTATTTATCTTATAGATCTAAAGTATGGCAAAGTACTTCCAGAGGTGGATTGCCTAAATTATTTTTTGAAAATATGAATTTTGAAAAATATGCAGATTTTGTAATTAATTTTCCTATATTATTTATACAACATAAAGATCACTATATTTCAGGAAGAAAATATATTTTTAAAGATTTTATGGAAGGAAAAATCCAAGAAATTGGAAATAGACTTCCAACTGAAGCAGACTTAACTACTCACTTAAGTACAATATTTACTGAAAACAGAGTTAAGAAATATATTGAATTGAGATCGATGGATACCTGTGGTTGGGATTGTTTATGTGCAGGACCAGCTTTCAATATAGGTATGCTTTATGGAAATTTAGACGAAGTTCATGAATTAATTTTAACATGGGACAACGATAAAATAATTAACGCTTATCTAGAAGCGCCACAAAAGGGATTTAATACTCAATTAATGGGTAAAGATCTTCTTTATTGGTCATCTACACTTTTAGATCTTTCAAGAAAAGGTTTAGAGAATAGAGATGTTTTAAGTAAAAAAGGTAATAACGAGACTGTATTCCTAAACCATCTACAAAAAGTAATTGATAATAAGACAACAAACGCAGATCATATGATTAGTAAATTTTCAAAAAACGAAAATTTAGACGAATTGTATGATAAGTAAAATTGTTGCTGTTCAAGGAAACCATCCTTCAAAACTAAATCCTTTAACGGATACAAGTGTTTTTTTAGCAAACGAAATTCAAAACAAAAAATATAAAATTTTCTATTACGATCCAAAAGACTTATCGGTTGTTAATTCGAAAGTTACAGCTAAAGGTTTTTTTATTAAATTTAATTATAACAATAAAAAATTCTATAAAATCATAAAAAAACAAAATCTAGACTTAACAAAATGTAAATTTATTCTTATTCGTCAAGATCCACCATTTAATCTTGAGTATATTTCGACAACATACATTTTGGATACAATTAAGAGTAAAGTTAAAATAATTAATAACCCTACCTCTGTAAGGAATATTTCTGAAAAATTGTATTCATCTAAATATCAAAAATACATGCCAGCTACTATTTTTACTCAAAATATGGATGAAATAAAAAAATTTTTTAAAAAAAACAAAAAAGTCATTTTAAAACCCATCCATAGTTTCAGTGGAAATGATATTCATTTACTAACTAAGTTTAATTCAAAATTAGTTAATAATTTTATAAAAAAACATGATCATATCATGTGCCAAAAATTTCTTCCTAAAATAAGTAAGGGAGACAAAAGAGTTTTTATTATAAATGGGAAAGTATGTGGTGCAATTTCAAGAGTTCCAAAGAAATGTTCAATTTTAAGTAATATGAGTAAAGGAGCAAAACCAACTAATATAGAATTAACAAGTAAAGAAATTAAAATTTCAAAATTAATTGCAAAAGATTTAAAAAAAGAAAATATTTTTTTTGCAGGAATTGATTTTATAGATCAAAAACTCAATGGAGATATTAATGTTACCTCTCCAACTGGACTTAAAACACTTTATGATTTATCAGGAAAAAATTTAGCTAAAACTTTTTGGAAAGAACTTAAAGCGTGAACAATTTAACTAGTCAGCAAAAAGGTTCATTGATGGCTTTTATAGGAGTTATGTTTATCACTCCTGACTCTTTGCTAATTAGATTGTCAAATATTGATACCTGGGGAATGCTTTTTTACAGAGGGGCAATACCATTTTTAGTAGTTTTAATTGGTCTTCTTTTATTTTATAAAAATAATTTCTTAAAAGCTTTGTTTAAAATTGGTTACCCAGGCATTTTTTATGTAATTAGTTTTTCTATTTGTAATATTACTTTTATTATCTCAATCCAAAACACCAATGTAGCAAATACTTTATTAATGGTTGCTCTTGCACCAATGCTTTCAGCAATATTGGGGGCTATTTTCTTAAAAGAAAAACCAGATACTAAGACTTGGGTTGCTATAATAATTACCTTTATTGCTTGTGTTTATATTTTTTACGACTCTTTAAGTCTTGGCAATTTTTATGGAGATTTATTTGGTTTAATAACTTCTTTTGGATTAGCTTGTAATGCTAACATTGCGAGATACGCTAAAACTATTGATTTAGTACCTGCTGCTGTAATTGGAAAATCATGCGTTGCTATATTTGCCTTTTTCTTTGTTAAAGACTTTGCTTTAATTGGAAATGATCTTTTTTACATACCTTTAATGTGTGTAATGTGTGTAGCCATACCATTTGTTTTGGTCACCATAGCACCAAGATTTATAACTGCAGCTGAAGTTAATCTATTTTTCCTATTAGAAACTATCCTTGGACCGATATGGGTTTGGATGGTTATTAAAGAACAGCCCTCTAACGAGACTATCTATGGAGGTATCGTTATCATTATTACGATAGCAATTCATTCTTTACTGGCCATAAAAAAAACACAAACCAAAACTACGTAGCCAGAAAATATTAAACTTAAAAACTATATATGCAAAAAGAAGTAAAAAAGTCTTGGGCTCTATTTATAGGGATAGGGGTAATGATGATCGCTCATGGTTTGCAAATGCAAGTTATGGGTATTCGATCAGTACTTGAAGATTTTAGTGTTTTTACAACTGGTATCTTTATGTCTGGATATTATGTTGGTTACTTTGTGGGCTCAAGAACAACACCTAACTTTGTTTCAAAAGTTGGTCATATAAGAGTTTTTGCTGCATTCGCTTCACTTGCATCTTTAAGTGCTTTAATCGCTGTTGTTTATGTAAATCCATTCATGTGGACAATTAGTAGATTTATAACAGGTATAAGTTTGGTTAGTTGTTATGTGGTTACTGAAAGCTGGTTAAATGATAGGGCAACCAATAAAAATAGAGGACAACTATTGTCAGCTTATATGATGGTAATCTATTTTGGTTTAGCTATAGGTATGTTGCTACTTAATGTTAGCAAACCAGAAGATTACGAGCCATTTATTTTAGTTTCTATTTTACTTTCTCTTGCACTTGTTCCTATTTTATTAACTAAAAGACCTGCCCCTAAATTTAAAAAGATAGAAACAATAAGTATAAAAGAATTATATAAAATTTCACCACTTGGTTCATTGAGCTCATTCTTTACTGGTATCATTCACGCAGCATTCTTTTCTTTAATATCTGTTTACGCAACACTTGCGAAATTTTCTTTGGTTGAAACATCAATACTTTTATTTATTGCAACAATTGCAGGAGTGATTGGTCAAGGACCAATAGGTTATTTTTCAGATACGTTTGATAGAAGAAAAGTAATTGTTATTACAACTTTTGGAAGTTGTTTTTTAGCGTTCATTTCAATTCTAACTTCAAATGATCCTATTCAAAATATTTATTACATGGATGAATTTGCTTTTAGAAAAATTATATTTTTTATTGCTATAGGGTTGTATTCAAGTTTATGTCTTCCTTTATTTTCACTTAACCTTGCTCACACAAATGACTTTGTTCCTAAATCAAAATTCGTAGCAGCTGGAGGTGGTTTGCAGTTTATCTTTGGTGTAGGCGCAATTAGTGGTCCTATTTTATGTTCTGTGTTTATGGAATGGTTTGGTTTAAATGGTTTATTTATTTTTTTAATTATTGCTCATGCAATAATTGGTGGATTTGGTTTATATAGGATGAAAGTTAGAGATACTGTTGAAAACCCAGACTCAACTTTTACACCAGTTCCAGCAACAATTACACCTGCAGGATTAGAGCTTGATCCAGATACACCTGCAACACTTGATGAAAACCCAGTAAATGAAACTGTAAAAACCTAATTAATTATTTCTATTTTATCACCGACATTAATTTTGGAAGATGAAAGAATTTGGCATCTAAGGCCTCCTTTTCTCATAAATTCTTTAAGAATATTTTTTTTATCAAGCATTTCAGTCAAATGTCGACACGGTCTACATAACTCAATTCCCTCTAATTCAACATTTCCTACTTTCAATTTTTTTCCAATTAAATCGTTTAATTGAATACCTTTTGTAACAACGTTCCGTCTAAAATTGATGTAAGGTATATTGAGCCCAAATTTAATATTATATTCATCTATATTCTCAGCCTCTATTAAAGATAATTGATTGTAAGGATCATTAAAATCATGAAAGTGTCGATCACCTACTATTCCTTTATTTGCTAAAACCTCAATTGAATTTACTTCCTTGATTGGTTGATTGTTGTTAGCGGTAATTCCTAATTTAAATACTTCGGCCATAAATTATTGAAGAAATAGTTGAGCTCATATAATCTTTTCAAAATAATATGACTTATCTATCATCAAATCAACTTAAACAGTATGAGGATCAAGGCTACATATCCCCTATTGAGGTTTTGTCTAGTAGTGAAGCCTTGGAGGCGAGAGAAGAAATAGAATTGATTGAAAAAAAAATGCCAAATGAAATAGATAAATCGGGAAGATATAATGTTCATTTGATTTCACCAAAACTTGATTCGATTGTTCATAATTCAAAAATTTTAGATGCAGTAGAAAGTATTATTGGAAAAAACATCTTGGTTTGCAGTACTACTTTGTTTATTAAAAACCCTAACGAACAAGGTTTTGTAAGTTATCACCAAGATGCAAAGTACATAGGATTAGAACCACACAATTGGGTTACAGCATGGGTAGCATTAACAGATTCTAACGAAAACAACGGATGTATGAAAATGTGGCCTAAATCACATTTAAATATTAAAGATCACAATGAGAAATTTAATGAAGGCAACTTGCTTACTAGAGGACAAACAGTTGAAAATGTGCCTGAAGAAGAAGTTAAATCTATAGAACTTAAAGCTGGTCAAATGTCTTTGCATCATCCAAGAGTAGTGCATGGGTCAGGAATAAATAAGAGTAATGATAGAAGGATAGGATTTGTTATTCAAAGTTATATAGGCACAAACGTAAAACAAACCTTAGGTAAAAATAGTGTTCAAATTGCAAGAGGTAAGGATAAATATCATCATCATGAAATAATAAATAGAACTAATGCTTTAATGAGTGAGGAAAGTATTTTACTTCGAAAAAAAGAAAATGATTACCTGCAAGAAATTTTTTATAGGGGTTCAAAACAAAAAGGTTCTTACTAGTTTATGAAAAAAGCACTTAATCTTGGAGTAATCGGAATAGATCATGGTCATATTTTCGATATGCTAGATGAAATGATTAAAGAAGGTTGTAACTGTAATTACTTTTGGACAGATGGGGACCCTTTAACTCTTCAAGAATTTAATAAAAAATATCCAAATATTAAAAGAAAAGAAAATAAAGAGGAAATATTAAATGACTCATCTATTGATATGATTTTAATATCTTCAATCCCTGCAGATAGAGCTAGTCATTCAATAGATGCATTAAAAGCTGGGAAAGATGTTATGGTAGATAAACCAGGCTGTACTACGTTAGATCAGTTAAATAATTTGAAAAACACTGTTAAAGAAACTGGAAAGATATGGTCTGTAAATTTTTCTGAAAGATTTCACGTTGCTGCAGTTGCTAAAGCTGAAGAATTAGTCAATGAGGGAAAAATTGGTAAAGTAAAGCAAACGATTGGTACAGGTCCCCATAGACAGGGTAATTATGAAAGACCTGATTGGTTTTATAATCGTCAAAGTTATGGAGGAATTATTACCGATATTGGTTCTCACCAAATTCATCAATTTTTAGTTTTTACAAACTCAAATCAGGCAAAAATAAACCATGCATTAGTAGAAAATACGACAAAGAAAGATATGCCTGGTTTTCAAGATTTTGGTGAAGTGAACCTTACTGGTAATGGTGGGCATGGCTATATTCGTCTGGATTGGTTTACTCCAGATGCCCTTCCAACCTGGGGAGATGGAAGATTGTTAATCCTCGGAGACAAAGGTTTTATTGAAATAAGAAAATATACAGACTTAGCAAAATCAGAAAAAGGTAATCATTTATTTTTAGCAAATAATGATGAGGTGAAGCATATTGATTGTTCTAATGTTAAACTACCCTACTTTAATAATTTAATTACTGATGTTTTATACAGAACAGAAACTGCATGTCCTCAAGAAATTACTTACCTTTCAATGGAACTTGCTATTAAAGCTCAAGAGCAAGCAGAAAAAAAATGAAAAAGTATCAAGTAGCAATAATTGGAACCAATATAGGGGCAAAACATTTTGAAGATTTTCAAAAAGTATCAGAGAGATTTAATGTTCACACATTATGTGGTTTAACTAGGGAGGCTATTGATAAAATATTACAATCAAATTCTGAGACAAAAGTTTCTCTAAATTTTGATGATGTATTAAAAGTTAAAGAAATTGATATTATTGATATTTGTCTCCCACCCCATTTACATTTTTCTGCTTGTAAAAAAGCTATGGAAGCTGGAAAGCATGTGATTTGTGAAAAACCATTAGTTTCAAGTCTTAAAGAAGTAGACGAATTAGAAAAAATTAGTAAAGCAACGGGTAAAATTATTTTTCCAGTATTTCAATATCGATATGGTCTAGGATTTTCAAAGTTAAAAGCATTAATTAAATCTAGTCTGGCAGGAAAACCATTGGTTGCTTCTTTAGAAACTCATTGGAATAGAGGTAAAGATTATTATTCAAAACCTTGGAGAGGAACTTGGGAAGGTGAACAAGGTGGAGCAATTTTGAGTCACTCAATTCATATTCATGATTTGGTGAGTATGATCTTGGGGCCTGTTTCAAATGTTTTTGCAAAATTAACAACTAGAGTAAATGATATTGAAGTTGAGGATTGTGCTGCTCTCTCTATTGAAATGGAAAATGGAACTCTAGTTACAAGCTCAATCACATTGGGTGCTGCAAATGATACTAGTAGACTTCGATTTTGTTTTGAAGGGTTAACAGCTGAGTCAGGTGCATCACCAGATAAACCATATAATCCAGCTGATGATAAATGGAACTTTTTACCAAGAGCTCCTATAACTCAAGCTCAAATAGATGAAGTACTATTAAAAGTAAAAGAACCAAAATCATGGTATGCAGGTATGTTTGATGAAATTTCAAATAAACTAGATGGATCTCCTAGTGATGAAGTAACTTTATCAGATGCTAGAAAGTCTCTAGAATTTGTAACCGCTGTGTATGATTCTTCTAGACAAAATAAGAATATTAAACTTCCAATCAATAAAGATAATCCTTTATATAATTCTTGGTTACCTTTAAATAATTAAACATGGCAGATTCAAATAAAGCACCAAACGATTTTTTTGATAATTGGAATAAAATCCAATCAATGTCGTATAAAAACGTCATTGAACTACTTGTAAAGAGAAGTAGCGAAAAAAAGATATTAGCTTTAATCCAATTTGAATTAGATCAATTTTCAGAAAATGTTCAAAAGGATTTAGCTATTTCTGAAACAAGTTCTTTCTATCAAGAAATATCTAATCTTTTCAGAGATTCAAACTGGTGGTCAACCGCTACAGTAACAGACGCTTGTAAATATTATTTAAACTGTGCGAGAAATAATATTTCTTATTTTGAAAACTATGTAGAGGCAGATAGTGATTTGTCTCAAAATGAAAAAAATGAGATATTTGCCTTATATCAATTATGTACTTTATTCGTTTCTTGGAATGCTATTAAAGAAAAACAGATCAGAGAAATTATAGATATTAGAAAAAGTTTATTTTTTAGATAAAAATCATCGATATGAATAAAGAAAATGCAAGTAAACTCTGGAAAATTATTCAGGAAGCTGGCGATTATTTGGTGGGGCAATTACCTGACCATCCGAATCACCCTAAAGGAAGAAACCCCTATGCTCATGTTGCTATTTGCGTAAAAAGTAAATTCAATGCAAGTTACAAAGATATTCCTGATGAACAGTATGATGAAGTTATAAAGTATATTAATTTTTTAAAAGAAAATCCTAGTTAGCTTTGATTGCATTTAATAATTCATCAACATCACTATCTTTAGTATTCCAAGCAGCAACTAATCTTACCGCTTTTCCATCTAATTCTTCTTCATTCATTTTATAACCTTCAGAATTTAGATGTTCTATTTTTTCTCTTGGAAATTTTGCAAATACTTCATTTGCTTCTGTTGGATAAGCAATTTCAATATCATTATGCTTGCTTAAACCATCACTTAATTTTTTACCCATTGCATTAGCGTGCTTTGCATTTCTCAACCAAACATCATTTGAAATATAAGCATCTAATTGTGCAGAGACAAAACGCATTTTAGATAGTAAATGTCCTGCTCTTTTCATTAAAAAAGCAATGTCACCTACTAATTCTTTCTTAAAAAATATAATTGCTTCAGCTGCTAAACAACCATTTTTAGTTGCTCCAAATGACAATACATCAACCCCAGATTTCCATGTCATTTCAGCAGGAGTTACATCTAAAGATACCAATGCATTAGCAAATCTGGCTCCATCCATATGTAAATTTAAATTGTGTTTATGAGTGATTTCTGCAATTTTTTTAATTTCATCTAATTTATAAACTTCACCTGTTTCACACACTTGAGTAATACTGACTGATGAAGGTTGCGTGTGATGAACAATTCCTTTTCCACCTATCGATTGGTGTAATTCGTCTGCAGTTATTTTTCCCATTACTCCGTTTAAAGTAATTAACTTTCCTCCTCCTGTATAAAATTCAGGTGCACCACATTCGTCAGTATTTATGTGAGACATCTTATGGCAATAAATGTTTCCATAAGAAGGTGTCATTGTCGATAATGCTAAAGCATTAGCTGCAGTGCCTGAGGCTGTAGGAAAAACAATTACTTCTTTTTCAAAGATTTCTGAAAACTTGTCTTGTAATTCAGTTGATATTGGATCATTCCCATAAGGTGTGCTATCCCCTTCATTGGCTTTTAAAATTGCATCTAATACTTCGGGACAAGCACCAGCAACATTATCAGAAGCGAATTTAACTCGCTCTCTTTTTATTTTAATTTTTGCCATAATTATTGTTTTGGAAAGTAATCTTTAAGTTCACCCTCTCGGTAAACATCTGCAGTACAACAATGTAAACCTCCACCAAAAGCATAGGCATCTCTAAGTTCTACTGGTATGACTTCCATTCCTAATTTATCTAATTGTTCAGCTTGATATATTTCGCTTTTTTCAACACACACAGTTTTAGGATCCAAAACTAAAACATTCATTGATAGCCAAGTTGATGAATAACACAATGGTGGTGGTTCGTTATGTGCTGGTTGTGCACTGTCTACGATTTCCCAACCATTGTCTTCAAATAATTTTCTTTGTTCTTTAGGAAGTCTTCTTTGTGGGTTATTTATAATTAAACCCTCTTTAATAGGTGTAAAGGTTGCATCAATGTGAATTGGATAAGGATCACCTGGGAAGTTAACTGCATGAACCCTATGATCTTTATAATGTCTCTTTAGCCAATCAATTCCTTTTAAATTTGTTGTAAATCCATGTTGAACAACTAAATCTTTACCAAATCTTAATACGTCCGCTGCATCAAATAGCGGTTCTTCTTCAGTAGTTACGAAATATTTTTTTTCAGTCCACTCTAATCTTTTTTGAACACCAATTTTATCTGATAAATAATCCTTTCTATAATCTGCATCAGTTAATCTTGGCTTTGGAGCAGACTCGTGTCTCATGTTAGGATCTTGATTATAATAATCTTTTAAAAGTGGTCGGTAACATAAATATTCAAACCAACGACATCGGTAACTCATTGTGGCTTCTAAAATTTCGTTACCCACTGTTAACAAAACATCTCTTGGGGGCATGCAGCCAAACATGGTTTCTGCTTCCCAATCAGGTGTAGATGTTTTTTGATTAAAATCTATTGGTGTTGGTCGATCAACTTTAATGCCTCTTTTTTCAAGCATGTTTGAAAAGTTATCTAATAATTCATTTGCTTTATCGACAGTATCTTTGGTTCTTGGTCCAAACTGACCTCGCATATCACTGTCTTCTGGAACTTTTGCATCTAATGCTGGTTCAGGCGCAGGTATACATGTACCATCCGCTCTTCCAACAATCACGTGTTTTAATGGATCCCACTCGTTCCAACTATTAACAATAGTTTTATTCTCGCTCATAAAGATTAGTTTTTTATAATATTATGCTCAGGGCCGAAAGGAAATTTTGTAATATTTTCTGCTCCATCTTTACCAATCACCAAAATATCATGTTCTCTATATCCGCCTGCACCAGGGTTACCCTCTGGGATCATTATCATTGGCTCCATAGACACGACCATATTTTCCTCAAGAACAGTATCAATATCTTCTCTTAATTCTAAACCAGCTTCTCTTCCATAAAAGTGTGAAAGCATACCAAATGAATGTCCGTAACCAAAAGTTCGATACTGAAGATAACCAAGTTCAGCAAATAAGTCATTTAGTTCATGACAGATATCAGAACATTTAACACCTGGTTTGATTAATTCTAATCCACGCTTGTGCACTTTAACATTTGCTTCCCAAGCTTTTAGTGAAGCATCATCAGCATGATTTAAAAATAAAGTTCTCTCTAGTGCAGTGTAGTATCCTGAAATCATTGGAAAAGTATTTAAAGATAAAATATCTCCTTTAACTAATTTTCTATTAGTCTTTGGATTGTGAGCTCCATCTGTATTGATACCAGATTGAAACCATACCCAAGTATCCATGTACTCTGCACCAGGATAGCTTTTAACAATCTCTCTTTCCATTCTATCTCTTGCTGCTATTGCTACTTCAATCTCCGTATTATTTTCTCTAATATTTTTAACTATTTCTTCACCACCAATGTCTGCAATTCTTGCACCATTTCTAATGATCTCTATTTCTTCGTTTGATTTAATCATTCTAAGTTTCATTAAATCTTTTGAAACATCACTAAATACTGAGAAAGTAAAAATAGACCCTATTTTTTCTCGCATATCTAACGTGACATGATCATATTCAATTCCAATATTTTTTGGAGGTTCATCTCTACCAATAATTGAAACAATAGCCCTTAAAAAATTATCTCTTTTCCAATCAGTATAAATAACGTTATCACAATGGGATCTACGCCACGGTTGACTTGCATCAATATTAGCTGAAATTGTTGAGATTTTATTTTGAGTGATCACACATCCGTAAGGTCTACCAAAAGAGCAATAAATAAATCCAGTGTAATATGCAACGTTATGCATAGATGTTAAGATAATCATATCAAGACCATTTTGGTCCATCACTGATCTAAGTTTACTTACTCGATCGTTATATTCTTTATCTGTAAAAGGTAATTTTGCTTTTTCACCATTTTTAAGTTCAAAAAAATCTGGTCGTTCCATATTAATTTAATGCTATATATCTTTTGTTCCATCTCATTATTAAACTGTAATAAAATATAGATACGAAAAGAAAAAAACCACCGATTATAGTATTTGTGGATGGAACTTCATTAATTCCAAATAATGGTAACCAAACCCAAAAAATCCCACCTACAACTTCAGTTAAAGATAATAAAGTCAATTCTGCTGCTGGTATCGCTTTAGATCCAATTGAATATAAAATTAAACCAAAACAAACTAATGTCCCGTGCAAAGAAAACAAAGCTCCGTTATAGCTAGATGAAAAGAAAACTAAATTGTTTGATAAAATCATAATTGTTGCAAACACAAAACAAAAGAAACCTGCAAAAGCAACAGTTGTGAATTTTGGTGTTTCTTTTCTCCATCTTAGAGTTACAGAAAAAACTGAGAAGCCAATTGAGGCAGTTAAACCAAACACGAAACCAATTAATGATTTTTCTCCAGTATTTCCAAGTGCCATAATAATGATACCAGTTGTTGCAATTATTATTGATATCCACACATTGAGAGAAATTTTTTCTCTTAAAAATAAAAATGCCAATAATGCTGTAAAAAAAGGCATTGCTGCTAAACAAAGCAAAGTAACTGCAGCACTAGTATTTGTAATTGAATAAATAAATGAAATCATAGCGATCCCCAATCCAGATCCACCGATGACTCCAGATAAACCTATTTTATAATAGTTTTTGTAAAAATTTTTTCCTTCCTCAAAAAATAAATAAAGATTTAATAGAATAAAAATCGTTAAACCTCTGCCAAAAATATACTGCCAAGGTACCAATTGAGGATTATCCATGTATCGAACTACTAATGGGCCAAACGACCATAATAGACCAGCAAAAAGTACAACGGGAATGGCTATCCTTGGATTTCTCAACTCTAACATATTCAGAAATCTAATTCTAAATAGAATTTTCTACAACAAAAATACGTTTCTAAACTAAATTTTGATTTGAAAGGTTGGGGAAAAAACAATCAACGATGTCTCCTTTTTTAAATTTTGATTTACCAGCTGGTAACAAAACCCAAATATTTGATTTTACAAATGATTTAATTCTAAAAGACTCTTGACCTTTTAAAATTTCAACATTTATTTTTCCATTTTTAGTTGTGCTTAATTGGCTCTTTACAAATCTTGTGAAATTCTTTTTTTTATCAAATCCATTTGTCAAAATAGCTTTAATTGATTTTTCTTCTGATAATCCTAAAGCATTTAAAATGTATGGAATTACAAAAAATCTAAAACATGCAGCTGAGGAGATTGGATTTCCAGGGAGTCCAAATATTGCCTTTTCTTTTCCTTTAATTTTTGCAAACATTATTGGTTTTCCAGGCCTTATTGCAGCACTTTTAAAATAGCTTGATAACTTAAATTTTTTAACAACATCAGGTATATAATCAAACTTACCTGCAGACACTGCGCCTGACGTAATAATAATATCATCTTTAGATTTAATTAATTTATTTATTTTTTGTTTAAAAATATTTTGATGATTATCTCTTAATATACTTCCACTTTTAAAATTAAATAAAAAATTTTGATTTAAGTTTTTAATATAGTGTGTGTTAGAATTTCTTACCATCCAATTTGGAATATTATCTTTTTCTGATATTTCGTTTCCTGTTGAAAAAAATAATATGTTAATTCTTTTTTTTACTTTAATTTGTTTAATACCTAAACTTTTAAAAACTAAAATATGGTTTGGTTGAACAATTGTGTTTTTTTTTATTACAACCTCACCTTTTTTATAATCTGAACCAGCAAACCTTACATAGTCATATTTCTTTATTTTTTGGTCAATCAAAATATATTTTTTATTTTTTTTATTTGGATAAAAATTAATTTGCTCAATAGGAATAATTGTATCAAACCCTTTTGGAATTATCCCTCCTGTCATTATCTCTACTGCATCAAATTTTTTAATTTTTTTCTTTAATGGTTTAGAACCAGCAGCAATTGAGCCAATTATCTTGAATTGTTTTTGAGAATTTTTTTTAATTTGATTTGTATCTTTTGAATTAATC
>CACJNV010000012.1 GCA_902594865.1 uncultured Pelagibacteraceae bacterium | reverse complement strand
TCATAAAAGCATCACATCAAGTTGAGCTGTATGATGAAGAACTTAATTGTGAACCTTATAAAAAAATAGGTATTAAAACTTTAAAACCATTTAAAATTGATAAAAATATTAAAAAAGCACTTAATAAAATCTCAAATATTAATAAAGAAATTTTAGATAAAAAGCTTTTCCCAATGACTTTAGGTGGAGAGCATTCAATAACTCCTGGGTGTATTGTTCCTTTTACTAAAAAATATAAAAATATTTGCCTCTTGCATTTTGATGCCCATGCAGATTTACGTCAAAGCTATAATGGAGAAAAATTTTCACATGCCTCAGCAATTAGAAGATGTCTAGATTATAAAAATGTTTCTTTAATTTCATTTGGGATAAGAAATATCTCAGAAAGTGAAATACCATATTTAAAAAAAAATTCTTCAAGAATAAATATTTTTTGGGCAAAAGATAAAAAAAAATGGAATTTGTCTAAATTTAAAAAACTGATTAAAAACAAAACTGTTTATCTAACATTCGATGTAGATGGACTAGATTCAAGTATTATGCCTGCGACTGGTACACCTGAACCAGGAGGACTTTTGTGGGACGAAACATTAGATATAATAAGAATTGCAGCACAAAACTCGAAAATTGTTGGTGCAGATATTAATGAACTATCTCCAATTAAAGGATTTAATTCCTATAATTTTCTTGTTGCGAAATTAGCTTATAAAATTTTGTCTTATAAATTTTTATATTAAACTTTAATTGGTTTAATAATTTTCAATAACATTCTGAATGGTATCAACATTATTATAGCAACTAAAATTTTTACTGCTAAATCTCCAAGAGATAAAGTAACCCAAGGTACCCCTGTTGCATAAAATGATATTGAGAAAAATAAAAATGTGTCGACTGTTGATCCAATCAAAGATGAAGTAAGTGGTGCAACAAACCACTCTTTTTTTCTTAATCGATCAAAAATTTGAATATCCAACAATTGAGCAGTGATAAAAGCAACCCCTGATCCAATTGCAATTCTAACCGAGATTAAATCTGCAAAATCAGTTGAGAATAACAATGTAAATATAATTCCTATTAAAAACCCCAAATATACAATTTGCCTTGCTAATAATTTTCCATACGACCTATTTGCTAAATCTGTTATTAAAAAAGCTATTGGGTAACTAAAAGCTCCATAAGTTAAAATCTCATTTAATCCAAAGTAGTTGATTGGGAACTGAACTAAATAATTAGAAGATAGTACAACAATCCCCATCATTATTGACAGGGTGATAAATAATTTGTTCATTAAGCTGATTTAGCTACAGGTTTCTTTTTAAAAGGAGATTTAATTAAAACTACTTTTTTTAACTTTTTTAATCTAGGAGATAAATTTTTATTTTTTACAGTTTTTAAAAATTCATCAAAACTACCTTTTTTGTCAACTGACCTTACACCTGAGTTACTTACAGTAAGTTTTAAACTTCTTCCAGTAAGCTCACTTGTAAATTTTACTTTCTTTAGATTAGGTAAAAATCTTCTTTTAGTCTTGTTGTTAGCATGACTAACATTATGACCTTTCATTGGAATTTTACCGGTAAGTTCACATTTTTTTGACATAATAACAGTGCCTATATAAGGGGAGATATTGAAGGCGTCAAGTTTAATACATTTAAGAAACAGTTTTATTTCCCACAATTTCTGTGAAATTTTTGACACCATCTCTTATCAGTAATTCTTTTAGGTCTTTTTTAATCATCCCAGCAATATTGGGTCCTTGGAATACCATGCCAGTATAAAGTTGAACATAATCTGCTCCCAATAAAAACTTATCATAAGCTGATTTACCAGAATCAACACCACCTACTCCTATTATTTTAATTTTACCTTTAATTAAATTGTAAAATTTACTTATTAAAAAATTGGATTTTTTTTCAATAGGTTTTCCAGATAAACCACCTTTTTGATGTCTCTGTATATTTTGAAGTGTTTCTCTAGAAGCTTCGGATGTATTTGAAATTATTATTGCACTTATATCATTTTCTAAAAGTATTTCTGAAATTAAGTCAATTTGATTTTCGTTAATGTCTGGTGAAATTTTTACAGCCAAAGGAATTTCAGTTTTTAATTGTTTTTTTTTCTCTGAGATAGATGTTAACAAATCTTTTAATTTATTCTCATCATGAAAGTTTCTTAGATTTTCAGTATTTGGCGAAGAAATATTGATTGTAATATAATCTGCAACTTCAGAAAATTTTTCTAATCCAATTAAATAATCATTTAATCTATCATTAGAATTTTTGTTCGGTCCTACATTTACACCTAGTACACCTAGTTTTTTATTAGATTTTATTCTATTTAATATTATATCTGATCCTTGATTGTTAAAACCTAGCCTATTAATTAATGCTTGATCTTCTACCAATCTAAATACTCTTGGTTTTTCATTTCCATATTGTTTTAACGGTGTAACCGTACCTACTTCAACAAATCCAAAACCCAACTTAAATAAAGGATTGTATACCTCTGCATTCTTATCAAAACCTGCTGCAATACCTATAGGATTATCAAGATTTTGATTAAATAATTTTGTTTTTAAAATAGGATCATTTTTGTTTTCATCAAATATATTTGAAACTAGATTGAGTTTGAGTGATTGAATTGCTAAAAAATGTGCTCTTTCAGGATCTATTTTAAATATTAAAGATCTTAGGTTTGAATACATTATTTCAATTTACTAATTATCAATTCTTTTGTTTCGTTAACACCGAAAAAACTTATAAAAAAACCCATTCTAGGTCCATTTTCATCTCCAAACACCACTTCATAAATTAACTTAAACCAATCTCTTAAGTTTTCGGCATACCCATTCACTTTACCTGTTGAATATATTAATGTTTGTATATCCTCAGGAGACATCTGATCATTACATTGTTCTAAAGTTTTAACTAAAGCTTGTAGAGCTAATTTTTCATTTTCAGATGGTTTTTTATATTTTTTTTGAGCCTTAATAACATCATTAAAATACTTGATTGCATAACCAACTAGTCCATCAAAAATTGGAAAGTTTTTTTCATGAATGTTAGATTTATATTTTTTAACAAACTTCCATAATAAATCTTTGTTATCAGCATTGCTTGTTTCAACTAAATTCAACAACATAGAAAAAGACATGATCATTTCTTCTTTTGGAATGTGTCCATTATGAACATGCCAAACAGGATTCATTACTAATTGTTGTTCAGTTTGTTTTTTTGATTTTTCAATATTATCAAGGTACTCATCTACAGCTTTTGGCACTATTTCTTTATAAAGTTTTTTTGCTCTTTTTGGATTTTGATACATGTATAAAGATAAGCTTTCAGGTGAGGCATATTTTAACCACTGGTCGATAGTAATACCGTTTCCTTTTGATTTTGAAATTTTTTCACCCTTTTCATCAAGAAATAATTCATAAGCAAATCCAGATGGATTTTTTTTACCGATTAAATTTATAATTTTAGTTGATAAAATTGCACTCTCAATAAGGTCTTTTCCATACATTTCAAAATCTATATTTAGAGCGTACCATCTCATTGCCCAATCAACTTTCCATTGTAATTTACAATTTCCATCCAAAATACTAGATTCTAATTTTTTACCCTTATTATCAAAAATTATTTTAAAATTTCTTTTATCAATTTCTATAACTGGAATTTCGAGGACATGACCTGTATCTGGACAAATAGGTAAAAAAGGGCAGTAAGTTTGTTGACGTTCTTTGCCTAAAGTTGGAAGTATAATGTTCATTATACCATCATAATTTTCTAAAATAATTTTTAAAGTTGGGTTGAAAAAACCACCTTTGTATAAAGATGTTGAGCTTTTAAAACTGTATTTAAAATTAAAACTATTTAAAAAATCTTTTAACATTTCATTATTATGTTCTCCAAAACTTGCAAATTTTTCAAATGGATCTGGAACTTGTGTTAATGGTTTATGTAGATTTTTATTTAGTAATTCCTGATTAGGAATATTATCAGGAACTTTTCTTAGACCATCCATATCATCAGAAAAAGTAATTATCTCTGTTGGTAGATCTGTAAGTTGCTTTAAAGCATTAACCATCATTGAGGTCCTTGCAACTTCACCAAATGTTCCAATATGGGGAAGGCCACTTGGACCATATCCTGTTTGAAGAGTAATTTTACCTTTTTTATCAATAAATGATTTTCTCTCACGAAGCATTTTTTTTGCTTCAACGAAAGGCCAAGCACTTGTTTTGTCCAAAATTTCTTTTTTAATCACGAATATATCTTTTATAAAAATCTTAAATTGGCGATTTTATTAATTCTTATAGAGTTGAAATTTATTTACCATAAAATAATGTTCTTTCAAAATGTCTAATTATAAAACTGTTTTTTTTACACTAGGAATTTTGCAAATAATTTTAGGGATCTCAATGTTCATCCCTATAATTGCTCAATTTATTTATTCAGAAATAGATTCATCATTTTTTGGTGCATCTATTGTTACTATAATTTTTGGATCGTTATTTTTTCTTTCAAATCTAGACCACGACAAAAAATTAAATTTGCAACAGGCATTTTTATTAACTGCCTTGTCATGGTTAAGTATTGCTATTTTTGGATCTTTACCATTTATATTTTCGACTATTGAACTTTCAATTACTGATGCTTTTTTTGAAAGTATGTCTGGTATTACAACAACTGGATCAACAATTATTTCTGACTTAGAGAATACACCAAAAGGTATTCTTTTATGGAGAGCAATACTTCAATGGTTGGGGGGTATTGGTATAATTGTTATGGCAATTACCCTGATGCCTATAATGAATGTTGGTGGTATGCAATTATTTAAAATTTCTAGCAACGACTCATCTGAAAAAATTCTTCCTAAATCAAAAGAAATAGCTTTAAGACTTATTTATATTTATTCAGGCCTAACTGCTCTTTGTGCATTATCATATTGGGTATTTGGAATGGGAAAATTTGATAGTTTAACTCATTCTATGACTACCATAGCTACAGGTGGATTTTCTAATTATAATCAATCTATCGGATATTTTGACAGTGTTCTTATAGAAATATCATCGATGATTTTTATAATTTTAGGAAGTATTCCATTTATTGCATATATTAAATTTATTAGTGGTAATAAAAAAATATTTTTTAACGATATTCAAATCAGAACATTTATTAAAATAATAATTATAAGCATTATTATATTATCAATTTATTTATTATTTAATAATAACGGAAACTTTAGTTTAAGATCTATTTTTTTTAATACAATTTCAATATTGACTGGAACAGGTTATGTAAATGCTGAATTTGATGGTTGGGGAAGTTTTCCTATAACAATATTTCTTGCATTAATGTTTATTGGAGGCTGTGCTGGATCAACTACTTGTGGTGTTAAAATTTTTAGAATTCAAATTCTATATTTATATATATCAAATCAATTAAAGAAAATTATATATCCCAAAGGAATATTTGTAATTAAATACGATCAAGGATCTGTTGATGATAAATTTATTGCATCAATAATTTCATTTATTTATTTTTACTTTGTTATTTTTTTTATTTTAGCTGCATTATTATCATTAACAGGTCTCGATTTTATAACTGCTATCTCTGGTGCAGCAACATCAATATCAAATGTTGGCCCAGGTTTGGGCCCTATTATAGGTCCTAATGGAGATTTTTCAGCTTTACCTGATATCTCTAAGTGGATTTTAACTATAGGTATGATTTTAGGTAGACTTGAGTTGTTTGCAATATTAGTATTGTTCTTACCATCTTTTTGGAGAAATTAATTATGTCTGAAACAAAGAACCAATCATGGCTTGATTCTCTTGCAGTTTATAAAGATATTCGTATGGTAAGAATTCTTTTATTAGGTGCAATAAGTGGATTTCCATGGGTATTAATTGCAAGCAGCTTAAGTCTTTGGCTTAAAGAAGAAGGTCTTAGTAGATCAACAATTGGATGGGCAGGTTTAATTTTTGGAGTATATGCTTTCAATTATTTGTGGGCTCCCATTATAGATAGAATTCAAATTCCAGTACTAACAAAAAAATTAGGTCATAGAAGAGGATGGATAGTTTTGATGCAATTAATTATTTTGTTAAGTCTTGTTGTTTGGAGTGTGATTAATCCAACTGAAAATTTGGCTTTATTAATTACTGTAGGTTTAATTATTGCTATCGCGTCAGCAACCCAAGATATAACTGTGGATGCATTAAGAATTGAACAGATAAATGAATATGAAGGAAAATCAATGGCTGCAGGCGCAGCCATGGCTGTTGTTGGTTGGTGGACAGGTTATAAATTAGGTGGAGTTGTTGCTTTATTTACGGCAGAATTTTTTGAAAACCTAGGGGTAGCTGACTACTGGCAAGCTACTTTTTTAATTTTAGGTATTTTAATAATTTTAATGAATATTGGATTAATGTTTGTTCATGAACCTATAGAGACAAACAGAGAAGCAAAACAGAGAGAAACAGACAAATTAATTGAAGGAAAACTTGGATCTAGCAATATTATTACAAACTTTATCGCTTATATTACAGGAACTATAGGTGGACCTATTATTAGTTTTTTTAGAAAAAATGGTTTTGCCATTGCAGCTGGAATTTTAGGATTTGTTTTCTTATTTAAGATAGGTGAGGCATTTATGGGAAGAATGTCTATTGTTTTTTATAAAGAAATTGGTTTCTCCAAAGGTCAAATTGCAATTTATTCAAAAGGTCTTGGCTGGATAACAACAGTTGTATTTACTTTGTTGGGTGGAGTAATGGCTATGAGAGCTGGAACAATTAAAACTATGTTCTTTGCTGGTGGGTTAATGGCTATAACAAATCTTTTATTTGCAGTTTTGGCATGGACTGGGAAATCAGAAATTTTATTTGCAATTGCGGTTATAGCTGATGATATCACAGCAGCTTTTGCAACTGTAGCATTTGTTGCATTTATATCATTACTAGTTGATAGAACTTATACAGCGACACAGTATGCATTACTTGCTTCAATTGGTACTGCTGGTCGTACTACTTTAGCTTCATCATCAGGGGCTTTAGTTGACTGGTTAAATGGAGATTGGGGAACATTTTTTGTTTTAACGACTATTATGGTGATACCTTCATTGATTTGTTTGTGGTTAATTAAAAACAAAATTAGAATTGGTGCAAAATAATTTTTACTTCATAGGTAATTTTTCAAATATTTATAAAAATCCTTCGAAAAGATCTGAGGTAACTTCACAAATTATACATGGTGAAAAATTCAAAATATTAGCAAAAAATAAAAATTGGATAAAAATTAAAACTTTATTTGATAATTATAAGGGGTTTATTAAAAATTCAAAATATAAAGAAAAATTTAGCCCCAATTATAAAGTCAGTTCGCTAAAAGCAAAGATTTATAAAAAACCTGGAATTGGAACTAGAAGTTGGCTTCCACTTGCATCCAAATTATCTATATTTGAGCAAAATAAGAATTACGTAAAAATTGAAAAAAATAAATGGATTAAAAAAGCAGATATAAAAAGAATAAAACATAAAGAAAATAATTTTACAAAAATATTTAAAAAATTTCTCGATGTAAAATATGTTTGGGGTGGAAAAACATTTAAAGGTATTGATTGTTCAGCCTTATTGCAAATATTTTATTTTTATAATAATTCGTTTTATCCAAGAGATACAAAAGATCAGATCAAATATACAAAAAAAAATTCAAAGAAAAGACTATTTAAAAAAGGAGATATTATTTTTTGGAAAGGTCATGTTGCTATATGTTTAAATTCTAAACAACTAATTCATGCTTATGGTCCAGAAAGAAAAGTAATTATTATGCCAATTATAGAAACTATTAATAGAATTGAAAAAACTGCCAAGCTAAAGGTTAAAAAAGTATCTAGAATAAAATATTAATTTCTTCCAAAGTCAGGTTTATCAATATCTTGTTTCAATTTGATGATTTTTGACCTTACTTTTTTAGTCTGAATAAGTTTCTTTACGATAGACTTATTATTTTTTGAATTAATATCTTTTTTAAATTGATTTAAATTTTTAATAAATAAATCAATCGCTTTTGAAATATTATTTTTATTGTTAAAAAAAATATCTCTCCACATGATTTCATTTGATGCTGCAATCCTAGAAAAATCTCGTAATCCACCAGCGCTATATTTGATTAGCTCATAATTTTGTTTTTTCTCAAAATCTTGTGCAGATTTCACCAGATTATATGCAATTAAGTGTGGTAAATGACTAGTGATAGAAAAAATTTTATCATGTTTTTCAGCGCTCATAACAACTACTTTTGCTCCAATTTTTTTCCAAAACTTAGTAAGAATATTTATATTATTTTTTTTAATATTTTTTTCTTTAATTATTATGCACCATCTATCAGTAAACATATTTTCTTTACCATGCTCTGGTCCGCTGACTTCTGATCCAGCTATTGGGTGACTTTGAATCCAATGAATACCTTTCTTTAAAAATTTATTTATAATTTTAGAAGTTTCAATTTTTGAAGAACCAATATCTGTAATCAATGTTTTCGATGGTATAAATTTATTTATTTTTAAAATAATATTTTTGTATTCACTCATTGGTGTACAAAAGATGATTAAATCGCAATTGCTTGCACCTTCGTTTAATGATTTAACAATTGTTCCAGGTAATTTTAATCTTTTTATCTTAGCAAGATTTGATTTTGATTTTTCATAAATAAATATTTTTTTTGCTATTTTTTTTTTGCTAATACGCCTTAATAAAGATGAACCTAATAATCCACAGCCAATAATTAAAATATTTTTCATTTTTTCAATACTTGCTTAATAACACTCATAAATTTTAAGTTTTCTTTTTTAGATCCAATTGTTAACCTTAATTTATTCTTTATATGATAACCATCTTCTGTTGATCTTAAAATAATTCCCTTATTTTTAAGTTTTTCATACAAAAATTTTGCTGAATATCTGCATTTTTCAAAATTAAGTAACAAAAAATTTGCTGAAACTGAATTTGAAAAAATATTATATGTCTCAAGAAATTTCTTAATTTTTTTAGAATATAATAAATTATGACTAATCGATTTAGTTATGAAAGCTTTATCCTTCAGTGTCTCGATGGCAGCTAATTGAGCAATACCATTTACATTAAATGGTGGTTTTATAACATTTAGCGCATCAACTATTTTTTTTGATCCATATCCCCAACCTACTCTCAGAGAAGCTAATCCAAACATTTTTGAAAAAGTTCTAAGGATGAAAACATTTTCTTTATTTTTAAACAAATCTAACCCAGATGAATAATCTTTGTTTTTCATATATTCTGCATAGGCATCATCTATAACTAGCAAAATTTTTTTATTTAATCTTTTTCTTAATTCTAAAACTTCTTTTTTCGTTAAGTAAGTTCCTGTAGGATTATTTGGGTTAGCTATAAACACAATTTTAGTTTTTTTTGTTATTTTTTTTAAAATTTCATTTACTGAAACTTTAAAATTAATTTCTTTTGCAAATACAACTTTTGCACCTACAATTTTTGAGTAAATTCTGTACATTAAAAAACTATACTCTGGTACCACAACCTCATCTTTTGGGTTTAAAAATAACTGGCAGAGCATTTGAATAACTTCATCTGAACCAGCTCCACAAATAATTTTCTCAGAATTACATCTATAAGCTTTAGATATTGCATTTCTTAAATTTTGAGATTTTCCATCTGGATATTTATCTAAATTCAGATTTTTATTTGATATTATTTTCTTTGCTTTAGGGCTCATACCTAAAGCAGACTCATTTGCAGAAAGCTTAATTACTTTCTTAAGTTTCTTAACTTTTGATTTGCCAGGCTTATAAGCCTCAATATTAAATTTTTTGAAATTTGGAGTTATCATTTTTTTTAATTTATGTGCTCTTTATAGATAAAATTACAAAATTTTATAGAGAATAAGAGGTTTTTTTAAAAAATTGACATAATAAATAAGTTCTAGTAAAAAAATTATGCGCTGATTTAACTGAATTGCGAGCGCTTAAAAAAAACCGCTAAAATAGTTTTTTTTCTCACAATTCAAAACAGTCAAAAACTATGAATACTGAGAAAAACATAAAAACTTTAGTTGTAAAGAAACCACTAAAATTAGACTGTGGAAAGACCATAAAAGATTTTCCGATAGCCTATGAAACTTACGGTTCACTTAATTCAAAAAAGGATAATGCAATATTAGTTTTTCATGCTCTAACAGGAGATCAATTTGTAACCGGAATAAACCCTGTAACTAACAAAGAGGGTTGGTGGAGTTATGCAGTAGGTCCTGATAAAGCTATCGATACGAATAAATATTTTGTTATTTGCTCTAACGTAATTGGTGGATGTATGGGATCATACGGACCAAGTCATAAAGATCCTGATCAAAAAATTTTTGGAACAAATTTTCCCGTTATTACAATTAATGATATGGTAAATGCTCAATATAATTTACTTGATCATTTTGGTATTGATAAACTATTTTCTATAACTGGTGGTTCAATGGGAGGTATGCAAGTCCTTCAGTTTATTTGCAACTTTCCAAATAAATCCAAAACAGTGATACCGATAGCAACCACATCTAGTCATTCAGCTCAAAATATTGCTTTTAACGAACTAGGTAGACAAGCTATTACAGCTGATAGTAACTGGAAAGATGGGAATTATACATCAAACGATACTAATCCTGGAAAAGGATTGGCAGTAGCTAGAATGGCAGCTCATATTACTTATTTATCAAAAAAAGGTTTGCAGGAAAAATTTGGAAGAAAGTTACAAGAAAGAGAAGATCTTAAATTTGGATTTGACGCTGATTTTCAAATAGAAAGTTATTTAAGATATCAGGGCTCAGTTTTCGTAGATAGATTTGATGCAAATAGTTATCTTTATATTACTAGAGCTATGGATTATTTTGATTTAGCTAAGCAATTTAATGGTAATCTTTCAGAAGCATTTATAAATACAAACGCGAAATTTTTTATAATTTCTTTTACTTCAGATTGGCTTTATCCAACCCAAGAAAACAAAGATATTGTGATTGCTTTAAACTCAATAGGAGCTGATGTTGGATTTGTAGAAATTGAGTCAGATAAAGGTCACGACTCCTTTTTACTAAACGTTCCTGATTTTTTGAGTGCACTTAAAAACTTTTTAGATAAATCTTACGAAGAAAATTAATTATGAAAAATGAATTTCAGATAATAGCAGATTTAATTGAAAAAGATAAGAAAGTCTTAGATGTAGGTTGTGCCGATGGAACTTTGATGAAGTTTTTAAAGGATAATAAAAACATAAATATAAGAGGATTAGAGATTTCAAAAGAAAAAGTGCAAGAATGTATTGCTAAAGGTTTAACTGTAATTGAAGGAAATGCTGAAAAAGATTTAAAGCAATTTCCAGACAAATCATTTGATTATGTCGTTTTAAGTCAAACCCTTCAAGCTTTTCTTAATCCTGAATTAGTTTTAGATGAACTTTTAAGAGTTGGAAAAAAAGCAATAGTTACGATTCCTAATTTTGGATACTGGAAAGTAAGATTTCATTTATTAATTAAAGGTACAATGCCAATTACAAAAACATTACCAGATGAATGGTATAACACACCAAATATACATATGTGTACAATCAAAGATTTTTTTCACTTTGTAAAATCAAAAGATATTAAAATTTTTAAATCACTCGCTTTAAATAATCTTAATTCATCAATAATAAATGAGAGTAATTTAGGGGTTAAAAATTTGTTTGCAGATCTAGGTATATTTTTGATAGAAAAATAAAATGCGTATTGAAATTATACCCTGTCTTCAAGACAATTATAGCTATTTAATAATAGACGAAAGTAACAATTTTGCATGTGTTGTAGATCCCAGTGAGTCTGAACCAATAATAAATTTCCTAAAAATTAAAAATATAAAATTAAAATATATTCTTAATACTCATCATCATTATGATCATATCGGAGGAAATCAAGAATTAAAAAATAAATATGGGGCAGTTGTTGTAGGTTTTAAAGGAGACTCAAAAAGAATACCTGGAATAGACATATTGTTAGAAGACAATCAAATATGGAAAGCTGAAAACTTTGAAGCTAAAATTATGCATATACCTGGACACACATCAGGCCATATTTGTTTTAATTTTTTTAAAGAAAAATTAGTTTTTACTGGAGATACACTTTTCTCACTTGGTTGTGGAAGAATATTTGAAGGTTCTTATGAGGAAATGTTTGAATCTTTAAACAAAATTAAATTATTACCAGAAGACACAAAAATTTATTGTGGTCATGAATACACTCTTAACAATGCAAAATTTTGTAAAAAATATGATTCTGAGAACAAAGATTTACAAAAAAAAATAGAAAAAATAGAAAAATTAAGAGAAAATGGAATTCCTACCATACCCTCAACTTTAAAAGAAGAATTGGATTGTAATATATTTTTAAGAGCAAAAGATGTTAAAACCTTTTCAAAATTAAGAGATTTTAAGGATAATTTCTAATTAATTCGGCTTGACTAAAGGCTGGCTACAACTATATTGCGGTAACTTAAAATTAAATCATACTATGTCATACGCAGTAATAAAAACAGGTGGAAAACAGTATAAAGTAAAATCTGGAGAAATTCTAAAAATTGAAAAACTACCAGACTCAAAACCTGAGACTAAAATAGAGTTTAATGAAATTTTGGCATACGGTGATGACAAGTCGATTGAAATTGGAACTCCAAATGTTGAGGGTGCAAAAGTAGAAGCTAATTTAATTAAAAATAGTAAAAATAGAACTATTTTAATTTTTAAAAAAAGAAGAAGACAAAATTCAAGAAGAAAAAATGGGCATAGACAAGAATATTCTATGATAAAAATTAACAAAATTTTTTCAAAAGATGGTAAAGTGTTATCAGAAGCTGAAAAAATTTCTAAAACTTCAAAAAAAGAAGAAGTTAAGGAAGCAGCAAGCAAATAGTTATTAGGTAAATTATGGCAACAAAAAAAGCAGGTGGATCATCACGAAACGGACGAGATAGTGCCGGTAGAAGACTTGGTGTAAAAAAGTATGGTGGTGAAACAGTAATTCCTGGAAATATAATTGTTAGACAAAGAGGAACTAAGATTTTTCCAGGTGAAAATGTTGGTATGGGTAAAGATCATTCAATATTTTCAGTTGTTAAGGGAAAAGTTGTCTTCAAAAAATCAAAATCAGATAGAACTTTCGTTTCTGTAAAGCCCAATTAATAGTACAACCAATTAAAATAGATGTTGTATTATGAAATTTCTCGATCAAGTTAAAATATATATTAAAGCTGGAAACGGAGGAGACGGATCTCCAAGCTTTAGAAGAGAGAAATATGTTGAGTTTGGCGGACCAGATGGTGGGGACGGTGGAAAAGGTGGATCAATTATTTTGAAGTCAGAGGAAAATTTAAATACCCTTATTGATTATAGATATCAACAACACCACAAAGCCGAACGTGGAGAAAATGGTTCTGGTCAAAACCGAACAGGAAAAGGTGGTGAAGATTTAATTTTAAAAGTTCCTCTAGGTACACAGGTATTTGAAGAAGATAATAAAACTCTTCTTTTTGATTTTAATAAAAAAGGTGAAGAATATGTTGCAGCTGCTGGTGGAAAAGGAGGTTTGGGAAACACAAGATTTAAAAGTTCTACAAATAGAGCTCCAAGAAAATTTACTAAAGGCACTATCGGAGAAGAATTTACAATATGGCTTCAATTAAAAACAATTGCTGATATCGGTATTATTGGATTGCCAAATGCGGGAAAATCTAGTTTGTTAGCAGCATTAACAAACGCAAGTCCAAAAATTGCAAATTACAAATTTACAACTATTAATCCAAACCTTGGTGTAGCTTCTTACGATGATAAAGAAATTACCATTGCAGATATTCCAGGATTAGTTGAAGGTGCTCACGAAGGTATAGGGTTAGGGATACAATTTTTAAAACATATAGAGAGATGTAAGTCTTTACTGCACTTAATTGATGTCACCAACTTAGATCTGAATGAGTCTTATAATCAGGTGAAAAATGAATTAAAAAGCTACAGTGCAAAGTTATTAGAAAAAAAAGAACTAATTGTGCTTAATAAAGTCGATTTGATTGATGAAAAAACAGTAAATGAAGTTATAGATCATTTTTCAAAGGGTAAAAATTGTGAGATTATGACAATGACAACTCTGAAAAAAGAATCTGTATCAAAAATTAAAGCAAAGCTTTTGTCTTATGTATCTTAAAAACTCTAAAATAATTGTTGTCAAAATTGGATCATCTCTCCTAGTTGATCAAAATAAAAAAATTAGGAAACAATGGTTATCTAGTTTTGCAAAAGATATTAAAAAATTAAGAAATAAAAATCAAAAAGTAGTTATTGTTAGCTCTGGTGCTATAGCTTTGGGTTGCAAGAAAATGAATTATAACAAAAAAAATATCAAATTAGATAAGAGTCAAGCTATTGCTTCTATTGGTCAAATAGAGCTGATGAATTTATTTTCACGAACTTTCTCAAAGTATAAATTAAATATTTCTCAGATTTTACTTACATTAGAAGATACTGAGGAAAGAAGAAGATCTCTCAATGCAAAACGAACTTTTGATAATCTTTTTGAACTTGGTTTTATTCCTGTAGTAAATGAAAATGACACTATTGCAACGAGTGAAATAAAATATGGAGATAATGATAGATTGGCATCCAGGGTTGCACAAATTACAAACGCAGATACCTTAATTTTACTATCTGACGTTGATGGTTTGTATACAAAAAATCCTAAAATTTTTAAGGATGCTAAACTTATAAAAAAAATTGATGACCTAAAAAAAGATCTAAAAAAAATTTATATTAAAGGCATAAATGAATATGGAAGTGGTGGTATGCATACAAAAATTGAAGCAGCAAAAATATGTCAGCTTGCTGGTACTAGTATGGTTATTGCAAATGGACTATATTCAAATCCAATCTCAGAAATAATTGAAAAAAATAACTGCACCTGGTTTACTCCAAAAATTTCAAAGTTAGATGCTAGAAAAAAATGGATAATAAGTTCAGTAGCACCTAAAGGAGCCTTAATAATTGATGATGGTGCTAAAAAAGCATTAAAATCTGGAAAAAGTTTGTTAGCAGCAGGAATTACAAAAGTTTCGGGAAGATTTAACAAAGGTGATCATATTAAAGTATTGGATAAAAAAAATAACGAATGTGCTAGAGGGTTAAGTTCCTTTACTTCTGAAGAAGTGACTAAAATTATGGGTCATCACTCTAATGAAATTGAAAAATTATTAGGCTATGTTGCAAAATCAGAAGTTATTCATAAAGATGATATGGTGGAAATTTAAATGATTAAATATATGAATTTAATTGGAATAAAAGCTCGAAAAGCTAGTGAGTATAAAGTTACAACTGAAGTAAAAAATAAAGTCTTAAATGATTACGCGAAATTAATTAAGAATGAAAAAAAATTTATTATTAATCAAAATTCAAAAGATATTAATTACGCAAGAAAAAAAGGTTTAAAAGAAAACTTAATCAAAAGACTTCATTTAAATGAAAATAAATTAAACGGAATTATAAATTCTATTTTAAAAATAGCTAAATTAAGGGATCCTATAGATAGCACTTTAGAAAAATGGAAAAGACCAAATGGTTTGAATATTAAAAGAGTTTCAATACCAATTGGAGTTATTGGGGTTATTTATGAAAGTAGACCAAATGTAACTTCAGATGTTGCTAGTCTTTGTTTTAAATCTGGAAATGTAGTGATTTTGAAAGGAGGCTCTGAGGCCATAAATTCAAATAAAGCTTTAGCTAAGCTGTTTAGAAAAGCACTTAAAAAAAATAAAGTTAATGAAAACTTTATACAATTTATTGATTCAAAACAAAGGAGGCTTGTGGATATTATGCTTTCTAAGATGAAAAAATATATCGATGTAATCATACCTCGTGGTGGAAAAAATTTAGTTAAAAAAGTTTTAGAATTATCCAAAGTACCTATAATTGGGCACTTAGAAGGGCTTTGTCATACTTATATAGATAAAGATGCAGAATTAAAAATGGCTAAAGAAATTGTCTATAACGCTAAATTAAGAAATACAAGTATTTGTGGTGCGACTGAAACTATTCTTATTCATAAAAATATAGTCAAAAAATTTAGTAGTCCTATTTTACAGGAACTTGAAAATAGTGGTTGTAAAATAATTGGCGATAAAATTTTGAAAAGTTATTACAATGGTCAAGTATATCCTGCAAAAGAAAAAGATTGGTCAACTGAATATTTATCATCAATTGTATCCGTTAAAGTTGTTAAAAATTCTGAAGAGGCAATTAAGCATATTAACAAATACGGAACTATGCACACTGACTCCATCATTACAAACAATAAAAAAACAGCAAAATATTTCCTAAAAAATGTTAAAAGCTCAATTGCAATGCATAATACCTCAACTCAATTTGCTGATGGTGGTGAATTTGGATTTGGTGGAGAAGTTGGAATTTCTACTAATACGCTACCACCAAGAGGTCCTGTAGGTTTAAATCAATTGATTTCATATAAATATGAAATCACTAGTAATGGTAAAATAAGAAATTAAATTGAATAAAACAAAAATAAAAATTGGTGTATTAGGTGGATCGTTTGATCCTGCTCATAAAGGACATTTGGCAATTTCTAAGGAAGCAAAAAAAAGATTCAAACTCAAAAAAGTTATTTGGGCAATTACAAAAAAAAATCCATTTAAAATAGAGAGCAAGACATCTGTTGCTAACAGAATTAAATATTGTAAAAAAATTATTAGTACAAATTTATTTATTAAGGTTAAATTTTATGAAAAAATTATAAAATCAAATAAAACTATTAATTTAATCAATCATTTAAAAAAAGATAAAAGCATTGAAATTTATTTTTTAATGGGTGCTGATAACCTTATTAATTTTCATAAATGGCATAAATCTAAATTAATTTCACAAAAATGTAAGATCATAGTTTTTGATAGACATGGGTATAAAAAAAATTCTTTAAAATCAAAGACATTTAAGCAACTTAATAAGACCAATCTAGAGTTTATTGAGTTTAATAAAGTCAACATTTCATCTTCTCAATTAAGAAAAATTTGATAATCTAAATTCAATTAATGGACAAAATTTCAGACTTAAAAGAAATTGTAATCAACACACTAGATCTAAATAAAGCTCAAGACATTGTAACTATTGATCTTAAAGACAAAAGTTCTATGGCTGATTACATGATCATAGCAAGTGGAACATCATCTAGACATATTCAATCTTTATCAGAACAAGTTTTAGAAAAACTTAAAAATAACGGTGTAAAAGACTCAAAAATTGAGGGTAAAGAAAGTGGAGAATGGAAACTTGTTGATGGGATTGATTTGATTGTTCATATTTTTCATCCAGAAAAAAGAAAATTTTATGAATTAGAAAAAATTTGGTCAGAGCTAATTCCAAAAGAAAAAGTGATGATATGAAAAAAATTAAATTTTTATTATTAATTCTTTTTTCAGTTTTTTATTTAAATAAAACAGTTATTTCAGCTGAAATTGATATTTATAAAAAAATTGATCTCTTCGGTGAGGTTCTAGAAAAAATTAATAAAGAATATGTTGATGAGTTCAATCAATCTGAGAGTATGGACTCTGCTATCAATGGACTTTTACAATCCTTAGATCCTTATTCATCCTACATGTCTCCTAAAATTTTTGATGAAATGCAAACAGAAACCAGTGGTGAATTTGGTGGACTAGGAATTGAAGTTAGCATGGAGGCTGGTGTGGTAAAAGTAATCTCACCAATAGATGATACACCTGCATCTAGGGCAGGATTAAAAGCTGGTGATTACATAGTCAAAATAAATGATGTCCAGGTTCAAGGAAAATCATTAAGTGAAGCTGTTGATTTAATGAGGGGACCTGTAGGTTCTGGAATAGAGTTAACAGTAAGACGAAGAGGCGAAAGAAAAGCGCTAACATTTAATATCATAAGAGAAGTTATTCAGGTTCAATCTGTAAAATCTGAAATTATAGATGAAAATATTGGATACATCAGGCTTACTTCATTTAATGATAACAGTAGTGATCAAATAGAAAAACAAATTAAAAAACTTAAAAAAGATAAAAATGTTAATTCATTTATTTTAGATTTAAGAAATAATCCTGGAGGTCTTTTATCTCAAGCAATAAAGATATCAGATTTTTTTCTGGAAAATGGAGAGATAGTTTCAACAAAAAGCAGAAAAAAATCTGAAAATAGAAAATGGTTTGCAAAAAAAGGAGATATTACTGATGGAAAAACATTGTTGGTTTTAATTAACTATGGTTCAGCATCTGCATCTGAAATTGTTGCTGGAGCTTTAAAGGATCACAAAAGAGCAATCATCGTTGGTGAAAATAGCTTTGGTAAAGGTTCTGTCCAATCAATTATTCCTTTAAAAAATCGTGGAGCTATCAGATTAACTGTTGCAAAATATTATCTTCCTTCTGGAAAATCTATTTCTGAAGTAGGTGTTAGACCAGACATTGAAATAAATGAAGAAGGTGATGATTTTAGAATAAAAACTGATACTGATAATCAATTAAACTACGCTATTAAATTACTTAACGGATAATATGAATAAAAATTTTAAAGATTTACCACTGAGAAGTGGGGTCGGAATTGTGTTATTGAATAACCAAAATAAAGTATTCGTAGCAAAAAGAATAGATAATCCTAAAAATTTTTGGCAAATGCCTCAGGGTGGTGTTGATGAGGGAGAGGATAATTTAAAAGCTGCATTTAGAGAACTTGAGGAAGAAACAAGTATCAAAAGCGTAGAACTTATAAAAGAATTAGATGGTACATTAACCTATGATTTACCTGATAGGTTACTAGGTATTATTTGGAAAGGTAAGTACAAAGGTCAGAAGCAAAAATGGTTTTTAATGCGATTTATTGGAAATGATAATGAAATAAATATTAATACACCTAATCCAGAATTTTTAGATTGGAAATGGATTGACTTAGATTTAATTACTGATGTTGTTGTTGATTTTAAATATCATGTTTACAAAGAACTTAAAGAAAAAGTAAAAAAATTAATTTAGAGTTTTTAAAACTTCAACTTTTTGATCTGCTAAATATTTAGATTGATCGTTAATATCGGTTTTATTAGCCTCTTCTTCTGCCTGTTTAAGTAAATCTTGTTGCTTTGATTTATCCATATCAGCAAGATTAAAAATTGTACTTGTTAAAATAGATAGATTGTTATTTTTAAACTCAACAATCCCATCTTCAACATAGTAATTTTCATCACCTGATTGTGATAAAATCTTAATTATCCCAGGTTTTAAAAAGGAAATGATAGAAATATGATCCTTCAATATTCCCATCTCTCCTTCAAAAGCAGGCACCACAACTTCTGAAACATCATCTTTTACTAAAAAAGATTTTTCAGGATTTACTATTTCAACTTTAAACTCTTCGCTCATTAAGCAGCAGCTTCTTGTTCCATTTTCTTAGCTTTTTCTATAGCTTCTTCAATTGTTCCAACCATATAAAAAGCAGCTTCAGGTAAGTGGTCATACTCACCTTTACAGATTGCATCAAAACCTTTGATAGTTGAGTCAAGATCAACAAGTTTTCCTGGAGAACCAGTGAATACTTCTGCAACAAAGAATGGTTGAGATAAAAATCTCTGGATTTTTCTTGCTCTTGCTACAACTAATTTATCTTCTTCTGATAACTCATCCATACCAAGAATAGCTATAATATCTTGTAGTGATTTATATGATTGTAGAATTCGTTGAACATCTCTTGCTACTCTATAATGTTCATCTCCAACAATTCTTGGATCTAAAATTCTTGATGTAGAATCAAGTGGATCTACAGCAGGATAAATACCAATTTCTGCAATTTGTCTTGAAAGTACAGTCGTTGCATCCAAGTGAGCAAACGATGTTGCTGGAGCAGGGTCTGTTAAATCATCAGCAGGTACATAAATTGCTTGTACAGATGTAATTGACCCTTTGTTTGTAGTCGTAATTCTTTCTTGTAGGTTTCCCATGTCAGTAGCTAATGTCGGTTGATATCCAACAGCAGATGGAATTCTTCCTAACAAAGCTGAAACCTCTGATCCTGCCTGAGTAAACCTAAAAATATTATCTACGAAGAAAAGTACGTCCTGACCTTCCTGATCTCTGAAGTATTCAGCTACAGTTAACCCTGTAAGCGCAACTCTTGCTCTTGCTCCAGGAGGTTCATTCATCTGTCCATAAACTAGAGCAGCTTTTGAACCAGCTCCTTCTTTTTTAATTACTCCAGATTCAATCATTTCATGATAAAGGTCATTTCCTTCTCTAGTTCTCTCTCCAACTCCTGCGAAAACTGAAAAACCACCATGAGCTTTTGCAACGTTATTAATTAATTCCATAATTAAAACTGTTTTTCCTACTCCTGCTCCACCAAATAATCCAATCTTTCCACCTTTTGCATAAGGCGCAAGCAAATCAATAACTTTAATACCTGTTACAAGTATTTCAGTTTCTGTTGATTGGTCATTAAATTCAGGTGCAGCTCTATGAATTGGCCAGCTCTCTTTAGTCTTAACTTCACCTCTTTCATCAATTGGTTCACCAATTACATTTATAATTCTTCCAAGTGTTTCAGGTCCAACTGGAACTTGAATAGGAGCATTAGTATTAACAACTTCATCACCTCTTTTTAGTCCTTCAGTAGCATCCATAGCAATTGTTCTAACAGTAGTCTCACCTAAGTGTTGTGCTACCTCTAAAACTAGTCTGTTATCACCGTTTTTACATTCCAATGCTGTTAAAATTTCTGGTAGTTCACCATCAAATTTTACGTCTACTACCGCTCCAATAACTTGTGTGATTATTCCTTTGCTCATAATTATAAACTTTCTGCTCCTGATATGATTTCTATTAGTTCTTTTGTAATTGCTGCCTGACGACTTCTATTATATTCGATAGTAAGTTTGTCAACCATTTCACCTGCGTTTCGGGTTGCATTATCCATTGCACTCATTCTAGACCCTTGTTCGCTAGCTGAATTCTCTAACATAGCCTTAAATATTTGCGTAGAAATATTTTTTGGCAATAAATTGCTTAAAATTTCATCTTCATCTGGTTCAAATTCATAACTTTCTTCTGAACTGTTTTCTTCTCCTTCATTGTTTAAAGGGATAATTTGCTGTGCTTGAGGAATTTGAGTAATTACATTTTTAAATTGGTTATAAAAAATTGTACAAACATCAAATTCACCTGCCTCGAATTTTTCAATTACCATTTTCCCAACTTTGTCAGCATCAAAATAATTTGCATTTTTAGACTCTTTGAAAGAAATATTTTCAATTATTTTATCACCATAAACTCTTTTTAATTGGTCGTTTCCTTTTGAGCCTACTGTAATAATTTTAAGTTCTTTACCTTCATCTAAAATTTTTGCAAAATAACCTTTAGCCTTTTTAATAATATTAGAATTAAATCCACCGCATAAACCTCTATCAGAAGTCATCACTACACAAAGATGAGTTTTTTCCTGACCAGTGCCTGACAATAACTTTGGTGCATTTTCTTTATCAGATATACCATTTGATAAATTTAAAATAACATTATTCATTTTTTCAGAATAAGGTCTTCCCTTCTCAGCGCTTTCTTGAGCTCTTCTTAATTTAGCTGCTGCAACCATTTTCATAGCTTTAGTAATTTTTTGTGTAGACTTTACACTAGCTATTCTTTTTTTTAGGTCGTCTAAACTTGCCATAAATTATTAAGATTTAAAATTTCCTTTTAATTGAGTGATTACCTCAACAAGTAGTTTTTCTTTATCTTCCTCAAGTTTTCCTGAACTTAAAATTGACTCTATAATTTCAGGCTTATCTGATTTACATTTTTCAATAATCTTGCTCTCAAATTCAGCAACGTCTTTTAAATCAATATCATCCAGATAACCTTTTACTCCACAAAATACTGAAATAACTTGTTCTGCAACAGTCATGGGTGAATATTGTTTTTGTTTTAAAAGCTCAGTTAACTTAGAGCCTCTATTTAAAAGTTGCTGAGTAGATGCATCTAAATCAGATCCAAATTGAGCAAAAGCTGCCATTTCTCTGTATTGTGCTAACTCTAGTTTCATTGAACCAGAAACTTTTTTCATCGCTTTTGTTTGAGCTGATGAACCAACCCTAGATACTGATAAACCTACGTTAATTGCAGGTCTTATACCTTGGTTAAATAGTTCTGTTTCAAGGAAAATTTGTCCGTCTGTAATTGAAATAACGTTAGTTGGAATAAACGCAGATACGTCTCCACCTTGTGTTTCAATAATTGGCAGTGCAGTAAGTGATCCACCTCCATGTTCATCACTTAATTTAGCTGCTCTTTCAAGTAATCTACTATGAAGATAAAATACATCTCCAGGATAAGCCTCACGTCCTGGAGGTCTTCTTAATAGCAATGACATTTGTCTATAAGCAACTGCTTGTTTAGACAAATCATCATAAATTATTAACGCATGCATTCCATTATCTCTAAAATACTCTCCCATAGCACAACCTGTGTATGGTGCTAAAAATTGTAAAGGAGCAGAGTCCGATGCAGTAGCAGCAACGATTGTTGTATACTCCATAGCTCCAGCTTCTTCTAATGTTTTTTGAATTTGTCTTACTGTTGATCTTTTTTGTCCAACTGCAACGTATATACAATACAGTTTTTGTTTTTCATCACCAGATTCATTGATTTTTTTTTGATTAATAATTGCATCTACTGCAACTGCTGTTTTACCAGTTTGTCTATCACCGATAATTAATTCCCTTTGCCCTCTTCCAATCGGAACTAGACTATCAATTGATTTAAGACCAGTTTGCATTGGTTCACTTACTGATTGTCGTGGAATAATACCAGGAGCTTTAACTTCCACCCTGCTTTTTTTAATTCCTTTATCTAATGCTCCTTTTCCATCAATAGGATTTCCTAAACCATCCACTACTCTTCCTAATAATTCTTTTCCAACTGGAGTATCAACAATATTACCAGTTCTTTTTACTACATCCCCTTCTTTAACATTTCTGTCATCACCAAAAATTACGACACCAACGTTTTCACTTTCTAAATTTAGAGCCATACCTTTTGAACCATCTGCAAACTCTACCATTTCACCAGCTTGAACATTATCCAAACCATAAATCCTAGCAATACCGTCTCCAACTGATAAAACTTGACCAACTTCTGTGACTTCTGCTTTATCACCAAAATTTTTAATTTGTTCTTTTAGTATTTTTGTAACTTCTGAAGGATTTATTTCCATTTATGCCTCTATCATTTTATTTTCGATTTGTTGTAATTTATTTTTAATTGAGGTATCGACCATAGTACTTCCAACTTGTACTACCAAACCTCCTATTAAACTTTCGTCATGTTTGTAGTTTAATTTTATTTTTGAGCTAAAATTTTTTGTTAACTCCTCTGTAATTTTTGCAATTTCTTCATTAGATAATTCTTTTGCTGATTTTAATTCTGCCTTAAGTTCACCTCTTTTTCTTGAACAAATCTCAATAAAGCTTTTAAGGATACGCTCAATAAAAAAGAAACGTCTTTTTTGAATTAAGAAACTTAAAAAATTTTTAAATAAAGACTCAAATTTATTATTTTCAGAGATTGTATTGATTACTTTTAATAAATCTTCTTGGCTTGTAGTTGGATCTTTAATCAAATTAGAAAAATCTTCACTTTGCTCAATTAAATTAAGAATAGATGAAGACTGATCTTCGATCTGACTTAAAAGATTGTTTTCCTCTGAAAGCTCAAAAAGCGCAAGAGAATACCTTTCAGCTGAAGTTATTGAAAATCCGGTATCTTTACTCAACTTGGTTCCTCTATAATGTTGAAGATTATTTAAAAATCACGCCCTAAATAGCATATGACCCTAATGTCTTCAAGTAGCGGATTCGTAAAAAAGGCCTCTTTTTTGTGGTTAATTGAAGTTAATTGGATCAACATCAACTGAAAGTTTTATTCCAGAAGAAAATTTATATTTTGGAATAATTTTTGCAAGAGAGCTTTGTAGTTTCATGGATTTTAAGCCTCTGATTAAAAATCTAATTCTAAATTTTCTCTTTAATCTAAATAATGGGGCATTCACAGGCCCTAATATTTTTCCTTCAATTTGATTCTCAATGAAATTTTTAAAATTAATAGCTTCTTTTTCTAATTTAATTTCATTATCTCCTGTTAAGATTAAAGAAATAAACCTTTGAAATGGAGGTAGTTTATTTTTTTTTCTTATCTCTAGTTCTCTTTCCAAAAAAATATCTGGATTTTTACTTGTAATTTCTGAAATCATCTTAGTATTATTTTCATAAGTTTGAAAATATACCGTTGCTGGCTTTCCTGTTCTTCCCGCACGTCCTGAAAGTTGATGATAGAGCTGCAAATTTTTTTCTGCACCTCTTAAATCATGTCCTTGAGATGAAAGATCGATATCAACAACTACAATGCAATTTAAGCTTGGAAAATGAAAACCTTTTGAAATTAATTGAGTTCCAACTAAAATATGCGTTTCATTATTAATAATTTTATCTATTTTTTCTTTAGAATCTTTTTTATTCATTGTGTCACTTGAAAAAATCTCTATTTTTTTTCCAGGGAATTTTCTTTTTACCTCTTCTGAAATTCTCTCAACACCAGGGCCGCTAAAAATAAATTCACAATTACCTTCTTTTGCACAATCCCTTTTAAGATCAGATTTGTATCCACAATAATGACATAATAAGTTATTTTTATTTTTATGATAAACTAAATTGATACTACAATTTGGACATGTAAAACTTGTAAAACACTTATTACATAAAGCATTTGGAGAAAAACCTCTTCTGTTTAAAAAAAACAAAACTTGATCTTTTTTTTCCAAATGTAAATTAACTTTTTCAATAATTTTATTTGATAGCCATGATTGTTTTTCAAGTTTGGTATTATTTAAATTAATAATTTCATAATTAGGTAAAGCTGCGTTTTGATATCTTTCATTTAATCTAGAAACCTCGTATTTACCCTTTTTAATATTTTCAAAAGTTTCTATTGAAGGAACAGCAGTAATCAAATTTATTGGAATGTTTTCAAAAGATGCTCTAGAAATTGCCATATCACGGGCATTGTAGGTTATGCCTTCATCTTGTTTAAATGATTGATCATGTTCCTCATCAACAATTATCATTCCTAATTTTTTAAATGGTAAAAATAATGAAGACCTTGCACCAATAATTATTTTTATTTTACCATTAGAAATACCACTCCAAATTAATTCTTTCTTTTTTTTTGAAATACCTGAGTGCCAAACTGCAGGCTTAAAACCAAAATATTCTAAAAATTTTTGTTCAAACTGACTAGTTAAACCTATTTCTGGTAATAAAATTAATCCTTGAAAACCCTTCTCTATCAGTGGTTTTAATGTTTCAAAATAAACTAAAGTTTTTCCTGATCCAGTTGTGCCTTGTAAAACATGAACTCTAAATTTTTTATTTGAAACATTCATTTTTTTTAGAGATTTATTTTGATCACTAGACAGCTTGATTAAGTTTTGCTTAATTTTGCTATCAAATATTTGATAAAATTGAGTTTCTTTGTTCTCTACCGCATCACTACTTAAGAGCACTAACTTTAATGCCATACCTTTTGGGACAAGATTATATTCTGCAAACCAATTTAAAAAATTAATTGTATTTTTTTTTAATGGAGTAACGTCTAATTTCTTGATTACCTTTTTAGTCTTAAAATTTTTATTATTATTTTTTTCAAATTCGTCCCAAACAACACCAGTAATTTTTGATTTTCCAAAAGGTACCATTACATAATCTCCAACTTTAAGAGTTAAATTACTTTCATAAGTAAATGGATGATTAAAAATATTTGGTACAAGAATCGGATATTTCATATTTTTATAATATGAAAAAAAATTAAGAGTGTATTGCTCTTTTATCTACTGATAAAGCAGCTTCTTTAACTGCTTCAGAAAACGTTGGATGTGCATGACAAGTTCGGGCGATATCTTCTGCACTTGCACCAAATTCCATTGCAACACCAATCTCTGCAATTAATTCTCCTGCATGAGGTCCAATTATATGTGCACCTAATACTTTATCTGTTTGCTCATCAGCTAAAATTTTAACAAAACCTTCCGCATCATCTATGGCCTTGGCTCTTGAATTGGCCATAAACGAAAATTTCCCTACTTTATATTTTTTATTTAATTCTTTTAATTGTTCCTCGGTTTTACCGATTGATGCTACTTCTGGTGCTGTATAAACTACTCCTGGAATTGTATCATAATTTACATGTCCAGATTGACCAACTATGTTTTCTGCAACTGCTATACCTTCGTCCTCCGCTTTATGTGCAAGCATTGGACCAACAATTACATCGCCTATTGCATAAATGTTTTCAATGTTAGTCTTAAAAATTTTATCAGTTTTAATTCTATTTCTTTCATCAAGATCTACTCCTACAGATTCTAAATTTAAACCATCTGTATTGGGTTTTCTGCCAACAGAGATTAAAACAACATCACACTCAAAATTATTTTTATTACCATCTTTATCTACTGTTGAAACCACTGCACCTGCTGCATTTTTTTTGATTGTTTCAACTTTATTTTGCATATTAAATTTCATTCCCTGTTTTTTTAAAATTTTCATAAATTCTGAAGAGATTTCTTTATCCATTCCAGGAGTAATATGATCTAAAAATTCAACAACTTGTACCTCTGCCCCTAGTCTTGACCATACAGATCCCATCTCCAATCCTATATAGCCTCCTCCTACTACAACCATTTTCTTAGGAACCTTTTCTAACTTTAAAGCACCAGTTGATGAGACAATTGTTTTTTCGTCTATTTCTATTCCTGGCAATGAAACTGGAACTGATCCTGTTGCAATAACTGTTTTTTCTGTTTGGATGATGGTTTCTTTATTTTTATCATCCTTTATTAAAATTTCATTTTTAGATTTAAAACTTCCGTGTCCTTTAAAATAAGTAACTTTGTTTTTTTTCAAAAGAAACTCAACACCTTTTGTAAGAACGGTTACAGCTTTATCTTTACTTTTCATCATTTTGTCTAAATTTAATTTTACTTCACCAACTTCAATACCTTTGTTTGCTAAACTTTTTACTTTATGAAATTCTTCAGACAGATTAAGTAGGCTTTTTGATGGGATGCAACCAACATTTAAACAAGTACCTCCCAAAGACCCTCTGGACTCTATACATGCAGTTTTTAATCCTAATTGAGCAAGTCTGATTGCACACACATAACCACCCGGTCCACCTCCAATAACTACAGCTTGAAATTTTTCTGACATTTAAATATCTAAAAACAACCTTCTAGGGTCTTCTAAGTTTTCTTTAATCATTTTAAGGAAAGATACAGATTCTTTTCCATCAATAATTCTGTGATCATATGATAATGCTAAATACATAATTGGTCTTATTTTGATTTCACCGTCTACAACAACAGGTCTTTCCACTATATTATGCATTCCCAACACTCCAGATTGAGGTAAATTTAGTATTGGAGTTGAAAGCATAGACCCATACACGCCTCCATTACTTATTGTAAATGTTCCTCCCTGGAGATCTTCAATCGTTAGCTTTCCATCTCGAGCTTTTTCTGAAATTTCTTTAATATTTTTTTCAATATCAGCAAAGGATAATTCATCTGCATTTCTCAACACTGGAACAACCAAACCCTTATCTGTTCCAACAGCAAAGCTAATATTGTAATAGTTTTTATAGACAATCTCATCTCCTTCTATTTCAGCATTCACCGCAGGAAAATTTTTTAAAGCAACTACACATGCTTTTACAAAGAAGGACATAAATCCTAATTTTATTCCATAACGAGTTTGGAAATCCTCTTGATTTTCTTTTCTCATTTCCATCACACTGCTCATATCAACTTCGTTAAATGTTGTTAAAAGAGCAGCATTCTCTTGGGCTTGTTTTAATCTTTTTGCAATAGTCTGTCTCAACCTAGTCATTTTAATTCGTTCTTCTTCACCATATTGAATTTTTCTTTCAGATGGTTTTGGATTTGCACCCATCAAACTTATTAAATCTCCTTTTAAAACTCTCCCATCTTTTCCTGAACCTTGAATTGAATTAATATCGATATTATTTTCAGTTACTATTTTTCTCACTGCCGGAGACAAGGTTGGATTAACATTTCTTTTAGGAGCAACATCTGGTTTTACTTCTTCAGTTAAAACCAATGGTTTCTCTTTGGGTTCTTCTATATCTTTTTCTTCAAATACTTTTGGTTCTTTTTTATTTGCATCTAATTTTATTACATTGCTCTCTGCAGGAACTATTTCCTCTTGCTTGATTTCTTTTTGGATTTTTGGCGCAGATTTAACCACTCCCCCTTCTGCTGATACAGAGCCTAATAATGCTCCTACTTCAACGACTGATCCATCTTGTGAATTTATCTCTGTTAACACACCAGAAATTGGAGATGGCACTTCTAAATTTACTTTATCTGTCTCAAGTTCTACAATTGGTTCATCTGCTTCGACTGTATCACCAGCGTTTTTTAACCATTTTGCAACAGTCGCTTCTGTTATGCTTTCACCAAGAACTGGGACTACTATTTTTTCACTCATCAAAATTAATCAAATACCTTGTTAATTATTTCTTGTTGTTGAGAATTATGCCTTTTGGCATATCCTGTTGCAGGAGTTGCGTCTGGGCTTCTTCCTATATAAGAAATTTTATTATTATTAGCCTTTAAAGTGTCTAATGTCCATTGGATATAATCTCTAACTGAAAACCAAGCACCCATATTTTTTGGTTCTTCTTGGCACCAAAAAAATTCAGCATTTTCAGCATATGGTTTTAACTCCTTGACCAAAGCTTTTGCTGGAAATGGATACAATTGTTCAATTCTATACATCACTACATCATCTCTTTTAAGCTTTTCTCTGGCGTCCAACAAATCAAAATATACTTTTCCAGAACAAAGAATTACTTTTCTTATTTTAGAACTTTCTTTTAGTTTAATAAATCCTTTAGACTTAGGATCAATAGCATGGTCCCATAGTACTCTATGGAAAGTATTTTTTTTGTTAAAATCTTCTAAATTTGAAACACAATACTTATTTCTTAATAGTGATTTTGGTGTCATTATGATTAGTGGCTTTCTGAAACTTCTATGCATTTGTCTTCTTAAAGCATGAAAATAATTTGCTGGAGTTGTGCAGTTCATTACTTGCATATTATCGTTTGAGCATAGTTGTAAAAATCTTTCTAATCTTGCTGATGAATGCTCTGGTCCTTGTCCTTCATATCCGTGAGGTAACAACATTACTATACCAGATGCTCTATTCCACTTTCTTTCCCCAGATGCAATAAATTGATCAATTACTACTTGAGCTCCATTAGCAAAGTCACCGAATTGTGCTTCCCAAAGAGTAAGTGTGTTTGGTTCTACTAGACTATAACCATATTCAAAACCTAAAACCGCAAGTTCAGATAAAAAACTATCTACTACTTCAAATTGCTTTTGATTTTTAGAAATATTATTAAGAGGAATGTACCTAGAATTATCTAATTGATTTCTCAACACAGAATGTCGTTGACTAAATGTTCCTCTTCCAGAGTCTTGTCCTACAAGTCTGACTGGATACCCCTCCTGTAGCAAAGATCCAAAAGCTAGAGATTCAGCTGAAGACCAATCGATACCAGTACCTTTTTGGACACTTTTTTTTCTGGCATTAAATATTTTATAGATAGTCTTATGAATATTTTTTTCCTCTGGAATACCATTTATTTTATCTGAAATTATTTTTAATTTATCTTCGTCAAACCCTGTTATACCTCTTTTATCTTTGCCTCTTTCAGGTTTATATCTTGACCATGTTCCCTCAAACCATTCTATTTTAGGTTTATAATCTTTTGCGCTCTTATATTGTTCATCAAGTAAATCTTTAAATGATTTAACATTTTGATTTAATAATTCTTGGGTTATAGAATTTTCATTTACAAGTTTATTTCCATAAATTTTGTAAACACTAGGATGAGATCTAATTTTTTTATACATTAAAGGTTGAGTAAATGAAGGCTCATCTCCCTCATTGTGTCCAAATCTTCTATAACAAATTAAATCTACTACAACGTCTCTATTAAATTTTAATCGAAATTCTGTTGCTATTCTGGTTGCATAAACAACTGCTTCTGGATCATCACCATTAACATGAAGAATTGGTGCCTCTACCATTTTTGCAACATCTGATGGATAAGGGGAAGACCTGGCAAATCTTGGACTAGTAGTAAATCCTATTTGGTTATTAACAATAATATGAATTGTTCCTCCTGTGTTGTGTCCTGGAAGTCCAGACATTGCAAAACATTCTGCTACAACTCCTTGACCAGCAAAGGCTGCATCTCCATGAATGAGAATTGGTATAACTTTATTTCTTTCACGGTCTTTGTGAAAAAATTGTTTGGCTCTTGTTTGACCTAAAACAACTGGATTAACAGCTTCTAAATGAGAAGGATTGTCTGTTAAACTGACATGAACTGAGTTTCCATCAAACTCTCTATCTGATGATGCTCCAAGGTGGTATTTTACATCTCCAGCACTATCTTCAGTATCAGTACTGAATTCCCCTGCAAACTCATTAAAAATTTTTTTGTAAGATTTTTGTAAAACGTTTGCCAAAACGTTAAGCCTGCCTCTATGAGACATGCCTATTTTAACTTCTTTTATATTATTTTGACCACCAATTTTGATAATTTGTTCGAGAGCAGGTATTAAACTTTCACCACCATCTAAACCAAATCTTTTTGTTCCCACATACTTCGTAGCTAAAAATTTTTCAAATCCCTCTGCCTGTACTAATTTATTTAAAATTGCCTCTTTACCATTTTTTGTAAATTGAAGTGCATTTTTATCTTGCTCTATCCTGTCTCTAAACCACTTTCTTTCATCTGGGTTTGAGATATGCATGAACTCATAACCTATTTTTCCACAATAGGTCTTCTTCATAAACTTAAGTATTTCTCTTATATTTGCATATTTACGATTAATCACCCCGTTTAGAAAAATTTTCTTATCATAATTTTCTTTTTTAAAACCATAAAAATCAGGATGAAGCTCATCTAAATACTCTGACTCTCTCATTTCTAGAGGATCCAAATCTGCTAATAAATGTCCTCTTAGTCTATATGCTCTAATTAATGCTACAGCACTTATAGAATCTTTATTTGAGTCTGCAAGTAATTGAAAATTAAATTTTTCTGAAGTGTCTAATTTGACATTATCAAAATCATTTTTATCTTGCTCTTCTATTTTTTTTTGTAATTCATCAATATTAATCTTTTTTTTAGTTGGTCCCCATGATGGACCATTAATTTCTTTTGCTATAACATTTAATTCTTCACCAATTCCCTCAAAATAATTTGCCCAACTTTCTGGAAGATCAGCATCTTTATTAACAAACTTTAAATACATTTCTTCTATAAATGCACTATTAGATTTGTTTAAAAATGAAGTTTTTTCGAAATCAAGATTTTTTGATGAAGACATCTTTTTTATTTAATATATCCCTCTAATATTTTTTTTCAATTAGACAGTTTATCAAATAAAGTTTTTCCAATAATTGATGGTGATTTGGCAACTGTAATACCACATTCTTCCATTTTTTTTATTTTATCTTCAGCTCCACCCTTGCCACCTGATATAATGGCACCAGCATGCCCCATTCTCCTTCCTGGAGGAGCAGTAATTCCAGCTATAAATCCAACTATTGGTTTTTTAATCTTATGATTTTTTATAAATTCAGCCGCTTCTTCTTCGGCTGTTCCTCCAATTTCACCTATCATTAAAATAGATTCTGTTTCAGTATCATTTAAAAATAAATCTAAACAATCTATAAAATTTGTTCCATTAATAGGATCACCACCAATACCAATGCAAGTTGATTGACCAAGTCCATTTTCAGTTGTTTGGGCTACTGCTTCATATGTCAATGTTCCTGACCTTGATACAATTCCTACACTTCCTCTTTTGTGAATGCTTCCTGGCATAATCCCAATTTTACATTCATCTGGTGTGATTATTCCTGGACAATTAGGTCCAATTAATCTGCTATTAGAGCCACTTAATTTTTGTCTTACCTTGAGCATATCCTGAATTGGAATTCCCTCTGTTATACAAACGATAAGTTCAATTGATGCATCAATTGCTTCAATGATTGCTGCCGCTGCGAATTTAGCAGGTACATAAATCATAGTTGCATCTGCTCCTACTTCATTTTTTGCCTCTAAAACGCTATTAAAAACTGGTCTGTCTAAATGTTTTTGTCCACCTTTCTTTGGCGTAACTCCACCAACAAGATTGGTTCCATATTTTATAGCCTGCTCTGAATGAAATGTTCCGTGTGAGCCAGTAAATCCCTGACAAATTACTTTAGTGTTTTTATTTACCAAAACCGACATTTTATTTTATCGCCTCAACAATTTTCTTAGCAGCATCATCTAAATTTTCTGCAGAAATTAATTTTAATCCAGAATTATCAAGAATTTCTTTTCCTTCCTTGAAATTTGTTCCTGCTAATCTTACAACTAAAGGTACACTAATATTAATTTCTTTAGCTGCATCAACTACTCCTTGAGCAAGGACATCACATCTCATTATTCCACCAAAAATATTAATTAAAATACCTTTAACATTTTTATCTGAGAGAATTATCTTTAATGCAGCAGATACTTTTTCTTTGGATGCACCACCGCCTACATCTAAAAAATTTGCTGGCTCTTTGCCATACAATTTAATTATATCCATTGTTGCCATCGCTAATCCTGCTCCATTCACCATACAGCCTATACTTCCATCTAGCTTGATATATGCAAGATCATGCTTGCTAGCTTCTATCTCGGTAGGATCTTCCTCATTTAAATCTCTTAATTCAACAATTTCTGGATGCCTGAATAAAGCGTTAGAGTCGAAATTAACTTTTGCATCTAAACAAACAATTTTTTCCTCTTTTGTCAAAATTAACGGATTTACTTCAACCATGTTTGCATCAGTACTCACAAACATTTTATATATTGATTTAATTAATGTTATTGCTTGTTTTTTTGCGTCTTCATTTAAATTAAAAATATTAATTATTTTTTCACAATCTGACTCAGAAATTTCATCACCTATACCAACTTTTGTAGTTATAATTTTTTCAGGTGAACTGCTTGCAACTTCTTCAATGTCCATCCCTCCTTGGTCACTTGATATAAATGCAATTTTAGAACTTGCCCTATCAACCAGGCACGATAAGTAAAATTCTTTATTTATATTTGATGATTCTTCTACATATAATCTTTTTACCTCTCTACCTTCAGGGCCAGTTTGATGAGTAACTAGTGTTTTTCCTAGTAATTCTTTAGCTGCTACTGTTAGTTCCTCAATAGAATTTAAAATTTTTACACCACCAGCTTTTCCTCTACCTCCAGCATGGATTTGTGCTTTAAGCACATATTTCTCAGTTTTGAGTACTTTTGCTTTTTGAATAAGTTCATCAACATTAAGCGCAAATACTCCTTCGGGAACTACAGCTCCATATTTTTTTAATATTTGTTTAGCTTGATGCTCGTGAATATTCATTATTATTTAGATAAATCAGGATCTATTTTAGATGCAGCTTCCCATAAAGCTTTTACAGCATCTATTGAATGCATAAATTCTTTTTTTTCTTTTTCATCTAAATCAATCTCTTCAATTTTTTCTACACCATCTTTTCCAATGACAACGGGAACACCTGCATAAACATTTTTCACACCATATTCTCCATTTAATTGTACAGCGCAGGGTAATAATTTTTTCTGATCATTCAAATATGCTTCAGCCATTTGAACACCTGAAGCTGCAGGTGCATAAAAGGCTGATCCTTTTTCTAAATATTTAACTATCTCCGCACCACCATCTCGTGTTCTTTGATTAATTTCTTCAACTCTTTCTGAAGAGATCTTTCCATCCTTTACAAGATCCAACAATGGTTTGCCTGAAATTTTTGTAAATCTTGGCATAGGAACCATAGTGTCACCATGACCACCCATAACCATCGCCTCAATTTCACTTACTGGCACATTTAGTTCTAATGATAAAAATAATTTAAATCTCGAACTATCTAAAATACCTGCCATACCAACAACTTTATTTGATGGCAAACCTGAAAATTTTTGAAATGCCATAACCATAACATCTAATGGATTAGTGATACAGATCACAAAAGCATTAGGAGCATTTTTCTTTACCCCATCTGCAACTTGTTTAATAATTTTTAAATTAATTCCAAGAAGATCGTCTCGGCTCATTCCAGGTTTTCTTGGAACACCTGCTGTAATTATTATTACATCTGAATCTTTTATGTCCTCATAGCTATCAGTTCCTGAAAATCTAACATTGAAACCATCTACAGATGAAGATTGTGCAATATCTAATGCTTTTCCTTTTGCGATACCACTAGCTACATCAAATAAAACCACTTCATTTACTAATTCTTTTGTTCCTATTAAATGTGCAAGAGTTCCACCTATTTGGCCTGCACCAATTAAAGATATTTTTGTCATTTATTTCCTTTTATTTCATTGTTGGCATAACAAATTCCGCATTTGATCGGACACCTGAAGGCCATCTGGATGTTACTGTTTTAAGTTTAGTATAAAATTTTATTCCTTCCATACCATGCATTCCACTATCTCCAAATAATGATCTTTTCCAACCACCAAAACTATGAAATGCCATTGGAACTGGGATCGGCACGTTAATACCAACCATGCCTACTTGAATTTTACTTGCAAAAGTTCTGCCTGCATCACCGTCTCTTGTATAAATACTAACTCCATTTCCGTACTCATGGTCGTTAATTAATTTTGCAGCTTCTTCAAAAGTTTTTACTCGAACAACTGATAAGACTGGACCAAATATTTCTTCTTTATAAATTCTCATATCTTTATTTACATGATCAAATAAACATCCACCTATATAGAAACCATTTTCATAACCTTGAAGTTTTAAACCTCTTCCATCAACCACTAATTTTGCACCTTCCTCGACACCTAAATTAACGTAGCTTGTAACTTTTTCTAAATGTTCTTTTGTAACTAAAGGTCCCATTTCTGATGCCTTATCCATTCCAGGACCAACTTTTAAAGCTTCAGCTTTTTTTGATAATCTTGATACAAGTTCATCACCGATATCTCCGACCGCAACAGCAACTGATTGAGCCATACATCTTTCCCCAGCTGAACCATAAGCAGCACCCATTAAACCATTTACTGCACCATCTAAGTCACAATCTGGCATAACAACTAAATGGTTTTTTGCTCCACCCAAAGCTTGAACTCTTTTTTCATTTTTAGCTGAATTTTCATAAATATATTTTGCAATAGGAGTAGATCCTACGAAACTAACAGCTTTGATATCTTTGTTTTCTAAAATTGCATCAACAGCTTCTTTATCTCCATTTATCACGTTAAATACTCCTTCTGGAAGACCCGCCTCAGAAAGTAGTTCTGCTAATCTTATTGCGCAAGAAGGGTCTTTTTCAGATGGTTTAAGAATAAAAGTGTTTCCGCAAGCTATTGCTATTGGAAACATCCACATTGGTACCATAGCAGGAAAATTAAAAGGTGTGATACCTGCAACAACTCCTAATGGTTGTCTAATTGACCAACTATCAACATTGGTACCAACATTTTCTGAAAACTCACCTTTTAATAAATGTGGTATTCCACAAGCAAATTCTACCACCTCAAGTCCTCTAGTTAAAGAGCCTCTTGCATCTTCATAAACTTTTCCATGTTCTGAAACTATTAACTTCGTTAATTCATCAGAATTTTTTTCAATTAATTCTTTAAATTTAAATATTATTCTAGCTCTTTGTAGAGCAGGTTTTAAAGACCAAGTTTCAAATGCTTTTTTTGCTACTTCAACAGCACTATCTAAGTCAGATCTTGAAGCAAGTCTTACCTCTGACTCTTGTTCGCCGGTTGCTGGATTAAAAACTTTCCCTTTTTTATCTGAAGATCCCGGAATTATTTTACCGTTTACGAAGTGTTCTATTAATTTCATGAATACGGTGTTTTAGATCAAAAATATCGAATAGTCTATTTAAACATTAGCTGTTGCTAACATTTTTTTTATTTCAGCTATAGCTTTTGCTGGATTCAAGCCCTTAGGACATGCATTTGTACAGTTTAATATTGTATGGCATCTATATAATTTTAATTCATCAGAAACTTTTTTTAATCTAGCTTTTCTCTCTTCATCTCTACTATCAATAATCCATCTATAAGCCTGTAGCAGAACTGCTGGACCTAAATATTTATCTCCATTCCACCAATAACTTGGGCAAGATGTAGAACAGCAAGCACACATAATGCATTCGTAAGCACCATCAAGTTTTGCTCTATCTTCTTTAGACTGATAAATTTCTGTTGTCTGTTTTGTTGAGTTATTTTTTAACCAAGGTTCAATTGATTGATACTGTTTGTACAATCCATCCAAATCACCAATTAAATCTTTTTTAACTTTTAAATGAGGTAGAGGATAAATATCAATATCTCCTTCAATTTCAGCATGTGGAGTGGTGCAAGCAAGGCCATTTTTACCCCCCATATTCATTGCACATGAACCACATACACCATGAGCACAAGATCTTCTGTATGTTATAGTTGAGTCGATTTCATTTTTGATCTTATTTAAAATATCTAAGACCTTTGAAGGACAATTATCCATGTCAACTTCATAAGTGTCTATCCTAGGACCTTCATCTGTGGATGGATCCCATCTATAAATATTTACTTTTCTTAAATTTTTTGATCCTGTTTTATCTTTAAAGTATTTACCTTTTTTAATTTCAGAATTCTTAGGTAAACTCAATTGAACCATTAATATACTCGCTCTTGTGGTGGAAAATATTGAACTTCGTTTGTTAAAGTTGATTTGTGTACTTCTCTGTAACTTATCTTTGTATTTTTCCCATCACACCAAGCAAGAGTATGTTGCATAAACTTTTCGTCATCTCTATTTGGATAGTCATCTCTCGCGTGGGCACCTCTACTCTCTTTTCTATGATATGCAGATTCTACAGTAGTTACTGCTTGTCTTATTAAATTATCAAATTCCAATGTTTCAACTAAATCAGTATTAAATACTAAAGACCTATCTTTAACTGAGATTGTGTCCATACCATCATAGGTTTTTTTAATCTCATCTACACCTTCTTTAAGATTTTTTTCTGTTCTAAAAACTGCACATTTGGACTGCATAGTTTTTTGCATTGAAAGTCTAAGTTCTGCAGTACTGTTATCTCCTTCTGCATTTCTAAGTTTATCAAATCTATCTAAACATTTTTGTGTTTCTGACTCGGGAATTTCTTCATGAGGTGTTCCTGGCTTAACTAATTCTGCTGCTCTTTTAGCTGCTGCTCTTCCAAATACTACTAAATCAATTAAAGAATTAGAACCAAGTCTATTTGCTCCGTGAACAGAAACACATGCCGCTTCTCCTATAGCCATTAAACCTGGAACAGTTTTTTCTGAGCCATTTACAGTTAATACTTCTGCTTTATAGTTTGTTGGAATACCACCCATATTATAATGAACTGTTGGTACAACAGGAATTGGTTCCTTAGTTACATCTACATTTGCAAATAATCTTGCTGCATCAGTAATTCCAGGAAGCCTGCTTTCAATAACCTCTTTATCTAAGTGACTTAGGTTCAAATGAACATGATCTTGATCTTTTCCAACACCTCTTCCCTCATTAATCTCTATAGACATGGATCTGCTAACAACATCTCTTGATGCTAAATCTTTTGCATTTGGAGCGTACCTTTCCATAAATCTTTCACCTTTAGAATTTGTAAGATAGCCCCCTTCTCCTCGCGCACCTTCTGTTATTAAAGTACCATGGCCGTAAATTCCTGTTGGATGAAATTGAACAAATTCCATATCCTGAAGCGGTAATCCAGCTCTTAAAACCATTGCATTACCATCACCTGTGCAAGTATGTGCTGATGTTGCTGAATAATAAACTTTACCATAACCACCTGTAGCAATAATTACTGTATGCGCTCTAAATCTATGAATTGTTCCATCATTCAAATTCCAAGCAATTAGGCCTTTACATTCTCCATTCTTCATCAACAAATCTAATGCAAAATATTCTATAAAAAATTCTGTATTATGCTTTAACGCTTGTCCATACAATGTATGTAAAATAGCATGTCCTGTTCTATCAGCTGCTGCACAAGTTCTTTGAACTATTCCATTTCCATAATTTTTTGTCATTCCACCAAATGGTCTTTGATAAATTTTTCCCTCTTCAGTTCTGCTAAATGGAACTCCATATTTCTCTAATTCTAAAACTGCTTTAGGAGCTTCTTTACATAGATATTCAATACTATCTTGATCACCTAACCAATCTGCACCTTTTACAGTATCATACATATGCCATCTCCAGTCATCTTCACCCATGTTACCGAGTGCAGCTGAAATACCACCTTGCGCAGCTGATGTATGACTTCTAGTTGGAAATACTTTTGAGATACAAGCTGTTTTTAAGCCAGCTTCGCTAAGCCCTACTGCTGCTCTTAAACCTGATCCACCTGCTCCAAGTACAACAACATCGTACTCATGGTCTATAATATTATATGCTTTCATGTATTTAAGTTTAAAATTACAATTATTGTAATTACTGGGATTGTTATAGCAAAAAAATTTAAGACTTTGTTTGCGGCATTTTTGGTTTTTTTATCGTTAATATAGTCTTCAAAAACCTCACTTATAGTTAAAGCTGAAAAAAAATAAGCAATAACTAAAAATAATCCAATTAAGAATTTAGATGGTTGCGTTGTTAAAAAATTCACTATTTCTAAATAACTTTTATCATAAATATTTACTAAATTTATAATAAACCAAAGCATTAAAGGTAATAAGATTGCGGAACTAATTTTTAAGAATAACCATTTTTTTGTTACTGGCAGCATTATATTAATCCTCTACCAATTGTATAAATTAAGATGGTTAAAATAATCGAACCAAAAATAACTAGCAAACCTGTAATTCTTGTTGTTTGTAATTCAAATCCATAGCCTAAATCCATAAACAAGTGTCTTACTTCACTTAACATTTGAAAACTAAATGACCAGGTTATTCCAATTAAAATAAATTTACCTAAAAAGGTTTCTAAAAAAATTTTTATAATTTGATAATTACTTTCTCCTAGAAGCATTAATGCAAACCAAATACAAATTAATGTAATTGCAAAAAAATTAATTATTCCTGTAATTCTATGTGAAATAGATACTAATGAAGAAATATGCCATTTATAAATCTGTATATGTGGTGATAGAGGTCTGTTTTCCATATTTTATTTTGAATTAATAATTAATTCAGCAATTTCAACTGAATTTAGAGCTGCACCTCTTAATAAATTATCTGATACTATCCATAAATTAATAGAATTCTCTTTTGTTTTATCTTCTCTAATTCTTGAAATATAGGTCTCGTCTTTTCCTGTGGCTTCTAGTGGCGTGCTATAACCTCCATTTTCTCTTTTATCAATAACCTCACAACCGTCTGCTTTACTTAAAACATCTCTCACTTTTTCTAAAGTATATTGTTTTTCAAATTCTATATTTACAGACTCCGAATGAGACACTAAAACAGGAATTCTTACACATGTAGCTGTAAGTTCAATTGAATTATCTAAGATTTTTTTTGTTTCATTTGTCATTTTTAATTCTTCTTTTGTATATCCATCATCAGCAAAAACATCTATATGTGGAATAACATTAAAAGCGATTTGTTTAGTAAAATTTTTTGACTCTATTTTTTTTCCATCTAAATATTGTTTAGTTTGATCAATTAATTCATCCATTGGAATTTTGCCACCACCTGAAACAGATTGGTAAGTTGAAACTACAACTCTTTTAATTTTGAATAAATCATGTAGTGGTTTAAGTGCTATAACAAGTTGTGCTGTAGAACAATTTGGATTGGCAATAATATTTTTTTTCATATTTTTAATTTCAGCTGCATTCACTTGTGGAACGATCAATGGAACATCAGGATCCATCCTAAAAAAACTTGAATTATCTATTACAATTGTGTGCTTGGCAGCCTTTTCTGCAAATTTTTCTGCAATTTTTCCTCCTGCTGCAAAAAAAGTTATATCTGCTTTTGAAAAATCATATGTCTCTAAATTTTCAATAACATACTCTTTATCTCTAAAAGAGATTTTTTTTCCTGCACTTTTTTCTGAGGCAACTAAATATAGATTATCAAACTTAAAGTTTTTTTTATCAAATACTTCAAGAGTTTTTCTCCCAACATTTCCTGTTGCACCTACTATAGCTATGTTCATTTTAAAGTTGTTATACTAAATAAAAGGTAAATCGCAAACTTTACCACTGCAAATATCACCATTTATGCTTGCTTTTACCTTCTGGTCTATATTCCAATGCGATTTTTTCATCATAGCAATACCAATTACTTTTTTAAAATGAGGCGAATAACAGGCTGACCTTAATTCCCCAATGATTTTGTTATTATCATCAGCCAGATCTAAAGATCCTGTTAAACTTATTTTGTCCAAATCTAACTTAACACCCATTAATTTTCTTTTTATACCTTCAGATTTTATTTTCTTTAATTTTTCTTTTCCTAAAAAAATAACATCACTATCTATGTTGACATATTTATCAAAACCACATTCATAAGGATTATCTCCGTTATCCATATCATTGCCATGAGATAACAGTCCACTTTCGATTCGTTCTATTAAATTAGGACACCCCGGTTTAATATTAAATTCTTTTCCAATTTCAAATAAATGATCATATAGTTTTAAGCCTGCTTCAGTATTTTGAACATATACTTCATAACCTCCTTGTTTAGACCATCCAGATTGTGCGATAAGGTGTTTTGCACCACCAAATTCAAAATAATCAAAACCAAAAAATTTTAATTTTGTGATCTGTTCTCCGAATACTTTTTCCATCAATTGAAATGATTTTGGACCTTGTACAGCCATGATATCAACTTTTGGCTCTATGATTTTAACATCAAATTTGTTTCCAATTGCTAATCCTTTTGCAAATAATATTACGTCCGTATCTGCAATAGAAATCCACCATTTATTTTCATTAATTCTTAAAACAACTGGATCATTAATTAATCCAGCATTATCATCTATAATCGGACAATAATAACATCTTCCATCTTTAGATTTTGATAAATCTCTACAAGTCATTAGCTGAACTAATTTTGCAGAATCTTTTCCTGAAATTTCTACCTGTCTTTCAGCTGCTACATCCCAAATTTGAACATGCTCTTTTAAATGATAATAAGAATCTTCAATTGAACCAAAGGCAGCTGGAAGCAACATATGATTATAAATTGTATAAGCTGTAACACCCTGTTCCTCAATTCGAGAAGTATATGGTGTACCTCTAAGTCTTCTTGATTTTGCAATTAAAAAGTTTTTCATTTTTTCAAAAATTCTAAAACTTTGTCTCTCATTTCAAATGCTTTTTCAATCATAATCATATGGCCACAACCCTCAATTATGTGTGTGGATGAGTTATTAATTAGACTAGAAAATTTTTTTCCAGCTTCTAGATTTACCATCTTATCTAGAGAGCCAAAAATAAACATTGATGGAAATTCTATTAATTTAGCAGCTTCAGAACCATTTTTGTAATTGTTACATGCAACAAGATCCACCGCCAGTATGTCTCTTATGTCTCGAGGTGATTGTATTATTTTTTCTACTGGGTTACCTCCAATAAATCTTTTTGAACCTTCATAACCCCACTTCATCATTAATTTAACAGCATCAGAGTCCCCATTTTTTGCTAGATCAATTAGATCTGGATGAACTGGCATCTTATTTGACCCTCCGATAAAAACTAACTTTTTTAATCTATTTTTATATTTATGAGCATATTCAAGTATCTCCAAGCAACCTTGAGAATGACCAATTAAAATTAGATTATTTAAATTAAGTTTATTAAAAACCTGTTCCAACCAATCAGCTATTTTTTCAATACTATCTAAGCAAGGGCCATCAGAATTACCATGCCCAGGTAAATCAATAGATAATACGTTAAAATTATTATTTGAAAAAAACTGTTCAGTTAGAGACCAAACAATATGTGAAAGACCACTTCCATGAAGAAATACTATTGTTTCTTTATTTTGATCAATACCCTGTCCTGCATCAGACGCATAAACATTTTTATTTTCCAATTGAAAATTCAAAAATTACCTAAACTTGTTTTCTCAATTCAAACTTTTGTATTTTTCCTGTCGAAGTTTTTGGCAAATCACAGAACACAACCTTTTTAGGAACTTTAAATCCCGCTAAAGTTTCTTTACAAAAATCAATTAATTCTTTTTCTGATACCGGCTTATCTTTAACCATTTCAATAAATGCACAAGGAACTTCTCCCCATTTTTCATCTGGTTTTGCAACAACTGC
>CACJNV010000011.1 GCA_902594865.1 uncultured Pelagibacteraceae bacterium | reverse complement strand
ATAAATAAATAAATTTTTAACTATGACAACAAATAAATTGGCAATTATTGGTGGCAGCGGCCTTTATGATGTTGAGGAATTTAAAGAAAGAGAATTACTTAAATTAAATACTCCATGGGGAAACCCATCCGATCAGATTTTAAAAACTAAATATAATAGTAAGGAAGTTTATTTTTTACCAAGACATGGCAGGGGACATTTTGTTTCTCCTTCAAATATAAATTTTAGAGCAAATATAGATGCTCTAAAACAACTAGGGGTAACAGATATTGTTTCCGTATCAGCTGTTGGTTCTCTTAAAGAAAATTTACCTCCTGGAAAATTTGTAATCATTGATCAATTTATTGATAGAACTTTTGCTAGAGAAAAAACATTTTTTGATGAGGAGATAGTAGCCCATGTGTCAATGGCTCATCCAACCTCAAATGGTTTGATGAATGCATGTGAAGAAGCAATTAAAAAATCTAGTATAGATTATCAAAGAAATGGAACATATGTAGTAATGGAAGGACCACAATTTTCTACATTAGCAGAGTCTAATTTGTATAGATCATGGAAAGCAGATGTGATTGGAATGACAAATATGCCGGAGTCAAAATTAGCAAGAGAAGCTGAAATTAGATATGCATCAGTTTCTATGGTTACAGATTTTGATTGTTGGCATCCAGATCATGAAAATGTTGATGTACAGCAAGTGATTAAAGTTTTGTTAGGTAACGCTGAAAAAGCAAAAATTATGATTAAAAATTTGATTGATAATTTTGAAAGTCATATTGATCCTAATGATCCTACTAATAATTGTTTAGATGTAGCAATTATTACAGCCCCAGAAAAAAGAACAAAAAAAACAATTGAGAAACTCAAGACAGTAGCTGGAAGAGTCTTAAACAAGTGAAAAAAATAATTTATACAATTTTTATTTACTTTTTATTTATTTCTTGCTCTTACTCAAAAAACCTAAGTGGATTTGTTATTGATAATGAGAAGAATAAATTTAATTTACAGCCAATTTCAAAATCTTATAAAGGAAAAACACCTGATATAAGCTTAAATAATTCAGAAAATATAAAAATTGTAATATTCTCTCATGGAACAACTAGGCCTCAAAAAAAAGAAAAATGTAAAAAAAAATATAATGCTATTCCGAATTCTTTATTAAGCTTAACTGAAATTGATAACGTTTTCTTTTATTATTTGTGCTCTAAAGCAACTGATGGAAACAAACCAGGGTCTTATATTGAAAAAAGAGTTAATGAAATTGAAAATGTTTTAGATCAATTATTAGATAGTGGCATCAAGCCTAAAAATATTTTTCTTTCAGGAGTTTCTGCAGGAGGCTGGTCTTCTCTTATGTTGATGCCAAAAGTAGGGATAAAATTTAATTCAGCAATTGTTTTTGCCCCAGCATGTTGTGGACCAAGGCATGAAATTAATAAATATCCAGTATGGAGAAAAGAAATTAGACCTAAGCAGGTTAAGCAGATAAAAGAAGCAGATTTAATTAAAGCACTTATTTTTGCATATGAAGATGATAAATTTAATAGATCAAAAGAACTTATGTTTCTTAAAGAAAAATCACCAGATACAGTTAATATTATAGCGTACAAATGTGGTGGGGGTCACAATACTTATAGAAAAGATTGCAGAATTAATGAAACAAAAAAAATTTTAAAAAAATATATTGAAGAGCAGGGATAATTTCTAATGAAAATAGAAGGTAAAGAATATCGAACAATATGGTATGAGGGGAATATTGTTAAAATAATTGATCAAACCAAACTTCCTCATCAATTTATAATTAAAGAACTTAAAACAGTAAAAGATGCTATTAATGCAATTAAAGTAATGGAGGTAAGAGGCGCTCCTCTAATTGGTGGAACGGCAGCTTATGGTCTAGCTTTGGCAGTTCAAGAAAATAATAATCCTGAATTTATAAAAAAAAGTGCAGAAGAGTTAATTCAATCAAGACCTACTGCTATTAATTTAAAATGGGCTGTAGATCGTATGATGAAAAAATTATCAGGAATTAATAGTGATCAAATATTAAGTATTGCCCTAAATGAAGCAAAAGAAATATGTGATGAAGATGAAAAGTTTTGTGAAAATATTGGTATTAACGGATTAAAAATAATTGAAGAAATTTATAATAAAAAGCAAGATACAGTAAACATATTAACACATTGTAATGCGGGTTGGTTGGCAACAATTAATTGGGGCACTGCCACATCACCAATTTACCATGCACACAAAAAAGGTATACCAGTGCATGTATGGGTAGATGAAACAAGACCAAGAAACCAAGGTGCTAATTTAACCTCATATGAATTAAATGAAGAAGAAATTCCAAATACTATTATTGCTGATAATACAGGTGGTATTTTAATGCAAAGGGGTGAAGTTGATATGTGTATTGTAGGAACTGATAGAACTTTGTCAAATGGAGACGTTTGCAATAAAATAGGAACTTATCTTAAAGCGTTAGCTGCTCATGATAACAATGTTCCTTTTTATGTTGCCCTTCCAAGCTCAACAATTGATTGGGATATAAAAGATTCAAAAGATATTCCTATAGAGGAAAGAAATTCAGAGGAATTATCTCATGTTGAAGGTATTGATGAGAATAATGAAATTAAGAAAGTTTTGATATACCCAACTAAAAGTAAAGCTATGAATTTAGCTTTTGATGTAACACCTGCAAAATATGTAACAGGCTTGATTACAGAGAGAGGTATTTCTGAAGCTTCATCCGTTGGTTTAAAAAAATTATTTAAGAAATAATTTTGGAGGATATTAATCCATCGAGTGGTTTTGGATGAAACCATGTAGATTTTTGTGGCATATATTTTCTGTTTTCAGCAAAAGATAATACTTGTGAAATATTAGTAGGAAATAACTTGAATGCTAAGTTGTACTTTTTTGAGTTTACATAATTTTCTAAGACTTTTTTGCCTTTAAAACCTGATACAAATTTAATATTTTTATTATTTTTTAATATTTTATTTAATATTAATTTTTTTAATATAGTTACATCCAATTCCTTTGATTGCTTATGTAGCTGAAGTGTATACCACTTTTTATTTACATACATTTCAATTTGATTTTGCTTAAGCTTTTTATTCTTTTTAGAAATATATAAAAAGAAGTTTTTTAAAATTATTTTTTTAATTTTTTCAAATTTTAAGCCAGTTCTTACTACTCTATTGTAATCCAGTATATTTACCTGGTTATCAGGAAAAGCAACTACCATAGGAGCAATTTTTTTTTTACTTTTTAACATTGCTTGTATTCGATGGTGCCCATCACATATGTATATTTTTTTAATATTTTTAAGATAATTTTTAAGTAATTTTTCTATATTTGCTGTTTTAACAACCCAAAGTTCATGCCTACATTTATCCTCAGATTTAAAATTATAATCTGGCTTATATTTAAAAATATTATTTAATTTCTTTAAAGAATTTGGTTTAGACTTATACGTTGTATATATAGGGCTTATTTGACTATTAAATTTCAATAATTGCTCTTTTCTTTTTTTTGTCCTTTCCAAAAATGTTTCTTCATGACCTAATATTTTTTTGTCATCATAATTCTGTAAATTTATTTTACCAACTATCCCAAGTAATTTTTTCTTGTTATATGTAATTCGATATAAATAGAAATGATCTGATTGATCTTGTTGAATAATACCTTTATCATTAAGACTTTGAAGTATTTTTTTTGACTCATTGATGTTTGAAGTATTTAATAAATTAACAAAATTTAATTTTTTGTTAATTTTGTAATTATTAAGATAACTAAAGTTTGGATAAGTAACTTGTCTTACAAACTTTTTTTTTGGTCTTATTCCGCTAAATGGTTCTAAGAGACTCAATTTTAAAATTAAGCAATTTTTGGAAGTTCCTCTAATGCTTTATCTACACTAGCTTGATCAAATTTATCTTCAGCTAAATTGCCTTCAAAGAAATCTCCATAAGCTTTCATATCAAAATGACCATGTCCACAAAGATTAAATAGAATTGATTTAGCTTCACCGTTCTTTTTACATTCTAATGCTGCATCTACTGCACCTTTAACAGCATGAGTTGCTTCAGGAGCAGGAACTATTCCCTCAGTTCTTGCAAATGATACCCCTGCCTCAAAACATTCTTTTTGACCATAAGCTTTTGCTTCTATTGCACCAATTTCTTTAAGATGACTCACCATTGGTGCCATTGCATGATATCTCAATCCACCCGAGTGCGTTGCAGGTGGAATAAATTGAGAGCCTAAAGTATGTGTTTTCATTAATGGTGTTAATCTTCCAGTATCACCAAAATCATAAACAAATTTACCTTTTGTAAGTGAAGGACAAGATTTTGGCTCACAAGCAATTACTCTAGTATTTTTTCCTTCTCTAAAATTTTTACCAATGAATGGAAAAACTAATCCTGAAAAGTTGCTTCCACCACCAGTACAACCAACTAAAATATCTGGATAATCATCAGCCATCTCCATTTGAAGTAAAGCTTCATTACCAACAATCGTTTGATGCATAAGCACATGGTTTAAGACACTTCCTAGCGCATATTTTGTATCAGGATTTTTTGCAGCCATCTCTACAGCTTCAGATATAGCAATACCTAAGCTTCCAGTATTATTTGGATCTTTTGCTAATATAGCTTTACCACTATCAGTTTCATCTGATGGACTTGCAACACATCTTGCACCATAAGTTTGCATCACTAATTTTCTATATGGTTTTTGTTCAAAACTAACTTTTACCATGTAAACATCCAATTCAATTCCAAACAATTTACACGCAAAAGCAAGAGAGGTTCCCCATTGACCAGCACCTGTTTCCGTAGTTATTTTTTTTGTACCTTCTTCTTTATTATAGAAAGCTTGTGCAACGGCTGTGTTTGGTTTGTGACTTCCTGATGGACTTACACCTTCATACTTGTAATAAATTTTTGCAGGTGTATCTAAAAATTTTTCTAATTTTCTAGCCCTGTAAAGTGGAGAAGGTCTCCATTGTTTATAAATATCTCTGACTGGTTCAGGAATTTCTATCTCTCTTTCTTGCGAAACTTCTTGTCCTATTAAAGCCATTGGAAATAGTGGAGCCAAGTCATCTGGTCCAATTGGCTTTAAAGTACCTGGATGTAAAACTGGGTCTAAAGGTTTTGGAAGATCTGCAGCTATATTATACCAAGTTTTTGGCATTTTTCCTTCTTCGAGAAAATATTTAATTGTGTCAGACATGTTTTATTTTTATATAGTTTGTTATTTATCAACTATAAAATCAAGTATTTTTTATATGAGTAACAAAAAGCTAGAAGTTATTGAATTTTCAAAAAGACTGAATACCACCAATTTATCACCTCTTAGATCAGGTAATATATCGGTTAGAACCCAAATTGAGGGTGAGGATGGATTTTATATCACTCCTTCAGGTATTAAATATGAAGATTTAAAAGAGGAGGATATAGTTTTTTTATCAAATGAGAAAGAATATGATTTTTTAAAAATTTTTAATTCTGGATTAAATCCATCTTCTGAATGGAGATTTCATCAGGACATTTACAAAAATAAAAAAGAGGCAAAAGCTATAGTTCATGCTCATTCGACTCACGCTACTGCAATTTCCACTCATAGAAAACCGATACCGCCTTTTCATTATATGATAGCGTTAATGGGTGGTGAGGATATTAAATGCGCAGAATATGCAACCTTTGGTACAAAAGAATTATCCAAAAATATAATTAAAGCTCTTGAAAATAGGAAAGCATGTTTAATGGCAAATCACGGCCAGATTGCATTTGGAGATTCTTTAAAGAAAGCATTTGAACTTGCGCAAGAAGTAGAAAATATTTGCCATCAATACTTTCTTGCACTAAAACTTGGTCAACCAAAGAATCTATCTTTTGCAGAAATGCAAAAAATATTAGAAAAAGTTAAGGGTTATAAAAAAGGATAATAAATTGACTAAAGTTGGAGAACATATAACTCTAGATATCATTGGAACTACTAAAGAATATGATCCTTCTGTTTATGAAAAAGTAATTAATGAAATTGCAAAAGCTGCTAAAGTTTCAATTTTAAATATTTCTAAATACAAGTTTGAACCACAAGGATTTACAATTTTAGCATTATTAGCTGAAAGTCACATGAGTTTTCATACATTTCCTGAAAAAGGCATTATAAGTTTTGATTTCTTTACTTGCGGTAAAGTAAATCCATCAGTTGCAATCAATATTATAAAAAAAGAATTTGAACACAAAAGAATAGTTAAAAAAGAATTTAATAGAGATACAAAATCTCTTTATCATGACATTTATAGTTCACCAGGATTACAAAAATCTTACGTAGTGAATGATGTTTTAGAAGATTTTAAATCTAAAGTAGGTCAACATATTGAAATTTTAGACTTAGAACAATTTGGTAAGTCTTTATTTATAGATGGTGAGATACAAGTTGCTGCTACCGATGAACATTTATATAGCTCTACTTTCGTTGGCTCAGGTTTAAATTTAAACAAAGATAATGATAGAGCTGCTATCATAGGTGGTGGTGATGGTGGTGTGGCAAGAGAATGTATTTCAAAAAATTTTAACTTTATCGATTGGTATGAATTAGATCCTGAAGTTGTAGATGTTTGTAACAAACACCTTGGGGATATTGGCAAGAAAGCAACTGAAAAAAATTCTGTAAAATGTGTTTGGGGTGATGCTTTTGAAAGCATTAAAACAGTTGACGATGATACTTATGATCATATTTTTGTTGATTTAAATGATGATCAATTTTGTATAGATTTAGCTGCAAAAAATATGGACTCTTTAGTTAGAATATTAAAACCAAAAGGAGTTATTACAGCTCAAGTAGGTAGTCAGGACAAAAAACCACAACAGGTTGAAAATTGGCTAAATGTTTTTAATCAAAACTTTGGAAATGCTAAATTAGCAAGAGTTTACATACCTAGCTTTGATTGCTCTTGGAATTTTTCTTCATCAATTAATCATTAATTTTTCTTTTTTCTTATTTAAATTTGTGAAATAATTCTCCTTAATTAAAGGAGATAATAATGAATATATTCAAAAAAACTATTTTAACAGTTCTTGCTTCTTTATTTATCATTGGAAACGTTTCTGCTGAAAAAATAAAAATTGGAACTGAAGGAGCTTATCCTCCATGGAATTCAAAAGATGCATCAGGCAATCTTATTGGTTTTGAGGTAGAACTTGCTCAAGAACTTTGTAAAATTATGAAGTATGAGTGTACAATTGTCGAACAAGACTGGGACGGCATGATACCAGCTCTGGTAATGAGAAAGTTTGATGCAATAATGGCTGGAATGTCTATTACTGCTGAAAGACAAAAAACAATTACTTTTTCACAAGGTTATGCTGATGAAGTAGCTTCTCTAGCAGTAATGAAGGGTTCAAGTTTAGAAGGAATGGATACGCCAGAGGGTATTAATTTATCATTAGGTGGATCTGATGTTAAGAAAGCTCTTAAAACTTTAACAGGTGCACTTGCTGGCAAAACTGTTTGTACTCAAACAGGTACAATTCACCAAAACTTTTTAGAGTCTGGTGATGTGGGAAGTGTAAATGTAAGAACTTACAAAACTCAAGATGAAGTTAACCTAGATTTAACATCTGGAAGATGTGATGTTGCTTTAGCTGCAGCAGTTGCATTTACAGATTATGCAGACAAATCAGGTAAACCAGTTGTATTAGTTGGACCGACTTTTTCAGGTGGTGCATTTGGTAATGGTGTAGGTGTTGGTATAAGACAAGCTAGTGATAGCGCTATCGGAAAAAGAGATGCCAAAATCTTAAAAGACTTCAACAAAGCAATTAACAAAGCTAGAAAACAAGGAATTATTAGCAAACTTGCTATTAAGCACTTTGGTTTCGACGCTTCTATGTAATTCATTTCAGATCTGGCGACTATAATATATAGTCGCCAATCTATATGGAACTTCTCGCATTTGGTAAAACAGGTTGGGGTGATGAGTTATTTTACGCGACCCTAATGACAATTGCTGTATCAATTACAGCAATGTTGGTTGGTTTCTTTTTTGCATTAATCTTTACTCCTTTAAAACTTTCAAAATATAAAACTTTAAATTTAGTTGGTAATTTTTATACAACAGTAATCCGTGGAGTACCTGAGTTGTTAGTAATTTACCTTTTCTTCTTTGGAGGAAGTGGAGCTATAATGTATGTAGCTTCTATTTTTGGATATTATGAATACATAGAAATTAACGCCTTTATTACTGGTTCAATGGCTATTGGTATTATTTCTGGAGCTTATTCAACTGAAGTATTTCGGGGAGCAATTCAATCAATAGACAAAGGTCAATTTGAAGCCGCAAAAGTTCTTGGAATAAATAAGTTTGGTCAATTTTATAAAATAATTTTACCTCAAATGTTAAGACTTGCTATTCCAAACTTAAGTAATGTTTGGCAAATAACATTAAAAGACACATCTCTTATTTCAGTAACAGGATTGGTTGAAATAATGAGACAGTCTTACATTGCAGCGGGATCTACTAGAGATCCATTATTCTTCTATTCATTTGCAGCAGTTTTATATCTACTGCTTACTTACGTGAGTATGAAATTAATTAATAAATTAGAAGTTAAGTATAGCAAGGGATATTAATGGATTTTGATTTAATGATAACTAGTTTCCCTAAACTTTTAGGAGCAACAGTAATTACTTTAAAATTATTATCTGCATCATTATTTTTTGGATTATTCCTAGGTCTTTTCTTTGCAATTTTAAGATTAAATAAAAATATATTTATCAATAAATTTGCTTATGGTTATTCATACATATTTAGAGGAACACCATTATTGGTCCAAATTTTCATAATTTATTTTGGGTTAGGACAAATCGAATATTTAAGAACAACATTTCTATGGGTTATTTTAAAAGAACCTTACTGGTGTGCAATAATAGCATTTACTTTAAATACTGGAGCATATACCTCCGAAATTTTAAGATCAGCATTTCAAACAATAAAACCAGGTATTATTGAAGCTGGAAAAAGTTTAGGAATTTCAAACAAAATAATTTTTTACAAAATTCAAATTCCAATCGCCATCCGACAATCATTACCAGCATATGGAAATGAAATAATACTAATGATGAAAGGGACTTCTTTAGCAAGTACAGTAACTTTGATGGATTTAACTGGTGTTGCTAAATATATAATTTCAACAACTTTTAAACCAATCGAAGTATTTATTGTTGCTGGTGGAATTTATTTGTTCATGACTTTTATCATTCATAATGTGATTAAATTTTTAGAGAAAAAGTACAGCTTTCAACAATAAAATGTTTTTATCAGAGAAACAAATTAATGATTATCAAAGTGATGGTGTAATAATAATTAAGGATGTATTTAAAGATTGGATTGAGCCACTTAGAAAAGGATTTCAAAAAGTTTTAGATAGTCCAAGTAAGCACGGAAGAGAAAATGTAACTGATGAGAATGGAAGATTTTTTGAGGATTATTGTAATTGGGGGAGGATAGAGGAATTTAAGGATTGTTTATATAGTTCACCTGGAGCTCAAATAGTTGCAGAAGCAACTAGTTCGAAATCTACTCAAATTTTCCATGAACACATTTTTATAAAGGATCCAGGTACTCATAAAGAAACCCCGTGGCATCAAGATATGCCTTACTATTGTGTCGATGGTAACGATACTGGAAGTTTTTGGATTCCATTAGATGAAGTTGATCATAAAAATAATCTTAAATTAATTTTAGGTTCTCACAAATGGTCAAAGTTAATTAGACCTACAAAATGGTCAAATAACCAATCTTGGTATGAAGATGACAGCTCTTTTATGGATTTACCTTCAGAAGATGAATTTAAAAAAAATATTTTAATTCCAGAATTGAGTTTAGGGGATGCTGTTTTATTTAATTTTAAAACTGTACATAGTTCAACAGGAAACAATTCCTCTAAATCACGAAGAGCATTTTCGATGCGATTTATAGGAGATGATGTAAAATATATTGATAGGGGCGGACCAACCTCACCTCCATTTGATGGAATCAATTTAAAAACAGGGGATTTGATGAGAGATGATTGGTTTCCTAAAGTTTTTAGTAGCTAGTATATTCTTTAATTTCTTTAATACTAGATCCAGTATGATTATTCATTTCTAATTTAATTTTTGCCCGGTCATCATTTAAAAAATGAACATCTCTTGATAATTTAATAAATTTATCACCAAAGTCCTTATTTTTTTCACAATCTCTTTTGTCATCTTCTATAACCCACAACTTAGCATTAATTTCTTTTAAATCTTGGAATAATTTATTTAGTTTATCGTCAGATTTAACATTTTTTTCTAATTGGTCTTTAAGAATCGAATGTTCATTCGATATGAATTTTAGTTTTTCAGGGTCTTTAATTTTTTCTTTTTTAATTTCTAAGATTGAAATTTTATCTAAAAGCTCACCAACCGATACTTCTACTATAATTTTATTCATTAAATTTTATACTATGTTAAATTGTTAAAAATATGTCTAATATTTTAATCATTAAACATGGATCTTTGGGTGATATAGCTCAAGCTTGTGGTGCAATTCAAGATATTTCAGAGAATCATAAAGGAGATGAAATTTATTTACTAACAACTAAACCATATTTTAATTTATTTAAAAAAAATCCACATATTTCTGATGTTATTTTAGATAAGCGATTATCAAGACTAAACCTGATTTATTTATATTCATTAATGAAAAACATAAAAAAATATAATTTTTCTAAAGTTTACGATCTACAGAATTCAAGCAGAACAGCTTTTTATAAAAAAATTTTATTTCCAAAAGCAACAAAAGATATTTGGTCTTCTACAGAAACTACTTTACCTGAAGGAACTACAAAAGAAGATTTTAATAAAGACTCTGTTCTATCTAGATTTGATTATCAATTAAAAAGTTCAGGCATAAATACAAATCATACTTTGAAACCTGATTTTTCATGGAGCACAACAGATATATCTCAAATAAAAAATCACCATCAATTAGATAAATACATTCTTCTTTTTCCATTTTGTTCGCCTCATTTAACTTCAAAGAAATGGCCTTATTATAATGAGTTAATTTCTATGATTAATGAAAAGTTAGATAACAAATTTAAAGTAGTAATTGCACCTGGACCGAGTGAAATTAAAGAAGCATCAAAAATTAATGCACTGGGTGTTTTAGATAATGGTAAAGCTTTAGATATTTCTCAGTTAGCAACATTAATTAAAGATAGTTCATTTGTTATTGCAAATGATACTGGACCAGCACATATGACAGCACACTTAGGATCAAAAGGTATCGCTTTATTTGGATCTCATACAACTCCATTTAAAGTAAGTATTGAAAGAAAAAATTTCAAAGCAATACAAGCCCCTGAATTATCTAAACTCTCTGCAGAAAAAGTTTTTGAGAGACTTTCTGAAATTATTTCTTAATTTTTTCAATTATTCTTAAAAATACAGGAACTGTGAAAAGTATGAAAAGTAATCTTATTATATGGTGAAAAGCGACAAAGTCTGGGTCTAAATCAAAAGCAATTGCTATAACTGCCACCTCATAAATTCCGCCAGGACTAAAAGATAAAATTAGAGTTAGAATATTTGTATCAACAAATAATGTTGCAACATAGGCTGCAACTAAACCTAGTACAACCAAAATAGTAGTAGCTACAATACTATGAAGAGAATTATTAGCTATCTCTTTAACAGTTTTTTCAGCAAATCTACAACCAACTGAAGAACCAAGAATTAGCAGACAAAAATTTACTGTTTCATCTGGTAATTTATATGAGGCTATATCTGTAATTTGCAACAAACCACTCGCAAATAATGTCCCAGACAATAAAGCTGCAGGAATTTTAATTTTGTCAAAAACAAAAATAAAAAATAATGATGCAACAATAAGTAAAATTAGATTTAAATGATTTTGAGTTAAATAATTAAAGTTGTCATTTAATAAAACATCGTTACCGGTATTATTTACTATAATAAATGGAATTACAGTTATTATGATGATTAATCTGATTAAGTGAGAGGTTGCTACTTGAGATAAATCTGTTTTTTCATTTTCAGCTAAAATCATTAAAGGGCCTAACGCACCAGGAGCTGCTGAAAATATTGAGGCTTTTTCACCATAACTTGCAAATTTTTGAAGGTATTTAGAGACAACTAAAATACAAATTATTATGTAGATTAACATAATTAGCGAAGTCCAAATCCAATCAAACATTTGATTAAATAGATTTTGGTCTATGTAATTTCCAATATGTAAACCTAAAATTATCAAGATAAAACTTAATACAATTTTAGGCATAATGATTTTTAGACCTGATAAAGCAGCAATTGAGGTGATAATCATAGGTCCCAAAAACCAAGCCAGAGGAATATTAAAATAGTCTGCAATAATTGCGCTAGGAAAAGAAATTATTAAGACAGAAATAAATTTAATTGTTAATATCTGAGATAAATTTTCTTTAAAATTTTTGATTAATAAATTCATTTTCATTTATCTATCTGATTGACTCTAGTTTATATTAACTATTTAATACAAATAAAATAATAAACAATAAGAGAGGTATTATGAGTAATATTAAAAAATTATTTTCAGTACTATTCTCAGCAATCCTATTATTCTCAGCGACAACTACTAGTTCATTAGCAATTGATAAATTGCACTTTGTAATTGGTGGCGGTGCTGGAGGTGGTTGGGATGGAACTGCTAGAGGTACTGGAGAAGCTTTAACAAAAGCTGGAATGTTAAATAGCGCATCATTTGAAAATATGTCAGGTGGTGGTGGTGGTAAAGCACTTGCTTATATGATTAACACTAAACCTGCTAACACAGTTTTAGTTCAATCAACACCATTAGTATTAAGATCAATTACTAGACACAAAGGTTATGTAAAAGGAAGTGGAACTTTATCTTATAAAGATGTTGTGCCAATCGCTGGTGTAATTGGTGACTACGGTGCTATAGCAGTTGCAAAAAGTTCATCTTTTAAAAATTTTAAAGATGTAGTTAATGCATATAAAAAAGATCCAAATTCAGTTAAAATGGCTGGAGGATCAGTAAGAGGAAGTATGGACCATTTAATTGGTGCTTTAGCATTCCAAGCTGCAGGTGCAGATCCGAATGCTGTTCAATACATTCCTTATGATGCTGGTGGAAAAGCTTTAGCTGGACTTTTATCTGGAGAAACTCAAATCATTTCAACTGGTTTAGGTGAATTGATGGGTGCAAGAGACCAAGTAAGAATTATTGGTATCACAGCCCCTTCAAGAGTTTCTGATGCACCAGATGCACCAACTCTTAAAGAGCAAGGATACGATGTACAATTCGTTAACTGGAGAGGTTTCTTTGGCCCTCCAGGTATGAGCGATGCTGATAGATCAGCTATTGCAAAAATGCTTGGCGATGTACAAAAAACTCCTGAATGGGAAACTGTAAGAGCAAGAAATGCTTGGGTTAATATTTATAATCCAGAAGGCAAGTTTGTTTCCTTCTTAGAAAAACAAACTCAAGAAATGACAGCTCTTATGAAAAAACTAGGAGTGATATAATCCTTAGGGTTATTTAAAATTAGAGCAGTGAATATAAATACTACAAAAATTATATCACTGCTCTTTTTTATATTTTCAGCATTTTATTTATATACTGCTTATCAAATTCAAGTTTTTGCATTTGACGAAAATGCACCATTTAATGCACGAACATTTCCAATTTATTTAGGTTATGCAGGATTATTCTTTTCTGGATTAAAACTTATTTTACCAGATCCAAATACTATTAAAGTTGATCATAAAAATTTAGAATATAAGAAAACAGGTATTCTTATATTGATTGCTATTATTTATGGAGCTACAATTTTAAAAGTTGGTTATTTTTTAACTACTTCTTTATTTTTATTTACTTCATATTATTTCTTAGGAGAACGAAGATGGATTTTAATGTTTTTATTATCCTTTCCATTTGTTGCTGCCTTTATGTATCTGCTCCACGGTATTCTTGATATATATTTGAGAGATCCATTCTTACAGTCAATTGGAGTTATGGGATGATTGAAGGAATATTAATTGGATTAACAACAGCACTTACGATTCAAAATATATTAATGGTAATGGTTGGTTGTTTTTTTGGAACAATCATTGGAATGCTTCCTGGTCTTGGTCCAATGACAGCAATCGCATTAATGATACCAATTACTTATGGTTTTGATCCTGCAACAGGATTGATTTTAATGGCTGGGGTTTATTATGGAGCAGTATTTGGTGGTTCTACTTCTTCTATATTATTAAATGCACCTGGTGTTCCTGGAACAGTTGCAACTTCATTTGATGGTTATCCTATGGCACAACAAGGTAAAGCGGGAAAAGCCTTAGCGATTGCAGCCTGGAGTTCTTTTGCAGGCGGAACATTATCTGCAATTTATTTATTATTTATGGCACCAAGTTTATCAAAAGTAAGTTTGTCTTTTAGATCGCCAGATTATTTTGCTTTAATGATTTTAGGTTTAACAGCGATTGCTGCTTTTTCATCTAAAGGACAATTTTTAAAAGCAATGATGATGGTAGTACTTGGATTGATGTTGGCATCTGTTGGCCAAGATAGTTTGTCTGATATTACAAGATTCACATTTAATAATATGAACTTAACTGATGGGATTAGCTTCGTACTTGTTGTAATGGCAACATTTGCAATGAGTGAAGCGTTAACAATTATTTTAAAAAGAAATGATCCAACCAGTGCTGCTAAACAGGTTTCTTTAACTGAATTAGGCTCAATTAAAATTAATAAAGAAGAAAGAACAAAAATGTACAAGACAATTCCAAGATCATCAATAATTGGTTTTTTAATTGGTGTTCTTCCAGGAGCTGGTGCAACAATTGCATCTTTTTTAGCTTATGGAATGGAAAGAAATGTAGTCAGCGATGAGGAAAAAGAAAAATTTGGTAAAGGTAGTGTAAATGGTTTGTCGGCACCAGAAACTGCAAATAACGCTGCTTGTTCAGGTTCTTTTGTTCCTATGCTTACTTTAGGAATTCCTGGGAGCGGAACAACCGCAGTAATGCTAGGGGCTCTTTTAGGTTTTGGTGTTCAGCCTGGTCCTAGACTTTATATGACTAATCCAGAGATTTTTTGGTCAATAATTATGTCTATGTATATTGGAATGGTAATTCTTCTTATATTAAACTTACCACTCATTCCCTATATAGCTAGAATTCTTGCTGTTCCTAAAAATTATTTAATTCCTCTAATTTTATTTTTCTCTGTTACTGGGATTTACGTAATGTCATTTAATAATTTTGATATTTATTTAATGATTGGGATTGCTGTAGTTGCAACTTTTTTAAGATTATATGATTTTCCAATGCCACCTTTAATATTAGCTTTCGTTTTAGGTGGATTGATGGAGGAAAATCTTAGAAGGTCTTTATTATTAAGTAATGGTTCATGGGAATTTTTGTGGGACAGAACATTAACTGCATGTATCTTAGCAACTACAATTTTAATTGTATTTTGGCATATTTACAAAACCTTTAAGAGAAAAAATTAAGATTTAATATCTATCCGTTTTCTAATAATTTCTTTATCAAGCTTCATTTCACGATATGACATGATTAAAACACCTAAAAATATAACACTAGCACCAATCCAAGTGAATAGATCAGGTGTTTCACTAAAAACATAATAGCCAATTAAAGAAGCAAACACTAAACTTAGAAATGAGTATGGTTGTGTCATACTAACATCTACTAATTTGTATGCGTGATTTATGCAAAGATGTAACAATGTACCAAACAAACCTGCAAAAAATAAATAAATCAAAGTTTGAAAACTAGGTGTTTGCCAATAAAACAACGCAATAATGAAACTAAAAATTGTCATATACGTGTATCCATAAGATAAAATCGTAATCGAACTGTCATCTTTTGCGATAGTTTTTGTAATTATAATTACTATTGACCACATAAAAGACGATGCCAGTGCCATATAAACTCCAAGAGAGATTTCAATTATTCCTGGTCTTAAAATTATTAACATGCCAATAAATCCTAAAACTAGTGCAAAACTTCTATATATGTAAATTTTTTCTCCCAGAAACAAAACTGCCAATATTGTTACTATGAAAGGAACCACAAAAGATATAGCTGTAGCTTTTTCAATTGGCATCATTACTAAGGCTGAGAAATATAATAACATTGAAGGCAAGTTTAAAACCGCTCTTAAAAAATGTTTTTTATGATGATTTGTTTTAAAAACTGTAAAATTAGATTTTAGCATGTAGGGAAAAATAATTAGTAAACCAAATAAAAATCTAAAAAAACCAGCAACATAAACATTAACTTCTTCTTGTGCTAATTTTAAAAAGGTTAACATTAATGTTCCACAAAAAACTGAGATTATAATTAAAAAAATTGCTAATTTATTATTTGAAATCAATTTAGTATCTTTTTGTATTCTTCAATTATTTTTGACCATTGAAATTTATTAACAAATTCTTTTGCATTTTTCCCAAGATTTAAATACTTTTTATTTTCTAACATTGAAGTAATTGAAGAATAAATATCATCAAGACTATTTCCATCACATATTAAACCAGTTTTTTCGTGATCAATTGCATCTGCTGCACCACCATCTTTACCACCAATTGATGGAATACTGTATTGTGCAGCTTCAACGTAAGCTATACCAAAACCTTCAACTGATTTTTTATGTATTATGGATGGCATCACAAAGATATTTGATTTTGAAACTAAAGCATTTTTTAAATCATTACTAATATCTTTAAAAAACATAACTTGCGCTTCAAGATCTAGTTCTTTTACCAATTTTTTAATATTTTCCTCTTCTTCTCCATATCCAACACAAATGTAAACAATATCAGGATAAATTTGTTTTAAATTCCTTATAGCCATTACTATTTTTTCATGATTTTTACGTTTATCAAATCTTGAAACTGTAATTAGTCTTGGATTTTTAACTTTAAGTATACTTTCAACTTTATCTAAAGTTTTTTTATTTAATTCTTCAGCAGGATCCACACCTGGATTTATTACAATTACTTTATTTTCATTAACACCAAGTTCTATTGCTAGATTTTTTGTAAACTGAGAATTTGCTATAACTTTTTCAACATTATTTAAAACACTAATTACTCTTTTATTTTGACTAGAACCTTTGGGATGGTTGATTTCTTTACTATGAATTAAACAGTATTTTTTCTTAGAAGTTTTAATAAGCTCTAAACTTTTCCAATGATCAGCAATAATTCCATCTATTTTATTTTCTTTGATATATTCATTAATTAATTGTGCTTTTCTATATTTTCTAAGTAGTTTAATTCCTCCAACTCTTTCGATCGAAAAAGAGGCTTGCTCATCAAATTCTTTATGACCTTCTATATGATCTGCAAAAACTTTTATCATAAAGTTTTTAGACAGTTCTCTTGAAAGGCCCCACATTAGATTTTGCATACCACCAAGTTCAGGTGGGAATGATCTAGTTATAATTAGATACATTAATCATACTTCCATTTAATACCACAGCCCGCGCTGGGTATTTGATCTTCAGGACCTTTTCCAGTTTCAGCTATTTGTCTCATAGCTGTTAGCAGATCACTTTCTCCATCTTTAACTGGAATAAACTTTTTAAGTTCTCTTAATCGTCCTCTGTATTGAAGTTCTAGATTTTTATTGTAGCCAAAGAAATCTGGAGTACATACAGCATCATATGCTTTAGCAATTTCTTGAGTTTCATCATGTAAATAAGGAAAATTGAAATGATTTTCATTTGAAAACTTGATCATGTTATCAAATGAGTCGTCTGGATAATTAACAAAGTCATTTGAGCATATGGCAACAGAGTTAATACCAATTTTGTTTAATTCACTACTATCTTCAACTAATTCTTTTGTAATAGCTTTTACATATGGACAATGATTACAAATGAACATTATCAAAGTTCCATTTTCACCTTTGATATCATTTAAAGACAGAATTTTATTATCAGTAGATTTTAATTCAAATGGAATAGCTTTTTGACCAAAATCACATATTGGAGTTTGTATAGGCATAATGTAAAATATATAGATTATGTTTTATGATTTAAAAGATAAAAAACCAAAAAACTCTGGCGAAAATTGGGTAGCTCCGAATGCTACAATAATAGGGGATGTTACTTTAGAAAAAAATACAAGTATTTGGTTTAATGCAGTGCTTAGAGGAGATATTGAAAATATTCATATTGGTGAAGGATCTAATGTACAAGATGGAAGCATATTACACACAGATCCTGGATGTCCTTTAAAAGTAGGAAAAAATGTTACGGTTGGACATTTAGTTATGCTTCATGGATGTACCATTGGAGATAACAGTTTAATTGGAATAGGAGCTGTTATCTTAAATAAAGCTAATATTGGAAAGAATTGTATTATTGGAGCTAAAGCTTTGATAACTGAAAATAAAATCATACCAGATAACTCTTTGGTTGTTGGCTCACCAGGTAAAGTTATTAGAGAAGTTTCAGAGGAAGAAAAAAAAGCAGTATTTGAAAACACAAAACATTACCAAGATAATTGGAAAAAATATTCGAAATCAATTTTTTAGAGGAGATAAATGCCAGCAGGCTACGTAATAGCTCAATTAAAAGTAACTAATCCTGAAAATTATAAAGAATATGTTGAAAAGGTTACGCCACTCGTAAAAAAATTTGGTGGAGAATTTTTAGTAAGAGCTGGTGAATTTCAAATATTTGATGGAGAAACAAAATTTCCAAGAATAATTGTGCTTAAGTTTCCTAGTTATGAAAAAGCATTAGAATGGTACAATTCTGAAGAATACAAACCAATAAAGCAAATTAGACTAGATAATTCTGAAGGTACAAATATAATTATTAAAGGTGTATGAAAAAAATATTTTTAATTTTAATTGTTACACTATTTAGTTCATCAATTTTTGCTTCTGATGATAAACCAGGTAGATTCTTTGAAGATCAACCAGATGTAAATGATGATTATCAAATCCATTTTATTTATCTACTAGCAAAAAAAACCAAAGATAAAGAAAGAGATATAAACGGTTGGATAGAAAAAGAAGTTAAAAAAATAGATGATTTATTTTTCAAAATGACTGGAGATAAGCAAAGATTAAAATTTGATTATCGAAAAGATGGTAAGCTTGATATTTCATTCGCAAGATTGGATCGTAAGGCAAAAAAAGGTGGGTGGAATGTAAATTATCCAGATTATTATTTGCAAAAACAAGGATTTAATAATCCAAAAAAATTGTATTTTTCTTTTACTGACGCATCAAGTGGTGATGGAGGTCAAATGGGACCTCATCATGGATATTTATTTATTAAAAGAGCCTCTGGCCAAATAACAAAAATTTCAATCCATGAATTGCTGCATGGTAATGGGTTTGCTATGCCTTGTACCAAAGGAGTTAAAGACGGAGCTCATTTAAGTACAGGTATTCTTAGTCATGATCTATCTGCAAAATTTGGTAAAGCAGTTTATGATCATAAAGATCCAACCTGTCCTGATTTAAAAGACTCTGTTTATTTAACACCAACATCTGAAACACCATTCGATCCGTTACAAATTGCATGCGCATTAGGCCAAAAGAAAAGAGGTCAGCCACCAGGAAATTATGAAATACCAGCCAGATATACTCATAAGAAATTACTTAAAGGTAGAAAAAATGAGTGGTGTACTTATAAATTAACTGAGTATGCTAAAGAAGATTGGTTTAAGAAGTGGAAAAAATAATATTTTATTTAATTAAATAAGAGATCATTGACTGAATAAACTATCAATCCAATTATTATTACGAATAAAATTAAAAAAGATAATTGTCCACTTAATCTTGATTTAATTTTGGTTTTGCCTTCTTTAAATTTTTTAAAATGAATGCTCCCAAATCTCATTACAGCTAATCCTAAAATTATAAGAAATGCTGTAAATATATATCCAGTAACCATCTATGGAACTAACCAGGTATCTTTTTTATTTTCTAAATTAAACTTTGCTCTTCGATGGCCTTTAGCTGCTAAATAAAGCCATTCTATAGATTTAATTTTGCACTGAATAACAGTAAAGTTTTTATAACCTTCTTCGCTTTGTTCTTTGGTATAATCAAAATTATCTAATTCTGGTTTTAGACCGGACGTTGGTAGATCTGACTCAGTTCCTGGACCATTATCAACCAAATAACATTTCCTACTAATATGTTGGGTTTTAGACCAAGATTCTTTTGTTACATCATTATTGTGATTAACTGTACATTCAACTTTCAATCTAACCTGTATTTTTTCATCTTTATCGTAAAATAACATTGCTGCATTTTTATTTGCTTTTAATTTTTCAATTTTATCTGACCGAATATCGCTATGATATTGTACTAAATTATTTAATTGATCAGATTTTCTTAGAACAACAATTCTTCCATCAAAGTCTGATTGATCACCACAAATGAATACCGGTATTCTAAAAGGAGAACCTCTGTCTTTCACAGCATTATCCAGCATTGACCAAATCTTCTTTTTGATCTCTGCAAAGTCCTCGTAATAAGGAACTGTATCCGTCACAAATATTATTTTTTCTTTTTTAATCTAGCAATCAAACCTGAGCTATCCCAACGATTTCCACCCATTTCCTGAACCTCAGCATAATAACCATCAATAATTTCAGTTATAGGTACAGGTGAACCATTTTTTTTGGCTTCCTCGATTGCAATTTTTAAATCTTTTCTCATCCAATCAATAGCAAAACCATAATCAAACTTATCATCAGTCATAGTTCGGTATCTATTTTCCATCTGCCAAGATTGTGCTGCACCTTTAGATATAGTTTCCATAACTTTATCCATATCTAACCCGGCATTAATTCCAAAATTAATTGCTTCAGATAAACCTTGGACTGTTCCAGCAATACACATTTGGTTCATCATCTTTGTTAACTGACCACTTCCACAAGGACCAATTAATTTTACTTTTTTACTGTAACAATCAATTACAGGTTCAGCCTTTTTAAACACTTCTTCATCACCACCAACCATTACCGTTAGTATTCCACCTTCAGCACCAGCTTGTCCTCCAGAAATAGGAGCATCTAAAAAACTAAACCCTTTATCATTTGCTTTTTTATTTAATTCTCTTGATACTTCTGCAGATACAGTCGAGTTATCAATAAAAATAGACCCAGCTTTTGCTGTGTTAAATAATCCATTTTCTCCAGTTGCTACTTCTCTTAAATCATCATCATTACCTACACATGTAAAAATGAAATCAGCACCATCTGCAGCCTCCGCAGGTGTATTGGCCATTTTACCTTTATATTCACCAATCCATTTTTCAGCTTTAGATTTTGTTCTATTAAAAACAGTTACATTGTGTCCGGCTTTTGATATATATCCAGCCATTGGGTAGCCCATAACCCCAAGACCTATGAAAGCAACATTACAAGTCATAATTTTTTTCTATGTTTAAAAGTTTAAGTTTAAAAGTAATTGTATTTGGATTTATTTTTACATTTTTTTCAAGTTTTGGACAGAGTTTTTTTCTTGGCCTATTTAATTCTAGTATTAGAGATGCCTTATCAATTTCACATGGACAATTTGGCTCAATTTATGCATCAGCCACTTTACTAAGTAGTATTGTTTTAGTTTGGATTGGAAAAAAAATTGATGATGTAAACATATTAAAGTTTGCTTCTTATGTAATTATTTTTCTATCTGCTTCCTGTTTTATATTTTCAAAAATTTCATCTGTTATTTTTTTATTTGTAGGAATTTTTTTAATGCGATTAGCTGGACAAGGTTTATCAAGTCATACAGCAACAACAACCATATCTCGTTTTTTTGAAAAAAATAGAGGTAGGGCTTTAAGTACAGGTTGGTTAGGATTGTCACTAGCTGAATTTATAATGCCAGTTTTAATTGTTTTCTTATTAACTTTTATAGAATGGAGAGATATTTGGGTTTCAATTTCTATTTTGGTTATATTAGTTTTACCTGCTGCAACATTTATTTTAGTTAAAGAAGTTAAGCTTGATACTAGAGAAGAAACTAAAATTGAAGAGAATAATAAAGAAATTAAACAATGGAAAAGAATTGAAGTTTTAAAAGATTATAGATTTTATATTATTTGCATGACGATGTTAGCGATGCCATGGATTGCAACCGGATCTTTTGTTTATCAGTCTTTTATATCTTCATCTAAAGAATGGGGTCCTTATGTGATAGCACAATCATTTATGGCTTACTCAATTTTATCGGTTATCACTCTTTTTATATCTGGTTTTTTAATTGATAAATTTTCAAGTAGAAAATTATTAATTTATATGAATGTTCCACTTTTTTTTTCAACTGTAGTTCTTTACTATTTTAATGCACCATTATCATCTTTTGTATTTTTTGGTTTACTTGGAGTAACTAATGGCCTTGCGAATGTTCTTGGTTCTTCAACATGGGCAGAGATTTATGGTGTTAAATATATTGGATCAATAAAAGCCTTAACAACTGCATTAATGGTGTTTGCGACTGCTTTTGGTACAGCTTTATTTGGATTTTTGATTGATATTGGTTTTTCAATTGAACATATAGCTGTTGTTTCAGGAGTCTACATCTTTGGCTCAATTATCCTTCTTTATTTGGTTAAAAATAAGTTAAATCCACATTATTTATAAAAATAGCCCTTGATTTTTAAAGACTCACTGTGTAGATACTGCGCATGGCCAGAGTTACCGTAGAAGACTGTATAGATAAAGTAGAGAGTCCTTACGAATTAGTACTTGTTGCTAAAGAAAGAGCTACTCAACTTAATGCAGGAATAGAACCAACAATTGATAGAGACAACGATAAAAATACAGTTATTTCATTAAGAGAAATTGCCGAAGAAAAAATTAAAGTTTCAGATTTAACTGATAGCGCAGTTTACAAACTTAGAAAACATGTTGAGCAAGTTGACGATACTGCTGAGGATGATGAAGAAATAGGTGATGATTTTGAAAATCTTTACAAAGGTGAAATTTCAAAAAGTGGTACTCCAATTTTACCATCTAAAAGAGCAAGAAAAACTCCAGAAAAAATTCAAGTAACAAAAGAAGATTTGGCTGAGCTATCTGAAACAGCTACAGCAGAAGTTGATAATTCAGTAGGAGAAGAAACGATGAATGAGCAAGGAGAAGTTTCTTTAGACGAAGTATCAGAATCAGAAAATCAAGAAGCAGATGTATCTTCAGATGACACTGAAGCTTCAAACTCATAAAAAAATAATATAAAGTTATACCATGAATAGGAAAGTATCAGTTGCTCCTATGATGGATTGCACAGATCGTCATGAACGATTTTTTCTAAGATTAATATCCAAAAACACTCTTCTTTACACTGAGATGGTAGTCGATGAAGCTATAAATAGAGGAGATAAAAAAAAGTTATTGGAGTTTAATATTAATGAGAAACCTGTAGCGCTTCAATTAGGAGGCTCTTCTCCAAAACTTTTAGCTGAAGCCACTAAAGTAGGCGAAGATTTTGGTTATGATGAAATTAATCTAAACTTAGGTTGTCCTAGTAAAAAAGTTGAAAAAAATAGATTTGGTGCTTGTTTAATGAAAGAGCCAAATTTAGTGGCAGATTGTTTAAGTAAAATGCAATCAGTTACAAAACTACCAGTAACTATAAAAACAAGAATTGGTTACGATGATGTAGAAGATTATGAAAATTTACATAGTTTTATTTCTACCTTAAAAGCAACTGGAGTACAAACTTTCATCATTCATGCAAGAAAAGCAATGTTAGGTAAATTTACACCTAAACAAAATTTAAATATTCCTCCTCTAAAATACGAGTATGTTTATCAATTAAAAAAAGATTTTCCTAATGAAGAGATCATAATTAATGGAGGAATAATCTCAGTGGATGAAATAAAACCTCATTTAGAAAAAACAGATGGTGTAATGATAGGAAGAGCTGCGTATCATACACCTTATTTATTAGCAGATATTGAAAGAGAAATATTTAATAATGACGATGTGCCAAGTAGACAAGATGTAATTGAACAACTCATTCCTTATGTTAAAGAAGAATTAAAAAAAGGAACAAGATTGAATCAAATTATGAGACATACTCTTGGTTTATTTCATGGTCAAACAGGTGCAAGTTATTGGAAAAGATATTTAAGTGAAAACATGTGTGTGAGAGATGCTGATGTGAAAAAAATTGATCACATCATGGATAAAATTAAATACAATAATGTAGATACTAGAGTAGGACAGTCTGCTTAATTCAATTCTAACAAACGAATACAGTTATATTATTTTATTAATGGCTTTAACAGCTATACCAGTAGGTTTTGTGGCTGGATTATTTGGTATAGGTGGAGGGTTGATAACTGTTCCTTTTTTATATTTTATTTTTGGTTCTTTAGAAATTGATTCTCAATATGTAATGCATCTTGCTGTTGGAACTTCTTTTGCAATCATAATACCCACCTCTACAGTTTCAGTTTTAACACATCATAAATTTAAAGCAGTTGATTTTGATATTGTAAAGAATTACGGTCTTTTTGTTGTACTAGGAGTGATTGTTGGAACTGTTTTTGCAGCTTCTCTAAAAACCAAATCTTTGGTTTTATTTTTTTCTATAATGATCTTATTTTTAGGAATTTACTTACTTTTAATAAAAGAAAAGGAGCAAAATATAATTGTTAAAATGAAATTACATTTAAAAGTAATTCTTGGTTTTTTTGTTGGGTTTATATCTGCTCCTATGGGTATAGGAGGAGCTGTAATGAATGTACCTATCCTTAAGTTTTTTGGTTATTCAATAAATAAAGCTATAGGAAGTGCAGCAGCCATAGGTTTTCTAATTGCTCTATTTGGAGCAATAGGATTTCTTCTTTCAGGAAGTTTTTTAAATTCTAGTCTTCCACTAAGCATTGGTTTTATAAACATACCAGCCTTTTTAATTTTTATACCAATCACAACTTTCATGGCTCGAATAGGAGCTAAAACAGTTCATAGTATTGATAAGAATAAAATTAGTAAGTTTTTTGGAATTTTTCTTTTAGTGGTTTCGATTAAATTTTTTTACGAATACTTAAAATTATAACAAGCAAAAAAAAAGAGGTGACTTCAGTCTCCCTCCATCACCTCACGTATCCAAACTAAGTGATTCTTTAAATATTTAAGAACACTTATTAGTTGAAAATGCCTTTTATTAACTAATTTAAAATCAGACAATCTTAAGTTGTATTTAGTCTTAAATTAAAACTCAAATTAGCCACACATAATATTTAGTGTTACTATTCAAATTGATACTTTTAAAAATGGTTTCAATAAAAAACATTAATAAAAATATTAAAAAAAATTTATTTGATCCAATCGATAAAACAAAAAATAAGTTTTCCTCAATTTTAAAAGATTTTAAAAAAAACAAAGTTAAAAAAGATTTAGCATTACAAAAACAATTAGAAAAAGAAAAGAAAAGAGAATTAATTTTAGAAAAAAAATTAGCGAAAAAAGCTAAACAAGACGAGCTTAAAGAAGAAAGAAAGAAACTTCTTTTTCAAAAAAAATTAATCATTGAAAATGAAAAGCAAGAAAAAAAGAATGAAGAAAAAAGACAAAAAATAGAAGCTCAGAGAATTAAAATAGAGCAGAAAAAAATAAAAGACGAAGAAACAAGAAAACTTAGAGAAGAAGCCAGAAAGCTTAAAGAAGAAGATTTAAGGCTAAAAATGTTAGAGAGACAAAGAATTAGAGAAGAAAAATTTAAAATTAAAGAAGAAGAATTAAAAAATAAGGAAATTGAAGCTCAAAAGAGAAGAGATGAAAAAGAAAAAGAAAGACAAGAAAAAATAAGATTAAAAGAAATTGAAAGGAAAAATAGACTTGAGGAAGAGCAAAGATTAAGAGAGGCAGCTAGGAAGCTGAAATATGAGCAAGAAAAACTTAAAGAAATGGAAGAAAGATTAAGAGATCTAGAAACTGAAAGACAGCAAGAAATTCAAAGACAAATTTTAAAAGAAGAGGCTGAGCAAAGAGCGAAGGAAGAGGAATTAAGAAATAAAGAAAAAGAACTTAAAGAAGCTGAACGTGAGAGAATAAATAAAGAAAATGAAAGACGTCAAAGAGAAAGAGAATTGAAAATAGAGGAGGAAAGACAAAAAAGAATTGATGAAGAAAACGAGAGAATTAGATTAGCTGAAATTGCTCAAAAAGAGAGAGAGGATGAGGAAAATAGGCGAATGAAAGAATGGGAGAAAAAATTTGATGAAGAACAACGACTTAAAGAGGAGGAATTGGTTAGAAAGTTTTATAGCGACGAAACTCCTGAACAAGAAAGTAATCAGGATGGCGATAATTTAGAAACTAAAACTGATAACGAAAATTTAGAAAATAAAAACGATGAAGATAATTTAAAGAATTAAATTTTCTGATCATATTCACCGACCTTACCTGTTTTTTTTAACAAATCGTCAATAAAATCAAAGATTTTTTTCTTTCTTTCATCTGAAGTTGGGCTTTCAGTAACAATAACTAAAGATGGTTTGTTTGAAGAAGCTCTTATAAGTCCCCACGAACCATCTTCAAATGAAAATCTAACTCCATTAACAGTTAAAATATCATTAATAACCTGGCCATCTATTTCAGTTTTATTTTCTTTTAAGTTTTTAATTTGTTTTACTAGCTCCTCAACAATAATATATTTCTCTTCATCTTTGCAAAAAGGTGCCATTGTTGGTGTTTGAAATGTGTTAGGTAATTCACTAATAATTTCACTCATTTTTTTATTTTGATTATCTAATAAGTGACATACTTGAATTGCTGAATTGATACCATCATCATATCCAAAACCTATTGGCTGATTGAAGAAAAAATGACCACTTTTTTCAAATCCAGCTAAAGCTTTTTCAGTATTAACTTTTCGTTTAATATGAGAATGACCTGTTTTCCAATAAATAGTTTCACAATTATTTTCCATTAAAATTTGATCATTTGTGTATAATCCAGTTGATTTTACGTCTACCACAAATTTAGAATTTTTATGTTTGCTTGATAAATTTCTAGCAATTAGAAGACCAATTTTATCTGAAAAAATCTCATTACCTTCATCATCAATAACCCCAACTCTATCTCCATCACCATCAAATCCAAACCCTATATCAGCATTATTTTCTTTAACTACTTTTGCTATCTCGTGTAGCATTTCAAGATCTTCAGGATTTGGATTGTATTTAGGAAAATTCCAATCCAGGTTACAATCTAACTCTATTACTTCACATCCAATACCTCTTAGAATATCTGGAGCAAAAACACCCGCTGTACCATTTCCACAAGCCACCACAGCTTTAATTTTTTTTTTAATTTTGTTTTTACTAACTAAGTCATCCTTATAAATTTTATCAAAATCTTTTATTTGTTTTTCACTACCTTCGCCTTTTGTAAACTTTTCGTTTAAGGTAATTTCTTTTAGTTCTTTCATTTCTTCAGGTGCATGAGTCAGTCCTTTTTTGATTCCCATTTTGACGCCAGTCCAACCATTTTCGTTATGACTTGCTGTAACCATAGCAACTGCATCTGCATCTAAATTAAATTGTGCAAAATAAACCATCGGTGATAACGACAGGCCAATATCCTCTATGCTGCATCCCGTAGACATTAATCCTTTTTTGAGAGCAGTTTTTATTTCTTCACTATAGGAACGGTAATCATGACCTACTATGATTCTGGGATTGTCTTTTTTGGTATGTATTTTTATCTGTGTTCCAAGCCCTCTTCCAAGATTCTCTATTCCAGATTGGTTTATATCTTTCTCATACAACCAACGGGCGTCATATTCTCTAAAACCGTAGGGATCTATTTTTATATTTTGGCTCATTGGTTATTTACTTACTGTTTATTATGTTAATTTCTTGAAAATTTTTTTTATTTTTTTATTGATTATCATTTTGTCGCGTTCTATAAATGTTCTATTGTACAAAAGTTTATATAGTATATTTACGATAAACGCCTACAACATATAGTTGTTTTCGTACTAATAACAAAATATAATTAAAATTTATGAATAAGATTCTTTCTCAAGCCCTTAAAAAAGCTGTCTCCGAATATAGCCCAGAAGTTAAGGAAGTTTCTAAGATAAATAAGCCTGATCTTTTCTCATTAAATAATGAAACAGAATTATTTCAAAATGACAAAGGTATTATAATTAAAATTGATCGTTCAAAAGATGCAAATCTTACAGACTTTGGTAAAGCAACTTTAAAAGACAGATACTTAGGTTTGAACGAATCTTATCAAGATTTATTTGCTAGAGTAGCAAGTACATATGCAGATGATAATTTGCACGCTCAAAGAATTTATAATTACATAAGCAATCTTTGGTTTATGCCAGCAACACCAGTTCTATCAAATGGTGGTACAAAAAGAGGATTACCTATTTCATGTTTTTTAAATGAAGCATCTGATAGCTTAGGAGGCATTCTTGATTTATGGAGTGAGAATGTTTGGTTGGCAGCGAAGGGTGGAGGAATTGGAAGTTACTGGGGTAACTTAAGATCTATTGGTGAAAAAATAGGAAGAGTTGGAAAAACTTCTGGAATAATTCCTTTTATAAAAGTTATGGACTCTTTAACTATGGCTATCAGTCAAGGATCATTAAGAAGAGGTTCTGCAGCATGTTATCTTCCAATTGATCATCCTGAGATAGAAGAATTTATTGAAATGAGAAGACCAACAGGCGGTGATCCAAATAGAAAAGCATTAAACTTACATCATGGTGTTTTAGTTTCTGATGCATTTATGAGAGCTGTAGAAACTGATGAGCAGTGGGCATTGAAGAGTCCAGCAGATGGCAGTGTTCAACAAACTATTTCTGCAAGAAATTTATGGATAAGATTATTAACTGCAAGAATTGAAACTGGTGAACCTTATATAATTTATATTGATACTGTTAACAGACAAATTCCTCAACATCACAAGTTAGCAAATCTTACAGTTAAAACTTCTAACTTATGTAGCGAAATAACTCTACCAACAGGAATTGATAAAGATGGAAGAGATAGAACAGCAGTATGTTGCTTGTCTTCGTTAAATTTAGAAAAATATGATGAATGGAAAGATGATCCAGACATGATTAGTGATGTTATGAGATTTTTAGATAATGTTTTATCTGATTTTATTAATAAAGCACCAGACCAATTTAAAGATGCAAAATATTCTGCGGAAAGAGAAAGAAGCGTTGGATTAGGTGTAATGGGCTTTCACTCATTCTTACAAAAAAATAGAATTCCACTTGAGTCTGTAATGGCAAAGTCATGGAATAAAAAAATATTTAAAAACATTGATGAAAAAGTAAATCAAGCATCTAAAGATTTGGCTGAAGAAAGAGGCGCTTGTCCAGATGCAGCTGAGTATGGCTATAAGGAAAGATTTTCAAATAAAACAGCAATAGCTCCAACAGCTTCTATTTCAATTATTTGTGGTGGAGCATCTCCGGGAGTAGAACCTATTGCAGCAAATAGCTATACACACAAAACTTTGTCAGGATCTTTCAATGTTAGAAATAGATATTTGGAAGAGATATTACAAAGTCACGGTAAAAATGATGACGAAACATGGTCCACAATTACTACTAATCAAGGATCTGTTAGTCATTTAGATTTCTTAACTGATTTAGAAAAAGATGTATTTAAAACAGCATTTGAGCTTAACCAAAATTGGATAATTGAACTTAGTGGTGATAGAACTCCTTATATTTCACAAGCTCAATCAGTAAATTTATTTTTACCAGCAGATGTACATAAAAAGGAATTACATAAAATTCATTTTGATGCATGGAAGAAAGGCTTAAAGAGCCTTTATTATTGTAGATCAAAATCAATTCAAAGAGCTGAAAATATTAATGATGCTAAATCAACTGATATTACAGCAAATGTTTATAAATCTAAAAATCAACAATCTAACGAGCAGACAGAGTACGAGGAGTGTTTATCATGTCAGTAGCAGAAAAAATTAATAAAGAGATTATTCAACCAAAAAAGATGGGTTTACTAGTAGAAAACCCTGTGTACAAGCCTTTTAGATATCCATGGTGTTATGATGCATGGTTAACTCAACAAAGAATTCATTGGTTACCAGAAGAGGTACCTTTAGGAGATGATGTTAGAGATTGGCAAAAAAACTTGTCTCAACCGGAAAAAAATCTATTAACACAAATTTTTAGATTTTTTACTCAAGCGGATGTAGAAGTTAATAATTGTTATTTAAGACATTACACAACTGTATTTAAACCAACAGAAGTATTAATGATGATGACAGCATTTGCTGCAATGGAAACAGTTCATGTAGCTGCTTATTCTCATCTTTTAGATACTATTGGTATGCCTGAGTCAGAATATTCAGCTTTCATGAAATACAAAGAGATGAAAGACAAATACGATTACATGCAGGGTTTCAATGTAAATTCTAAAGAGGATATTGCAAAAACAGTTGCAGTTTTTAGTGCATTTACAGAAGGATTACAGTTATTTGCAAGTTTTGCTATTTTATTAAATTTCCCAAGACACAATAAAATGAAAGGAATGGGACAGATAGTTACTTGGTCTGTAAGAGATGAAACACTTCATTGTAATTCTATGATCAGAATTTTTAAGGAGTTTATAAAAGAAAATCCTGAAATCTGGACACCTAAACTTAAAAAAGAACTTTATGAGGCTTGTAGAATAATTGTTGAGCATGAAGATGCTTTTATTGATTTAGCATTTGAAATGGGTCCAATGGAAGGTTTAACTGCTCAAGAAGTTAAAGATTACATTAGGTTCATTGCGAATAGACGACTTATTCAATTAGGATTAGAACCAATTTATGATGTTCAAAAAAATCCACTAACTTGGTTAGATACAATGCTTAATGCTGTTGAACACATGAATTTCTTTGAAGGTCGTGCAACAGAATATTCTAAAGCATCAACTCAAGGTACTTGGGCGGAAGCTTTTAGTTAAAATAAATGCTAAAAAAATATTATGTAATATTTTTTTTTTTAATTTTCTCAGGCTGCAATACTGTAACAGGAACTGTTGAGGGAACAGCTCTTGGTATTGTTAAAGATGTAAAAAGTACTTATCATTATTCTACATGTGTATTTACAAAAGTTACATGTGGAGATCTTGACTTAGATTGAAAATATTTTGAAGTACAAAAAATATTTTAGAAAAACGAGTTTAAAACAAAAAGGCCACGGCGAGTTTTTTTTAAACGAAATTTTAAAAAAAAAACCTAAATTCTTTTTAGAAATAGGTGTATTTCATGGAGTTACAGCACGAAATATTTGTGAATTACTCTATCAAATTCACAAAAATAATTTTAAATATATTGGTCTTGATTTGTTTGAAAAAAATGATGAGAATAAATCAGAAGTAATACCAAATACAAATTTTAATAATCCTTTAAAACAAATTTATTTTAAATATATAAAAAGACAAGATCCATATAGTATTGAGGCTGTAAAAGATTTGTTAAAAAAGTTTAAAGAAAACATTCATTTAATTAAAGGAAATTCAAATAATGTTTTGCAAAAAATTGATATGAAAAAAATTGATTTTGTATTTATTGATGGTGGACACGAATACAATACAGTCGTTAATGATTTAAATCATTGTAAAGATGTTGTAAATTCAAATGGAACTGTTTTATGTGATGATTACAATTTAGGCTCAGCACCTGGTGTCAAAAAAGCGATAGATGAATTTGTCAAATTGAATAATTATAAATGTGAAATTATTTGTGAAAATAGGTTTGCTAAAATAGAATTGAGCTAGACTATCTTTGATTTAACTGCATCACTTTTCTATGTTTATTACCTTTATAGCTAGCCAAAGGTCTGATGAGTTTATTTGCAGCATGTTGCTCCATGATATGAGCAGACCAACCAGTAATTCTTGAAATAACAAATATAGGCGTAAAGAAATCAGTATCAAAGCCCATTAAGTGATAAGTTGGTCCAGTAGGATAATCTACATTTGGATAAATATTTTTTTCTTTGATCATTACTTTTTCTACAATGTCATAAATTTTTTCAAATTTTTTATCTTTTTTAATTTTAGCAACTTTGCCAAAATACTCTCTCATTGTGGGAACTCTTGAGTCACCTGACTTGTAAACTCTGTGACCAAATCCCATGACAACTTCTTTATTCTTTAAGGCATTATTTATCCATTTTAGAGCATTTTCTGGTTTTTTAATTTTGTTCATCATATGCATTACTTCCTCATTAGCCCCACCATGCAATGGACCTTTTAAACTTGCAATAGCTCCAGTGATTGCGCCGTGAATATCAGACAAACTACTTGTAATTGTTCTTGCAGTAAATGTTGAAACATTAAAGCTGTGTTCAGCATATAAAATTAAAGATACATCAAAAGCTTTAACAATTTCTTTTTGCGGTACTTTACCAAAGCACATATAGAAAAAGTTTTCAGCAAAAGTTAATGTTTTTCTTGGTTTAATAATTTTTTTACCTTTTCTAATTCTGTAAAAAGCAGCTAATGCAGTTGGAGTTTTTGCAAAAATTCTTAGAGCTTTCCTCATATTTGCTTCTGACGAAGAGTCTGTAGTTTCTTTATCCTCTAATCCCATTACACTCACAGCTGTTCTTGCAACATCCATTGGATGAGATTTCTTTGGCATGTGTTTAATTATTTCATATAAATTTTTTGTTAGTTCTCTGTTATTTCTTTCTTCTTTTTCAAATTGTCTAAGTTGGATAGTGTTTGGAAGATCCTTATTAAGAATCAGATATGCAACTTCTTCAAATCTACAATACTCACATAAATCTTGAGCTGCATAACCTCTATAAGTAAGAGAATTTATTTCTGGCATTACTTTTGAAACTTCAGTTTCATCAACAACTATACCAAGTAAGCCTTTTTTAATATCATCACTCATTATTCATGTCCTTCTGTACTAAAATTATAAATTTTTTCATCTAATGAATTATATTTCTCATAATCTACTAATTCATAAAGTCTCTTCCTGGTTTGCATTTTATCAATAATATTATTTTGGTGTCCATTTGCATAAATGTCTCTTAATCCATCTTCAACATTTTTCATAGCCAATCTTTGTGTAGTTACTGGATAAATCACAATATTATATCCAAAATTTTCTAATTCTTTATAATTAAATAATTTTGATTTACCAAACTCAGTCATGTTTGCTAACAAATAACCGGATAAATTTTTACGAACTTTTTCAAAATCTTTTTCATCCTGAAGAGCTTCTGGAAATATTATTTCAGCACCTGCATCAATGTAGGCCTTACATCTTTCAATCATTTTATCGATACCTTCAACACTTTTAGCATCTGAACGTGCTATAATTTTAAAATTCTGATCTTTTTTTGAAGCAACACATTCTTTAATTTTTTTTACCATAGCATCAGTTGAAATAAGTTCTTTATTATCAAGATGCCCACATCTTTTTCTTTCAATCTGATCCTCTAAATGGACACCTGTTATTCCAAATTCTTCAAATGTTTCTATAGTTTCTTTACAAGATTTAAATCCTGTATCGATATCAACTATTGTCGGTAGATTAGTAACTCTAGAAATTAAATAAGATCTTGTACTAACATCTTGTAGAGTTGTTAAGCCAATGTCGGGAAAACCAAGATCATTAGCCATTACTCCACCAGATACATAAACTGCATCATATCCAATTTCTTCTATAAGTTTTGCTGTAAGAGGATTATACGCACCAGGAACTCTTAATATTTTATTTGATTTTAATTTTTTATCAAAATCTAGTCTTTTTTGACTTGGTTCTTTTTCTACAAAGTGCATTAAAAAATTCCTTTTTTATTATTTCGTTTTAATTTATTTTTTCTTACTTCAATATTCAATTTATGAAGTTGACCTGATTTTAAATTTCTTAAATTTTGAACTGTTTTTAAAAAACGATTGCTTTCTTTTTTATCCAAAATACCTTGAGTTAAAGTTAAAAATTTATTTATATAATTTTCTCTTTTAAATGGTCTTGCTCCATATGGATGTGCATCAGCTCTATCTAATTCCTCTGTTATTTTTTTTCCATTGTTAAGTGTTACAACTACTTTAGCTCCAAAAGCTTTATTTTTTGGATTTGGATCATGATATTTCTTTGTCCATTTTTTATCTTCATATGTTTTAATTGATCTCCAAATTTTAATTGTACTTTTTCTATTTGCTCTTGCTTTAGTATAAGATTTAACATGATGCCAATCTCCGTCTTCTAAAGCTACAGCAAATATATACATTATAGAATGATCTAATGTTTCTCTACTAGCCTTGGGATCCATTTTTTGCGGATCATTAGCACCTGTTCCAATCACATAATGAGTGTGATGACTTGTAAAAATATCAATTTTTTTAATATAATTTAAATCATTAATTTTTGTTTTTAGCTTTTTAGCTAGATCTATTAATGCTTGCGATTGATATTCTGCAGAATATTCTTTTGTATATGTCTCTAAGATAGCTTTTTTACTCTCACCTTTTTTTGGTAAAGGGACTTTGTAGTTTGCTTTTTTTCCATCCAATATTCTTGCTATCACACTATCTTCACCTTCATATATTGGACTTGGAGCACCTTCACCTCTCATAGCTCTATCTACAGCTTCGATAGCAAGCTTACCAGCATGAGCAGGAGCATAAGCTTTCCAGCTTGAAATTTCTCCTTTTCTAGATTGTCTTGTAGATATTGATGTATGTAATGCCTGTTGAACAGCTTGATATATAGTTTCAGTATTTAATTTTAGCATTGTTCCTAATCCAGCAGCAACACTAGGGCCTAAATGAGCAATGTGGTCCACCTTATGCTTATGCAAACAAATACCTTTGACTAAATTTACCTGAACTTCATATGCAGTAATTATTCCTCTTAATAAATCCAATCCACTTTTTTTGTTTTGTTGTGCTACACTTATAAGAGGAGGAATGTTGTCACCTGGATGACTATAATCTGCAGCTAAGAAAGTATCATGAAAATCTAATTCTCTAACAGCTGTACCATTTGACCATGCTGCCCATTCACAATCAAATTTTAATTTTGAGTTTACACCAAATAAAGTTGCACCATTTTTTCTAGGGTGTCTTAAAGCCATTTCTCTAGATGAGATTACTGGCTTTCTATTTAATGAGGCAATTGCAACAGAAGCATTATCAATAATTCTATTGATAACCATTTCAATAGCATCTTTATTTAATTTAGCATTATCGCTTGCTATCTCTGCAATTTTCCATGCAAGCTGTTTCTTCTTTGGAAGATTAATTTTTGATGGATATACTTTAACTGTGTGTAATAACAAAATTACTCCTTATTTGTGATTTTGTTTTAATAGTTAAAATAAATTAATCAATATTAAAGATATTCTGATACTATTTTCTCAATGCCTACAAAGTCTTTTATAATGTGATTATGATAAATTTCCTCAGATCTTTTTTCTGTATATCCATATTTTAGTAATATTATTGGAATTTCAGCAGCCTTAGCTGCATTAGCATCTGTCTCGCTGTCACCGATCATAATTGATTTATTTTTATCACCATCTAAAATTTCAATTGTAGTTGTTAAATGTCGAGGGTCTGGTTTGCAATATTCAAAAGTATTATAACCTGCAACATATTCGAAATAATCATAAATCCCAATTTTTTTTAAAAGATCAACTGCTAAGTGTTCAGTTTTATTAGTGCATACTGCCATAGAAATATTTTCATTTTTACACCAATTTAAAAATTCCTTTACACCTTTAATTAATTTACTTTCATGTAAAATATTTTTTCCATAATATGATAGAAATTCATCAGTCATTTCGTTTTGAATTTTTTCATCAAACCATTTCCATTGACCATTAGCTTTTGCCATCATAGCTTTAGCACCTTTGCCAACAGCATTTTTTAGTTCTCCTAAAGTTTTAGTAGGGTATCCAAATTTTTTCATTACGTGATTATGAGCCCGTATCAAATCTGGAGCGGTATCCACTAAAGTACCGTCTAAATCAAATAAAATTGTAAATTTTTGTTTCATTATAAAAGTATTTTAAAGAAATAAATTGTGAATTAATCAACTCATATACTTAATGTAAATCAGTTCTAAATGAAAGTTTTAAATCAAAAAAAACTTAGAGAAAAATTTATAGAATCAGGAGTAAAGATGATTGGCCCTGAAACTATTTTCTTTTCTCAAGATACTAAGATTGGAAATAATGTAACCATAGAACCTTATGTCGTTATTGGTTCTAAGGTTAAAATCGGAAACAATGTAATTATAAAATCTTTTTCACATTTAGAGTCATGTAAAATTGAGAATAAAGTTGAGATTGGTCCATATGCCAGAATTAGACCCAATACAATTTTAAAAGAAGGATCCAAAGTAGGTAATTTTGTAGAGATTAAAAAAAGTACTTTAGGAAATAAATCTAAAGTTAATCATTTATCTTATGTGGGAGATGCTCAAATAGGAAAATCAGTAAATATTGGAGCAGGTACAATTACTTGTAATTATGACGGAGTAAACAAGAATAAAACAAATATTAAAGATAAAGTATTTATAGGTTCAAACTCTTCTTTGGTTGCTCCAATAACTATAAATAAAAATAGTATTGTTGGAGCTGGATCAGTAATAACAAAGAATGTTAGAAAAAAATCTTTGGCACTTACAAGGTCACCACAATTAGAGGTTAAGAATTACAAAAGAAAGAAAAAATAATTTATGTGTGGAATTATTGGAATATCAAGTAACAAACCTGTTTCTGCAAATATAATTAATTCATTAAAAAAATTAGAATACAGAGGATATGATTCAGCAGGTATAGCTACACTTTCAGATGGTGAAATTAATGAAATAAAATCTGAGGGAAGAGTAGATAAATTAGAAAATAATTTTGATTTAAAAAACTTAAGAGGAAACATTGGTATAGGGCATGTAAGATGGGCTACTCATGGAATTCCTAATAGTTTAAATGCACATCCTCATTCCTCTCATAATGTATCAGTAGTTCACAATGGAATTATTGAAAACTCTACAATATTAAAAAAACATTTAGTTAACAAAGGTCATAAATTTAAATCACAGACAGATACCGAAGTAATCGTTCATTTAATAACAGAAAATTTAAAAACTTCAGAACTTGAGGAAGCTATAACAAAAACATTAAAACAACTCCATGGCAGCTTTGCTCTTGGAATTGTTTTTAAAGAGATGCCAGACTTAATAGTTGGTGCTAGAAGAGGATCACCGTTAGCTGTTGGCTATGGTCCAAATGAAAATTATCTAGGATCAGACTCTTATGCTTTGAAATCTATGACGAATAAGATTACGTATCTTGATGATGGTGAATTCTGTTTTGTAAAAAAGGATCAAGTTATTTTTTTTAATGAAGAAGGGAAAAAAGTTAATAAAAAAATATTAGAATTATCATCAGATGAAGCAAGTTATGACAAAGGTGATTTCAAACATTTTATGGCAAAAGAAATTGAAGAACAACCAACAACAATTAAAACTGGAATAAAAGAATACGTAGATAATGTAAACAAAGAGATAAATATTTTTAATTTTCCATGGAAAATTGAAGAGATTAATTCAATAACTTTAATCGGATGTGGAACTGCATACCATTCTTGTTTAATGGCCAAATATTGGTTTGAGGAACTTACAACTTTAGATGTAAACATAGATATAGCGTCAGAATTTAGATACAGAAAAAATAGATTTAAAAAAGACACTTTATACATCTTTGTTTCACAATCAGGTGAGACTGCAGATACTTATGCAGCTTTAGATATATGTAATAAAAACAGTATGAAGACATGTGCTGTGGTTAATGTAATCGAAAGCTCAATAGCAAGAGATTCCAATTTTGTTTTACCAATTCATTGTGGTCCTGAAATAGGAGTTGCATCAACAAAAGCATTTCTAGGTCAAATACTTGTTTTATATATTTTAGCTTTAAAACTTGGATCAATGAGAAATGAAATAGAAAAAAAACAATACCAAGAAAAACTTAAAGACTTAAAAGCTTTGCCTGGCTTAATAGAGAAAACATTACTTCATGATAATGACATCCAGGCAATATCCTCAACATTTAACGAGGCAAAAGGCTCTATGTTTTTAGGAAGAGGTTATTCATATCCAATAGCTTTAGAAGGTGCACTAAAACTTAAAGAACTTTCATATGTTCATGCTGAAGGATATCCAGCGGGAGAAATGAAACATGGGCCATTAGCTTTAATTGAAGAGGGAATGCCCGTAGTAGTTTTAGCTCCTAGAGATAATTATTATAAAAAAACAATTTCGAATATGCAGGAAGTGATTGCCAGAGGAGCAAAGGTATTATTAATAACTAACAAAAGTAAAGATGAAGTTGTTTCAGAAAATATTTGGGAAACTATTGAAGTTGAGAATACAAATGATGACTTACTTCCGTTCCTTTTGACTATTCCACTTCAAAAGCTTGCGTATTACTCTGCTCTTAAAAAAGGTTATGACATTGATAAGCCTAGAAATTTAGCTAAATCTGTCACTGTTGAATAATAAATCAACTTTATATCTTTAACCTTTTTACAAACTATGTTTTAATTTATTATGAAATTTTTAAAGTTCTCATCACTCACATTATTATTTTCATTAATCTTTACTTTTAATGTAAATGCAAAATCATTTGAAATTACAGATTATACAGTTTCAATAACAGGAATATTTCATGATGTTACTGTAGCCTTTGATGACTTAAATCACTTTGGCAGCATTAGATGCGTAATTTACAAAAAAAATGGCGGACCTATTGGAATGAAAAAAGAATTAATAACTGGAGTAGGAACAATACAAATAAAAACAGCTGGAATTACTGGAACTACAGCAAAATGCAACATTGTTAATTAAAATTCTAATTCTCTCACTATTGAATAATTAGCTGAGTCTGTTAAAACACTTTCAGGTTGAATATGAAAAATTGGAAAAAAAATAGTTGGAGAAAATATCCTGTAAAACATATCCCAGAATATCCAGACAAAAAAGAACTGGATAAAGTTTTGGATAAGATAGGAACATTTCCTCCGTTAGTATTTGCTGGAGAAACAAGACATCTTAAAAGTCAGTTAGCTGATGTTGTGGATGGAAAAGCATTTTTACTTCAGGGTGGAGATTGTGCTGAAAGTTTTGCAGAATTTAATCCAGATAATATTAGAGATACATTTAAATTAATGTTACAAATGTCATTAGTTTTAACTTACTCAGCATCATTACCAGTAGTAAAAGTTGGAAGAATAGCTGGACAATTCTCAAAACCTAGAAGTGCACCAACTGAAATAAAAGATGGTGTAGAGCTACCAAGTTATTTGGGTGATAATATTAATGCCATGGAATTTACTGAAAAGGCTAGAGTTCCAGATCCTAAAAGATTATTCAAGGCTTACTCACAATCAGCTGCAACTTTAAACTTAATAAGAGCATTCTGCCATGGAGGGTTTGCAGATCTTAAAAATGTTCACAACTGGAATTTAGGTTTCATTAAAAATTCTCCTGAATTAAAAAGATTTAAAGAGTTAGAAGATAATATCGCTAATGCATTATCATTTATGGATGCATGTGGAATAACATCAGAATTTAATAGAAGATTAAAAACAGTAAATTTTTGGACTTCACATGAAGCTTTATTACTTCCATTTGAAGAAACAATGACTAGAGTTGACTCTACTACTGGTGAAAATCATGATACATCTGCTCATTTTGTTTGGATAGGAGACAGAACTAGACAATTAGACGGAGGACATGTTGAATTTTGTAGAGGTATAGAAAATCCAATTGGAATAAAATGTGGACCAACCTTAAAGGCTGATGATTTGATAAATCTTTGTAATAGAATTAATCCAAAAAATGAAAAAGGTAAAATTACACTAATTTCGAGATTTGGAGCAGATAATGTTTCAAAATTTTTACCAAAATTGATCAGGGCAATAAAAAAAGAGGGATTAAATGTTATTTGGTCATGTGATCCCTGTCATGGAAATACAGTCAAAGCAGCCACAGGGTTTAAAACAAGACCATTTAACAGTGTGTTGAAAGAAGTTAAAAATGTTTTTGCATGCCACCAAAGCGAAGGAAGCTACGCTGGTGGTTTACATATAGAATTAACTGGTCAAGATGTAACAGAATGTATTGGTGGAGCACAAAAGATATCCGAAAAAGACTTATCATCAAGATATCACACACATTGTGACCCAAGACTAAATGCAAACCAAGCTCTAGAATTAGCTTTCTTGATTTCAGATGAGATTAAAAAGAATAGCTCTTATTCTAAAAATGCAGATAGAGCGGCATCTTAAGACATTGTAAAATTTCAAATATCTAATACTTTAAAATCATGAATACTTCAGAAAAAGTAAATTTTATTTCTAATTGGATTAAAGATTATGCAAATAATATGCCAAGCAAGGCAGAGTCATTGGTTATAGGAATTTCTGGAGGAATAGATTCGTCAGTTTCTAGTACATTAAGCGCAATGACAGGTTTAAAAACTATTGTATTGTCAATGCCAATCAAACAGAAATCACATCAACATGATTTAAGTTTAAAGCATCAAGATTGGTTAGTTAAAAATTTTAAAAATGTCGAGGCACATACTATCAATTTAGATGAGTTATTTTTAGCTTTTAGTTCCAGTTTATCAAAATTTGATAATGAACATGGAATGGCGAACTCTAGAGCTAGATTGAGAATGACAACGCTTTATCAAGTGGCTGCAGCTAATAAAGGAATAGTAGTTGGAACTGGAAATAAAGTTGAAGATTTTGGTGTTGGGTTTTACACAAAATACGGAGATGGCGGTGTAGATATATCTCCTATAGCTGATTGTAATAAAACTGAAGTTTGGGAACTTGGGAAAGAACTTGGAATTTTAAAAGAAATTATAGATGCGGCCCCCACGGATGGTTTATGGGACGATGGAAGAACTGATGAGGGTCAACTTGGGCTAAAATATGAAGAATTAGAAGAAGCAATGGACAATCCTAATTCAGCTAATCGAGCTAAATACGAAACAATTAGAAAACAAAATTTGCATAAAATGGAGCCAATTCCTGTATGCAAAATTCCAAATTAATCAAATAGATTCACAAATCTATTTTTTAAGTATATTCCTAAAATAATGAGTAAAGATATTTTTTTAACAAACAATCTAACAAATAAAAAAGAAAAGTTTGTTCCACTAGATAAAAGTAACATTAGAATGTATGTATGTGGTCCGACCGTTTATGATGATCCCCATATAGGGAACGCAAGACCAATAGTTGTATTTGATATTCTATTTAAAATTTTTAAAAAAAATTATCCTAAAGTTACTTATGTACGAAATATTACTGATGTAGATGATAAAATTATTAAATCTTCAAAAGAAAATAATATTTCAATTTCAGAATTAACAAGCAAGGTAACTAAAAGTTTTAGTGAAGATTGTCATTACTTAAATTGTGAAGAACCAACTCATCAACCTAAAGCAACAGAACATATAGATTTGATGATTGAAATGATTTCTGAATTAATAAAAAAAGGATTTGCTTATGAAAATAATAAGCATGTTTATTTTGAGGTTAAAAAATTCAAGAATTATGGTCAACTATCAAATAAAAAATTAGATGAACTTATTGCTGGATCAAGAGTAGAAGTCAGTGAAAATAAAAAAAATTCAGAAGATTTTGTTTTATGGAAACCTTCGGAAGATGATGAACCATCATGGGAATCTCCATGGGGAAAAGGAAGACCAGGATGGCATTTAGAGTGTTCTGCAATGTCAAAGAAATTTTTAGGAGATGAGTTTGATGTTCATGGTGGTGGTATAGATTTGTTATTTCCTCATCATGAAAATGAAATAGCTCAATCAAGATGCGCAAATGATACAAAAATATTTGCAAAATTTTGGATGCATAATGCATTCATCACTATGTCTAATGAAAAGATGGCTAAGTCTCAGGGAAATATTTTGAAAATAAAAGATTTTAGAAACAAGATAAGTGGTCAAGTTTTAAGATTAGCTTTACTAAGCGCGCATTATAAACAACCATTAGATTGGAATGATAAACTTTTGGACGACTGTCAAAACACGATAAATAAATGGTACAATTCATATTTAGATATTGAAAATAATTCAAAGGTTTCTGATGAAATTCTTGAGCCACTTTACGATGATTTAAACACTCCTGGATATATTGCTAATTTACATCAATTATATGACAAAGCACAAAAAGGTAACAATGAAGATAAATCTTTATTTGTTTCTGCTTGTCAATTTGTAGGACTATTAAATGAAAGTAAAGAAAATTGGCTAAAATTTAAAATTAGCAAAGCTTTAATTTCTGAAAAAGAAATTTTACAAAAAATTCAGGAAAGAAATAAGGCTAGAGAGAACAAAAATTACGAAGAAGCTGATAAAATTAGAAATGAGCTTTTAGATAAAGGTGTTTTAATAGAAGATAAAGATGGTAAAACGACTTGGAAATTTAAATGAGTAAGGAACAACTTTATATATTTGACACAACACTACGTGATGGAGCACAAACTCAAGGTGTAGATTTTTCAATTGATGATAAGGAAAAAATATCATCAGCTTTAGATAAATTGGGTGTGGATTATGTTGAAGGAGGCTGGCCAGGTGCAAATCCAACCGATACTGAGTTTTTCAATAAAGATCATAATTTTAAATCAACGAAATTAACTGCATTTGGTATGACTAAAAAATCTGAACACAGTGCGGAAAATGACCCTATGCTCTCATCATTAATTAATTCAAAAAGTACTTCTGTTTGCTTGTTTGGAAAATCATGGGATTTTCAAGTGGATGTTGCATTAGGAATAAGCAATGAACAGAATTTAATGAATATAAGCGAAAGTACAAAACATATTGTTAAATCTGGCAAAGAGTTCATGTTTGATGCTGAACATTTTTTCGATGGATATAAAGCTAATCCAGAATATGCAATGTCATGTTTAAAAGCTGCTTTTGATAATGGTGCTAGATGGATTATACTGTGTGATACTAACGGCGGCACACTTCCAAACGAGATAACTGAAATTGTATCTAAAGTAAGCAAGCAAATTCCAGGAAAAAATTTAGGAATACATGCTCATAATGACACCGAAAATGCAGTAGCTAATAGTCTTGCAGCAGTTCAAGCAGGTGTCAGACAAGTCCAGGGCACAATCAATGGTTTGGGGGAAAGATGCGGAAATGCTAATTTAATGTCATTAATTCCTTCATTTTTTTTAAAGAAAGATTTTTCAGACAAATTTGAACTAAATATTAAAAGAGAAAATTTAAAAAAATTAACTCAATGCTCAAGATTATTAGATGAGTTATTAAATAGAAAACCCAATAAACATTTACCTTATGTTGGAGCTTCTGCTTTTTCTCACAAGGGCGGAATGCATGTTTCAGCAGTTCAAAAAGATCCTAAAACCTATGAGCATATAAATCCGGAAGAAGTTGGAAACTCTAGAAATATAGTTGTTTCAGATCAATCGGGACAATCCAATATAATGTCGAGATTGAATTTGATAGGAATTAAAGTTGAGAAAAGTGATCCAAAAATTAAAAAACTTTTAGATGAAGTTAAAGATCGGGAATTTATTGGTTATAGTTATGATGGTGCTGATGCGTCCTTTGAGTTGTTAGCTCGAAGATTAATGGGGGAGATACCAAGATATATTTCTATTAATGAATATGATGTTTCGGTAAAGAAAGATAATGCAGGAGAAATAGTTTCGTATGCAAAAGCGCAATTAGAAGTAGATGGAGATAAAATTTTGTGTGAAGGACAAGGAAACGGACCTGTTAATGCTCTAGATAATGCAATTAGAAAGAATGTTAATAAGCTTGCTAAATATTCAGAATATTTAAAAGATTTAAGACTAGTTGATTACAAAGTTAGAATTTTAAATACTGGTACAGAAGCTGTAACAAGAGTTAGTATTGAAAGTACAGATTCGAAGGGTGTTAATTGGTTTACTATTGGAGTATCACCAAATATCATTGATGCATCCTTTAAAGCTCTTGTTGATAGTTTGGATTATAAGTTATTTAAGGATAAAGCTCCTGGAAGTTCGTAAGAATGAAAATTAAAAAATTTTCAGAAAAACCATCTGATTTAAAAGATAGAATAGGAGCAAAACCAATAGTTTGTTATCCAAATACTAATATTGAAGAAAAAAATTTAAGTATATTACATTCCGCTCGAAAACACTTGGTTAAAAAAGAGGAAGTTATAATACCTCCAAGAGATGCAAAAACGTTTGAAGTTAAATTTGGTGAGTTTTTTAGAATTGAAAGTGTAGAGGGACCTCAAGTAGGTGATTTAAATTTATTTAATTTAAATAATTTAGAGGAAAAATTCTACTCAGGAAAAACAAGAGCACTCTATGGAACACATCTTTCTGTTGGAGACAAAATGTTTAGTAGTTTTCCCTATCTTAGATCTTTAGCGACAATAACTTGGGATACTTTAGATTGGTATGATTATGATAAAGATGGAGGATCGGTTCATGATGTAATTGGTACTAGATGTGATCCTTATACATCAAAACTTTTGAGCGATAACGATTATCATTATTGCTGTCATTCAAATTTAACAAGAGCTCTGGTAAAAGAAAAAAAAGTTCAATTAGATAATGCAGAAAAAATAGTTCATGATGTATTAAATGTTTTCATGTTAACTGGATTTACCAATGATACTAAGCAATATTTTATGAAAGCAAGCCCTGTAAGACCCGGTGATTATTTAGAATTTTTTGCTGAAACAGATTTATTAGGTGCACTTTCTGCTTGTCCAGGTGGTGATTGTGGATCTGAACACTCATCTGATGTAGCAAAATGTTATCCTTTAAAAGTTTCTATTTGGACAGTAAATCCTAAATATTTAAATGATATTAAACCATCAGCTATTTCAAATTATAACAGAAATCATGGCATAGATTAATGTCTGTTAATAATATTTCTTTTATTTTACACAAACCTCAACTTTCAGAAAATATTGGAGCATGTGCAAG
>CACJNV010000010.1 GCA_902594865.1 uncultured Pelagibacteraceae bacterium | reverse complement strand
AAAAAATGTTGAGACTATTATGCCTGGATTTACACATCTTAAAAATGCTCAAGCTATCTCTTTTGCACATTACTTATTGTCTTATGTAGAAATGTTTAATAGAGACAAAAAGAGATTTTCTAACAATTTAGACAGTTTAAATGAAAATCCTTTAGGTGTTGCGGCTTTAGCAGGAACATCATTTAATATTGATAGAAATTATACAACCAAAAAACTTGGTTTTAAAATACCTACAAATAATTCTGTTGATACAGTTTCAGATAGAGATTTTGTTTTAGATTTTTTATACGCTTCATCTGTGTGTGCTATGCATATTTCTAGAATTGCTGAAGAGTTGATTATTTGGAATTCAGATGCTTTTAACTTGATCAATCTATCTGATAAAGTTGTTACTGGATCGTCTATAATGCCACAAAAGAAGAATCCTGATCTTTTAGAGTACTTGCGTGGTAAATCAGGAAGCGCTTATGGAAATTTATTTTCGATGCTTACAATTTTAAAAGGCTTACCACTGTCTTATTTTAAAGATCTGCAAGACGATAAGGAGATTGTTTTCAAATCTAACGACAATCTAAATAATTGTTTAAAAGTTTGCGATGAAATACTGAAAAATTGTAATCCAAATAAGAATAAAATGTTAGAACTTGCTAATTCTGGATATATTACAGCCACTGATTTAGCTGACTATCTTGTGAAAAATCACTCAATGTCTTTTAGAAAAGCATATCAAAAAACTGCTGCTGTAGTTAATTTTGCTGAAAAGAGAAAAAAGAAATTAAATGAACTGACTTTAGAAGAATTAAGAAAAATCGAACCTAAACTTAAAGATGATGTATTAAAAGTATTTAATTTAAAAAATTCAATTAATTCGAAAAAATCTTATGGTGGAACTTCTTTTGATAATATTAAAAAAATGATAATGAAATATAAAAGAGAAAAATGATTAAAAAATTTACCATAATTATATTGTTATTTTGTGCCGTTATTTCTTGTGGAAAAAAAGGTGATCCTAAATACATAGATCCAGATAAAAAAGCAGAAATAAAAAAAGTTTCAGTTAACTTAGCTTAATGAAATACATAAATAAAATACTAACAATAGAAAAAATTAATCTCCAAAAAATTGCAAATAAATTTGGAACTCCATTTTATTCTTACTCCTATTCTAAATTAAAAGAAAATATTAATAATTTTAAAAAAAACTTCAGATCTTTTTCACCACTTATCTGTTTTGCAGTTAAATCCAACACAAATGTTAATATAATTAGAGAAATTAAAAAATTTGGATTAGGTGCTGATGTTGTTTCAGTAGGAGAGCTAATGATGGCACTAAAAGCAGGAATTAATCCAAGCAAAATAGTATTTTCTGGTGTTGGTAAAACAACAAGTGAAATCAGCTTTGCTATTGATAAAAAAATTTTGCTTATTAACGCTGAGTCTTTAAGTGAAATAAAAGAAATAAATAGAATAGCAAAGTTAAAAAATAAAAGAATAAAAATTGGTGTAAGACTAAACCCTAACACAGATGCAAAAACATTAAGTCAAATATCTACTGGGAAAAAAGAAAATAAATTTGGTGTAAATAAAAATACATTCTATGAAATTATAAATTATTGCAAAAATTCAAAAAATATTGATTTAAAATGTCTAAGCGTTCATATAGGTAGTCAAATTTTAGACCATAGACCTTATGAAAAAATGCTTAAAGCGGTTAGTCAAATTCTCAATAAAACAAATCATAAATTTGAATTTATAGATTTAGGTGGAGGTATGGGCATTACTTATACTTATAAAAATAGAAAACTTAATTATAAAAAATATAACACAGCTATTCTTAAATTTTTAAGAAGACATAAAGTTAAAATTATATTTGAGCCAGGTAGATCAATTATTGGCGATACCGGTACATTAGTATCAAAAATAATCTATATAAAAGATAGCGGAAGTAAAAAGTTTATCATTTTAGATGCTGCAATGAACGATTTAATGAGGCCTGCTTTGTATGGTGCGTTTCATAAAACCTTACCTGTTACAAAATCTAACAAAACATCTAAAAAACCATATGAATTTGTAGGTCCTATTTGTGAAAGTACAGATAAATTTATTACATTAAAAAAATTTCAAGTGTTGAAAGAAAAAGATTTAATAGCAATATGTGATGTGGGAGCTTATGGAATGTCGCTTAGCTCAAATTATAATTTAAGACCTAAACCAGTGGAATTATTAATAAAGGGATCAAAAATTAAAGTAATAAGAAAAAGACAAAAGCATAAAGATATAATTTAGCTTTTGACAAAAATGATAAGAAACTTTTTATTTTCAATATTATTTTTCACTGGAATCATTTTTATTTCGATAATTTTTTTACCATCATATTTTTTGCCAAAAAAAGTTGTTTTGGTAGGAGGTAAATTAATGGGCCATTGGGCCAGTTTTTGTTTAAGGTTTGTTCTTTCAGTAAAAATTTCAGTCAAAGGAAAAGAAAATATTATTAATAATGAAAAATTTTTTATAGCAGCATCTCATCAATCAATGTTTGAAACTTTTTATTTACAAACTATCTTTAACTCACCTGTATTTATTTTAAAAAAAGAATTATTGTTAATACCAATATTTGGTTGGTACTTAAAAAAAATAGGATCAATTTCAATAAAAAGAAACAAAGTTACAAAAGATAACTTGGGTTTTTTTGATGATATTTCAAAAATGATGGCTACTTCTAATAGACCTTTAATTATTTTTCCTCAAGGAACTAGAGTTCTTCCAGATGAAAGACCACCTTTTAAAAAAGGTGCTTCGAGAATTTATGAACAGATAAATGTTGCTTGTCAGCCAGTTGCAATTAACTCTGGATATGTGTGGCCTAAAAAAGGTAAAAAAAAATCTAATAAAACGATTACAATCTCTATTCTAAAACCAATTCCTTCTGGGTTAACAAAAGAAAATTTTATTCAAATCCTTGAAAAAAATATTTATTCAGAGTTAGATTTAATTAATTAACCCTTCATAGGCATAACAACAAAAATACTATCAAAATCACCCGGATCTTTTATAAGTGCTGGTGAACCAGTATCATTAAAGAAAATTTCAACTCTATCTCCATCTAACTGTGAAGCAACATCTATCAAATACCTAGAGTTAAAACTTATCTCTAAATCATGATCAAACTTAACAGTTAAAGTTTCTTTACCATCACCACTGTTAGTATTATTTACTGACAGATCTAAAGTGTCTTTAGATAAATTGAATTTCACACCATCTTTTTTATCTAATGAAACAGATGCAACTCTATCAACTGAATTTAAAAATAATTTTAAGTCTATTTCTAATTTTTTTTGATTATTTTTAGGTATAACTTGAATGTAATTAGGAAATTTTCCATCAATAAGTTTCGAAATTAAAATACTGTTATTTAATTCAAATTTTATTTTTGATTTCACATTTGAAACTTTTACATCTCCATCATAGCTATCTAATAAAGAGCAAAGTTGAAAAATTGTTTTTTTAGGTAGAATTATTGGATCAAAATTAATTTTTTCTTCTAATCTAATTTTTGAAATAGACATTCTGTGACTATCAGTTGCAACTGCTGTTAAATAATTTTTATCTTCAACTTCTGTTTGATGAAGATAAATTCCACTTAGGTAATGCCTTGTTTCGTCATTAGAAACTGAAAATTTACACTTATTTAATAATTTCAATAATTGTTTTGATTTAATTATAAATTCATTTTGATTAAAATTTTCATCTGTCAGTGGAAACTCTGTTGCACTTATACAATTCAAATTAAAAATAGATTTTTCAGACTCTACCTGTAATTTGCTTATATCTGTTAGGGAAAGATTTATTTTTTTTCCTGAGTTAAACTTTCTTATAATATCATACATGATTGAGGAAGTTGTAGTTGTTTTGCCCTCCTCTAGAATTTCTGCATTGTTTAATTCGTGTATAAATATTAAATCTAGATCAGTCGCAGTGATAGTAAGTTTTGAATTACTTGCATCTAACAAAATATTAGAAAGTATTGGTAATGTGCTTCTTTTTTCAATAACGCCTTGACAATAATTTAATGCTTGCTGAAGATCCTGTTGATTAACGTTAAATTTCATTTTCTTTATTATTATATAAAATCTGGTTTTTTAATTTATTTATATTATCAACCATCTCAGGATCTTTTTCTTTTATCTTTTCAATAGTTTTTACTGAATGAATTATTGTTGTATGGTCTCGATTAGAAAATTCTCTTCCAATTTCAGGTAATGATTTAGAAGTCAAAATTTTAGTTAAATAAATTGCTGTTTGTCTAGGTCTTACTAAATATCTTGATCTTCTAGATGAAAGCATTTCATTTTTACTGATTTTGAAGAACTTACAAACAATTGTCTGAATTAGATCTATTGTAACTTTATTTTCTGCTAAATTTAATAAATCCTTTAAAACTACTTTAGTTTCAGCAAGATTTGGGGCTTTGTTGTAGATTCTTGAAAATGAAACAACTCTGTTTATTGCACCAACTAATTCTCTTACACTTCCAGTTATTTCATTACTTATAAAATCTTGAATTTCTCTAGAAACTTGTAATTGTTCGGAATACAAAGCATTCAATTCTTCAGTTTTTTTTTGAACTATTTTTTTTCTTAGCTCAAGGTCTGGCTTTTGAATATCAACAACTAGTCCACCAGAAAATCTTGATTTAATTCTTTCTTGAATCCTTGATAATTTGTTTGGTGCTCGATCAGCTGATACAATTATTTGAGATCCCTTATCAAGTAATGCATTAAATGTATGAAAAAACTCCTCCTGCATAGCCTCTTTTCCGCTTATAAACTGGATATCATCGATTAATAAAATATCTGTATTTCTAAAATATTCTTTAAACTTAACCATGTCGTTTGATTTAATTGATTTCACAAACTGGTACATGAAACGTTCTGCAGAAATAAACATTACTTTATTATTTTTTTTAAGCTCTAAACCTATTGAATTTAATAAGTGAGTTTTTCCCATTCCAACACCACCATAAATATAAAGTGGATTATAGTGAGATATATTTTCAGAAACTTTTAAAGAAGCTTCGTAAGCTAATTTGTTACTTGAACCTGTAATAAAATTATCAAATCTTTTATTTGGATCAATTCTATTATATTGAAGGTAAGAGTCTTTTAGAAATGAAACTTTTTCATTAGTATCTTTCTCATTAATATTATTTTCCTTTAAAGTGGTATCTTGAGCTTTTTCAACTATTTTGAACTCAATTCTAATAATGTCTTTTTTATATACCTTAACTATCTGTAATATTTGGTCTAAATACCTTGATGTAATCCAATCTCTAATAAATCTTGTTGGAACTGATAATAATAAGTAATTATTGAATTCCTCTACAAAAGAAATCTTTTTTAACCAGCTCTCATAAACTTCTAAGCCTAGTTTATTTTTCATTTCATTCTGTACTTGCTTCCATTCAAAGCTTTCAGAAGAAAAATTATTAATATTTTTTGTATTTGTTAATTTATTCATAACTTAAGGGGAAATCTCAGTTAGAACTATTTAAAAAAATTTGCAACAAGTTAATAAAGAAATTTAAAAAAAAATAAAATCTATGATTGTGATTTATATTTTAAAAAATAAATTCTAAATTAAACTTAAATTTAAAATTATAAATTGAATCGAATATAGATTGAATCAATTAATTGATTGAATAAAAATTAAATCAAATATAGATTGAATGACGATAATTCAAATATTTACTAAATCTAAATATAGTTACTTAATACAAAACTTAAATATATAATGTGGATATCAGGAGTTGTTTGGAAATTTAAACTAACGTTTAGATTGCAGCAATTTTTTTTGTTATTCTAGAAACATTTCTAGAAGCATTTTGTTTTTTTATTATTCCTGTTTTTGCAATTTTCATCAACTCAGAGTTTAACTTTGGTAGAAATTTAAGAGCTTCATCTTTCTTTTTACCATCAATTAGAAGGTTCATTTTCTTAAGGGCGTTTCTAAACCTGCTCTTTCTAGCTTTATTTACTGCTGTTTGTTTAGAAATTCTTCTAATTCTCTTAATTGCTGATTTTGTGTTTGCCATCTGCGCAGGGGTATAGCTTGAGAATTTAAAGTGGTCAACTAAATATTTAACTATTTTTGACAAGAAATACAAAAAAAAGTTGATCTATTTGATGTTATTTTTTTTTTTATAATACCCTTGCAATGGGTACGCTTGCAACCAGTACCGTCTTGCTGATAAACTTTAAACTCTTTTTGAAAGTTACCTTTGTTACCTGAGATATCTTTAAAATCTCTTATACTTGAACCTCCCTTATTAATTGCCTGTTGAAGTATTTTCTTAGAATTTAAAATAATATTTAAACATTCATTTTTGTTAAGTCTTTTTGCCTTTTTAAATGGATTTATTTTACTAGCGAAAAGAATTTCACTTGCATAAATATTACCTATCCCAGAAACAAATCTCTGATCAAGTAAGAAACTTTTTATATCCTTATTTTTTTTCTTAAAATAATTAACTACATAATTTAAGTTAAATTTGTCACTAAATGGTTCAGGTCCCATTGATTTAAATCTTCTCTGCAGATCTTGATTATTTTTAATTATTTCAAAAAATCCAAAACGTCTTGGATCATTATAAATTACTTTCAAGCTATCAAATACAAACTCTGCATGATTGTGTTTTTTAGGTAAAAAAGGTGAGTGATAAAAACTAGTATTCGTAAATTTTAGAGGCTTTTTCTTATCAAGAATATGAATTGTTCCTGACATTCCTAAATGGATTAAACAATAATCTTCATTTCGGAAATGGATAATCAAATATTTAGAAAATCTACTAACTTCAATTATTTTTTTATTTTTAAGAAAACTTTCAAAATCACTTGGTATTTTAAACCTTAAATTTCTGTTTCTGATTATTACTTTTTTTATGCTTTTTTTTTTGATCTTTTTATGAAGGGATTGTCTAACAATTTCTACTTCTGGTAATTCTGGCATTTGATACTATATTCAATATATATTTTTTTATGCAACAAAATCTTCAAAATAAAAAAGGACTTGTAGAAAATGTGTTTAATCAGGTCTACAACAAATATGACTTGATGAATGACTTTATGTCTATGGGTGTACATAGATATTGGAAAAAAAGTTTAATCAATATGATGAATCCGAGAGTTAATAGAAAATTAATAGATGTTGCGTGTGGGACGGGGGATGTTGGAAAGTTATTTTTAGATAGCACAAATAAAGAGGCTGAAATTACTTGTGTAGATCCTAATAAAGGAATGGTTAGTCAAGGAAAGCAAAAATTATCTAATTACAAAAATGTAAAATGGGTTATTTCTCCAGCAGAAAAATTACCAATTACAGACAATTCATTTGATTATTACACTATTAGTTTTGGGCTAAGAAATACAAAAAATTTAAATAAAGCACTTTCAGAGGCCTACAGAGTTTTGAAGCCTGGTGGACGCTATCTATGTCTGGAATTTTCTAAGATTCAAAATTCAAATCTTGATTTTGTATATAAAAATTATTCAAAACTCATTCCTATTATTGGTCAGTTTGTGGTTGGAGAAAAAGAACCTTACGAATATTTAATCAAAAGTATTGAACAATTTATTAATCAAGATGAATTAATAGAGTTGATGAAAAAAAATAATTTTCATAAATGTTCTTATAGAAATCTTTCTGGTGGAATTGTTTCAATTCATAGTGGTTGGAAAATTTAATGATTAAAAAACTTATTACTTTATTTAAATTAGGAAGGAAAATTGCAAAATCAGATATTTTAAAAATTGCATCAAAATTTAAAAAACCTCCTTTAGCTGTAACAATATTATTCCAAATTTTATCTATTTCATTTGAAAAAAAGGAACAAAGTAATTTAATTGAGGATGATGGTGAAAGACTATCTAGGTCATTAGAATCTATGGGTACAACTTTCATCAAACTTGGTCAATTTCTTGCTACTAGACCAGATATAATCGGAGAGGAATTATCTTTAAAGCTAGAAAAACTTCAAGATCGATTACCCCCTTTTTCAATTCATGAAGCAAAAGAAATTATTAAAGAAGATCTTGGAGTTGATGCATTTAATTCAATAATTGATTTAAGTGAACCAGTTGCTGCTGCATCAATTGCACAAGTTCATAAAGCAAAAATAAATGACAATGGAACAATTAAAGATGTGGCAATAAAAATTTTAAGACCAAATATAAAAAAAATATTCAATGAAGAAATAGATGCAATAATGTTATTTGCATTTATTATTGAGTCATTTGTAAAAAAAACAAAAAGATTGAAACTTGTTGAAGTTGTTTTTTTACTTAAAGAAATAACTAATCTTGAGATGGATTTAAGATTCGAAGCTGCTGCGGCTAATGAATATGCTGAAAACACTAAAAATGATGCTGGATTTAAAGTTCCTGAAATTTATTGGAATTTTACCAGTGAAAATGTAATGACTTTGGATTGGATTGATGGAATTTCAATAAGAGAAGCTGAGGAGCTAAAGAAAAGAAATTTAGATACTAATAAAATAGCTGAAGATATTATCCAACATTTTTTAAGACATGCTGTAAGAGATGGTTTTTTTCATGCAGATATGCATCAAGGAAATATTTTTGTTGATAATAGTGGCCAAATTGTACCTATAGATTTTGGGATTATGGGCAGGCTAGACAAACTAAGCAAAAGGTTTTTAGCGGAAATTTTATTTGGATTTATTCAAAGAGATTATCGTAAAGTAGCTGAAGTTCACTTAGTGGCTGGATTAGTCCCAAAAGAAGTACCAATCGATGATCTAGCTCAAGCTTTGAGATCAATTGGTGAGCCTATATTTGGTCAAGAAGTAAAAGATATTTCAGGAGGTAAATTACTCAAACAATTGTTTGATGTAACAGAAAAGTTTAATATGCAAACTCAACCTCAATTATTAATGTTGCAAAAAACTATGGTTGTTGTTGAAGGTGTAGCAAGAAAGTTAAATCCAAACACAAATATTTGGACAACTTCAAAGCCTGTACTAGAAAATTGGCTTAAAGAAACAAAAGATCCAATTAATAATTTAAATGAAACTTTAAAAAATACATCTGAAGTGATTAAACGTTTACCAGAATTTCCTGAAATTATGGATAAAGCAAATCAAGCATTAACGTTTTTGGCTAGCGGTCAAATTCCACAAAATTCAAATTCTTACACTGCTCTGAATGATAAAAAATCAGAAATGATAGCATTTAGAAATCAATCTATTATTGGTTTATTACTTCTTGTAATTTTTGGCCTTATAGTATTTTAATTCTGCAGATGAGAAATTTGTTAAATAAAAAAATACTATTTATTATCTGTGGAGGAATATCTGCTTATAAAAGTCTTGAAACAATTAGGCTTTTTAAAAAGAATGGTGCAGATATAAAGACAATTCTAACAACAAGTGCAAAAGAGTTCGTAACTCCACTTTCAATAACATCACTTTCTCATGGTAAAGTTTATAGTGATTTATTTAGTGTAGAAAATGAGTCTGAAATGGATCATATTTCACTTTCAAGATGGGCAGATATAATTTTAATTGCACCCGCAACGGCAAATACAATTTCAAAACTGGCTCAAGGAACAACTGATGATTTAGCATCCACTGTTGTTTTGGCTTCAGATAAAGACATTATTTTAGCACCAGCAATGAATGTAAGAATGTGGGAGCATCCAACTACTAAAACAAATATAAAAAAATTAAAAGGGTTTGGATATAAACTAATAGGTCCAGAGGTTGGTGATATGGCATGTGGTGAATATGGAGAGGGTAAAATGTCGGACCCATCAGTAATTGCTGAAGAAGTTGATAAATATTTCTTAACTCAAAAAAATAACAAAAAATTTAAAGCATTAGTTACAGCAGGTCCAACAAATGAGTACATAGATCCAGTTCGTTTTATTACAAATAAATCAAGTGGCAAACAAGGATATGAATTAGCAAAATCATTATCCAAAAAAGGTTTTGATACAACATTAATATCAGGTCCAACTAATCTTGAAATAGCTAATGATATTAATCTTGTAAAAGTTGAAACAGCAGATGAAATGTTAGTTGCCACTCAAGAAAATTTACCTGTTGATGTAGCAATTTTTTCTGCTGCGGTAGCTGATTTTAAAATTAATAAAAAGTATAAAAATAAAATTAAAAAACAAGAGAACTTTAACTTAAATTTAGAAAAGAGTGTAGACATACTTCATTATGTGTCTAACCATAACTCTATGAGACCTGAACTTGTAATAGGATTTGCAGCAGAAACTAATGAGATCGATAAAAATGCAGAGGAAAAATTAAACAAGAAAAATTGTGACTGGATAATTTCTAATGATGTATCAAATAAAGATATAGGATTTAATTCTGATTATAATGAGGTAACAATTCATTATAAAAACAAAGACGTTAAAAAAGAAAAACTTTCATATAAAAAAAAATCTGGAATTTCTGATGAAATAGTTGATAGAATAATTGATCAATTAAATTAATGGCAAAAGTTCTTATCAAAAAGTTAGACCCTGCGGTTGAATTACCTGCTTACAAAACAGAAGGTGCATCTGGCATGGATTTAATGGCATTAGTAAAAGAACCCATCAATCTTAAACCAAACTCATCATGTTTAGTTCCAACAGGGCTTGCTGTTGCATTTTCAAGTGATTTCGAAATCCAAATAAGGCCAAGATCTGGTTTAGCTGCAAAAAACAGTATAAGTGTTTTAAATACACCTGGAACTATTGATAGTGATTACAGGGGAGAAATAAAAGTAATCCTTTTTAATCACGGGAAAAATGATTTCTTGATAAATAATAAGGATAGAATAGCACAAATGATTTTAACTCCTGTAATTAAAATGGATCTTGAGGAAACTGATGATCTACCAGAAACAATTAGAGGAGAAGGTGGTTTTGGCTCTACTGGAAAATGAGCAAAAATTTAAGTAAAAAAGAAATAGATAAATTTTCTAGACAAATAATTTTAAAAAACATAGGTCCATTAGGACAAAAAAAAATCCTAGACTCAAAGGTTTTAATAATTGGGATGGGTGGTCTAGGATGTCCTGCGGCTGATTTTTTGACACGATCTGGCATTGGGAAACTAGGAATTGTTGATCATGACACCGTTAGCCTATCAAATATTCATAGACAAAGTTTATATGATGAAAAAGATTTAAATCACTCAAAAGTTATAATTGCCAAAAAAAAACTAAATAGAATAAACCCAAAAACAAAAATAAATCTTTATAACTTTAAAATGGATAGAGTAAAATTTGAGAAAATAATAAAAAATTATGACTTCATTATTGATGGTACTGACAATTTTGAAAGTAAATTTTTAATAAATGATTTAAGTTTAAAATATAAAAAATTTCTTGTGACTGGAGCAATTAGTAAATTTGATGGTCATATTTTTACTTTTAATTTTGTAGATAAAAATACTCCTTCTTTACGAGACTTCTATCAAGAGGAAGTTATTAATGATGAAATATTAAACTGTGAATATGAAGGAATATTGGGACCAGTAGCAGGAACAATTGGAACAATGCTAGCTAATGAAGTTTTAAAAAAAATATTAAAAATTGGTCAAAATTTAAATGGATTTATTCTTATTATAGATTTATTAAATTTAAGCTTTAGAAAAGTTAAATTAAATAAAACAAAAAAAAGTGAAAATAAAAAATCTAATAAATAATATTTTTATATTCTCTCTTTTAATATTCTTTATTACCTCAAGTAATGCAGGAGAAATATTCGTTTCTCTTAAAAAAAATAAGGTGAACGTACGCTATGGACCAAGTTTTGAATCTGACATCAAGTATGTTTACAAGAAAATAAATTTACCTTTAAAACAAATCGATAAAAAAGAAAATTTTAGACGAATTATTGATTTTAAAAATAACAGCGGATGGATTCATATTTCACAATTAAAAAAAAGTAATTCAGTAATAGCCACAAAAGATAAAGTTTTATTTAAAAAACCTACATCTTTTGCTAAACCAGTTGCTCAAATAAAAGAAGGAAGATTACTAATTATAGAAAAGTGTGAACAAAATTGGTGCAAAATTACATCGGAAGAATTTGAAGGGTGGATTAAAACAGATAATATTTGGGGACTAAATTAATTAAAATCAGCAGATAATGAGGCTATATTTTCCTCAGATAATTTTGTGCTATGAGAATATTCTTTATGATCAATACCAAGCTCAATTTCTGAACTATTGGATTGAAAGTTTTCTATTTGATCATCAGTAAAATTAAAGTGAATAAACTGTACAGATGAAGCTTTTCCCTCAGCAGAGGTTCTATCAACATCTTCTTCTGGGACTGCTTTAATTTTCTCACCATTTATTTTCATAAATACTGTTTCTTCTATTCCACCAACTTTTCCAAGAAAGGCAGCCCTTGAAATAGGATTATCTATTTCAAACATTAAAGTTGCAGTTAGTTCTTTGCCGTTAGGTATTAAAGGGTTGTACGCAGATAACTCATCATGAAGTTGCTCGTCACCACCTTTTTCAATGTACAACATTTCTTGTACTTGGGCTAACATTGTTTCATAACTTTCAAAATAAAAAGTGGCATAAGGACCTAAAGCAACTCTTCTATTTTTTTTATAATCAACAATGTTTTTTCTTAATTCACTTCTCTTTTCTGTATAAACATCTAAAGGAATGATGTCTTCTTTTTGAATTTCTCTTTTTTCTCTCGGCATAATCATAAGTTATAACTTTTTGCCATCAATTCTATAGGATGTAGTGCCTCATCATTAGATATGTTTGTATCAACTTCTAACTGTTTTAAATGTTTACCAGCTAAAGGACAATCAGAAGCCATATACTTATTATTTTTGGTTTTTATTTGTCTGGCTGTAGGTCTTCCAACTTTATTTGCTAAACCATGAGTTTCTTTCATTACTCCAAAAGTCCCACCATGACCTGCACATCTTTCAACTACATCAATTTTAACGTTTGGTATTAGTTTTAACATATCTCTTGCTTTGATACCCATGTTCTGTGCCCTAGCATGACAAGCATGATGCACGGTTACTCCCCCATCAATCTCATTTAATCCTTCTGCTAATCCCTCATTGTTTGCAATATTCACAACATACTCATCAATATCCATAACATTTGCAGATAATTTTTTTATTTTTTCTTCGTTTGGTAATAATAATGGCCATTCAAATTTTAACATCAACCCACAACTTGCTGTTAAGGTTACTACTTTATATCCTTTATCAATCCATTCGACTAAATCCTTAGAAACTTTTTTTGCTTGTTCAACAACTTTTGGAAGATCTGCTTGCTCTAAAAATGGCATCCCACAACAACCAGGGTAAGCTTCCTGAACTTCTACACCATTTTTTTTCAAAACTTTTAAAGCGGCAACACCTGTATCTTTTTTATTAAAATTTACAAAACAAGTTGAATAAATAACAACTTTTCTATCTTTAGATGATGTTTGATAATTTATCTTATCTCTATTTTTTTTGAAAAAATTAGAAAAAGTTTCTGAGTTATATTTTGGTAACTGAACTCTTTTATCTATTCCAGTAATTAATTCTAAGATTTTTCTAATTAATTTATTTTTAATATTTGATGCCCAGTTAACTATTTTAGAGAGCATGATACCAATTTTAGCGTTTCGGTCTATTTGGGCTAATTGTGTTGGTACGCTTGGTAATTTACCTAATTTTTTTTGAGCTGTTCTATATCGCAGCATCAAATGTGGAAAATCTAAATCAAAATCATGAGGTGGAACATATGGGCATTTAGTCATAAAACACATATCACACAATGTACATGCATCAACGACAGGGGCAAATTGATCGCTAGATAAGCTTTCAACATCTTCATTTTTAGATTCATCAATCATGTCAAATAGCTTTGGAAATGAATCGCAAAGATTAAAACATCTTCGGCATCCATGACAAATATCAAACACTCTTCTCATTTCAGCGTCTAACTTTTCAGGATTTAAAAAATCAGGATGCTCAAAATCTATAGGGTGTCTTATAGGTGCACCTAAACTTCCTTCTTTGCTCATATAATTTAGTAATTTGAAATTCGAATTATTTTTAGTGGGCGACTAGCGCCCACTAAGAAATTTGTTTAGCTAATAGACTCTAAAGTTTTTTGAAATTTACCAGCGTGTGATTTTTCAGCTTTAGCTAAAGTTTCAAACCAGTCTGCGATTTCTTCAAAACCTTCTTCTCTAGCAGTCTTAGCCATACCAGGGTACATGTCTGTGTACTCATGAGTTTCACCTTCGATAGCTGAAGCTAAGTTAGCTTTAGTTTCACCAATTGGTTTGCCTGTTGCTGGGTCACCAACTTGTTCTAAGTATTCTAAATGACCATGAGCGTGACCAGTTTCACCTTCTGCTGTTGATCTAAAAACTGTAGCTACATCATTGTAACCTTCGATGTCTGCTTTTTGTGCAAAATAAAGATATCTCCTATTTGCTTGACTTTCTCCAGCGAATGCTGCTTTTAAGTTTTCTTCTGTTTTACTTCCTTTTAAAGACATTATTTTTCTCCTTTTAAATGTTAATCACCATATAATAGTTAATAACATTATGTCAACAGTTTAGAATTATTATAATGTAGATTTTAAGTATTTAATTTTATAGAATTATTTTTGAGTTTGATTATCACTCGCAACTCTTACCAAAACTTCAACGGAATTTATTTTTTTTCCAGTTATATTTTTTCTTATATTTATTTTGTCTATATCGTTCTCATCACAATCGATTAGCTCATGCGTGTCTTCATCAAAAAAATGATGATGTGCTGATGTGTTTGTATCAAAATAACTTTTATGACTATCGATTGAAATTTCTTTTAGGTATCCTTTTTTTTCAAATGCATGAACTGTGTTATAAACTGTAGCTAGAGATATCTTTTGATTCATTTTCTCAGATAACAATTTAACCAAATCGTTAATTGTAAAATGAAAAGTTTTTTCTCTATTATACAAAACTTCACACATTTTTACTCTTTGCTTAGTAGGTCTAAGTCCAACTTCTCTTAATTTTTCAATAAAATTGCAGTTTTTTGGCATCGTTTTTTATAACTATTCTAAAGTATGAATAAAAATATAATGTTTTATTATATTATATTAGGATTAAATCAAGTATTAAGGGAGCTCGAAATTATGAAAAAAAACTCATACTCCTATGATGACCTAATAACTTGTGGAAATGGTGATCTTTTTGGGCCTGGCAATGCAAAATTACCTCTTCCACCAATGCTTATGTTTGACAGAATCACTGAAATCAATGAAAATAATGGAACATTTAATAAAGGCTCTTTAAAAGCTGAATTAGATATTAAAGATGATCTTTGGTTTTTTGATTGTCATTTTAAAAAAGATCCAGTTATGCCAGGATGTTTAGGTTTAGATGCTATGTGGCAACTGGTGGGTTTTTTTCTAGGTTGGCTAGGAAATCCTGGAAAAGGAAGAGCTTTGGGAGTGGGTACTGTGAAATTTACAGGTGAAGTTTTACAGAGTGTAAAAAATGTAAGATATGAAATAGATATGAAGAAAATTATGTCACCTGGAGGAACAACTGTTGGGCTTGCAAATGGAATAGTTCTTGCAGATAATAAAAAAATATATTCAGCAGAAAGTTTAAAGGTAGGTTTATTTAAATAATGAGAAGAGTAGTTATCACCGGTTTAGGAGTAGTTTCTTGTCTAGGCAATAATCAAGAAGAGGTTCATCAATCTTTATTAAATTCAAAATCAGGAATTTCTTTTGCAGAAGAATACAAAGAGCATAATTTAAAAAGCCATGTTCATGGTAAACCAAATATTAAGCTTGAAGATCACATCGATAGAAAAACAATTAGATTTATGGGTTCAGGCTCAGCTTATAATTATATTGCAATGAAAGAGGCAATTGAAGACTCTGGATTAGAAGAAAGTGAAGTGAGTAATTTTAAAACTGGGATTGTAATGGGTTCCGGTGGCCCATCAATTGAAAACGTAATACTTGCAGCAGACAAAACCAGGGCTAAAACTCCAAAACTAATGGGACCCTTTATTGTTCCAAGAACAATGGCCAGTACTGCCTCAGCAACACTTGCCGTACCATTTAAAATTAAAGGAACTAATTACACAATGAGTTCTGCTTGTGCAACAAGTGGTCACTGCATAGGAAATTCTATGGAATTAATTCAAATGGGTAAACAGGATGTTGTTTTTGCAGGTGGTAGTGAAGAGATTCATTGGGCTATGACAGCAATGTTTGATGCTATGACAGCTTTATCATCAAAATATAATGATACACCCGAGTCTGCTTCAAGAGCTTATGACAAAACAAGAGATGGGTTTGTAATTGCAGGTGGTGCTGGTGTGTTAGTGCTTGAAGAATACGAACATGCTAAAGCAAGGGGTGCTAAAATATACGCGGAATTAACTGGTTATGGAGCAACTTCGGATGGATACGACATGGTAGCGCCATCGGGTGAAGGTGCTGTTAGATGTATGAAAATGGCAATGGCAACTGCTAAAAATAAAATTGATTACGTTAATACTCATGGAACATCTACTCCAGTTGGAGATATAACTGAGCTAAATGCTATTAAAGAAACTTTTGGAGAAGACATTCCAAAAATAAGTTCAACAAAATCTTTATCGGGTCATCCTCTAGGGGCTGCTTCAGTGCATGAAGCAATCTATTGTTTAATAATGATGAAAAACAATTTCATAACAGGATCAGCAAATATTACAGATATGGATGATGATGCTAAAAAATTTCCAATTGTTGCAAAAACTGAAACAGGGGCAACCCTGAATACAGTAATGTCAAATAGTTTTGGGTTTGGTGGAACTAATGCAGCTTTAATTTTTGAAAAGGTTTAGTTTATGAGTTTGATGAAAGGTAAAAAAGGATTGATCATGGGTGTTGCCAATGAGAGATCTATTGCCTGGGGTATATCTCAAAAACTTGCAGAGGCTGGAGCAGAGTTAGCATTTACTTATTTAGGTGATGCTCTAAAAAAAAGAGTTGTTCCTTTAGCAGAAAAATTAAATTCAAATGTTACATTTAGTTGTGATGTTGAAAAAAAAGAAGAAGTGGTGAAACTATTTGAGGATATCAAGTCTCAATGGGGCACAATTGATTTTGTAGTTCATGCAGTTGCTTTTTCAGATAAATCAGAGTTATCAGGTGAATATCTAAATACGACAAGAGAAAATTTTTTAAGAAGTATGTTAATTTCTTGTTTTTCATTTACTGAAGTAGCAAAGGAAGCTTCAAAGGTAATGAAACAAGGTGGAAGTTTATTAACTTTAACATACGAGTCTACTAAAGCTATTCCAAATTATAATGTAATGGGCGTTTGTAAATCAGCTTTAGAAGCTAGTGTCAAATATCTAGCGAGAGATTTAGGCGGTAAAGGTATGAGGGTAAATGCAATAAGTGCTGGACCTATCAAGACATTGGCTGCCTCTGCAATTGGAGACGCAAAATTCTTATATAAGTGGAATGAAGACCATTCTTTTCTCAAAAGAAACGTAGATATCCATGATGTTGGAAATTCAGCGTTATACCTATTAAGTGAACTTGCAAACGGAGTTACTGGTGAAATTCACTACGTAGATGCTGGATATAACAAAGTTGGGATGCCAGATCCAAAAAATATTAAATAGAATTTGACAAATATATTATCTTTTTAATTTAATGGGCTGACCAAATTTATTTTTCTTTTTTTCTCCCTCTGATGCCATCCAAATTATTAGAGGAATTAAGCCTATTATAGTTATTGCCAAAAGTTGTAACCAACCTGACTTACCAAGATCATGTAATCTTCTTGAGCCTGCTGCTATAGATGGAAAAAAGGTTGCGATAATTGATATCCAATACATCATACCAGATCCACTTGTATCACCCATTGATGCGTCCCAAACTGATCCTACAAATCCACACAAAGTTGCAAATAAATAAAACCACCAAAACTCAGATCTAGAACCCCTTCCGTTGAAATTAAAATAATTTGAAAAACAGTAAGCTATAGATTGTCCAAAATTCATATTTTTAACTTAATTCGAATTATTCGGTAAGTCAAAAGTTTTAAATAAAAAAATCCCCAAAGATAATTTTGGGGATAAATTTTAACTTAAAATTCTTTTATTCAGCAGCTTGTTTCATAGAAAGTTTAACTTTACCCCTATCGAAACCAATTACTTTAACTTTTACTTCGTCGCCTTCTTTAACAACATCAGTAACTTTAGCTACTCTTTTATCTGCAAGTTCTGAAATATGAACAAGCCCATCTTGTTTTCCTAGGAAATTAACAAATGCACCAAATTCCATAATTTTCATTACTTTTCCTGAATAAATTTTATTAAGTTCAGCTTTTGCAGTTATGTCCTTAATCATCTGCATTGCGGTGTTTCTAGACTCTTCATCTGGAGCAGCAACTGTTACTACACCTTCATCATTAACATCTACTTTTGCACCTGATTTTTCAACTATCTCTCTAATTGTTGCACCTCCTTTTCCAATCACAGCAGCAATGTCTTTTTTATCTACATTAACTTGTTCCATTTTTGGAGTGTGCTTTCCAACATCAGATCTTGAAGCTGATAATGCTTTATTCATTTCTCCCAAGATATGAACTCTTCCATCTTTAGCTTGGCTCAGTGCCTGCTCCATGATTTCAAACGTAATACCTGTAATTTTAATATCCATTTGAAGAGAAGTAATTCCATCTTTAGTTCCAGCAACTTTAAAGTCCATGTCACCTAAGTGATCTTCATCACCTAAAATATCTGATAGAACACTGAAATCCTCACCTTCTTTAATCAATCCCATTGCTATACCTGCAACTGGTTCTTTAATCGGTACTCCTGCATCCATTAATGCTAAAGAAGTTCCACAAACAGTTGCCATTGAAGAAGAACCATTAGACTCTGTGATCTCAGATACTACTCTAAAAGTATATGGAAATGCTTCTTTTGTAGGTAATGAAGAATTAATCGCTCTCCAAGCTAATTTACCATGTCCGATTTCTCTTCTACCTGTTCCAATTCTTCCTGTCTCTCCAACTGAAAAAGGAGGAAAATTATAGTGTAGCATAAATCGTTCTCTTTGAAGCCCATCTAAGCTTTCAATTCTTTGCTCATCATCAGATGTTCCTAAAGTTGCAACAACAATTGCTTGTGTCTCACCTCTAGTAAATAATGCAGATCCATGAGCTCTAGGTAAAATACCCACTTCACACTCGATAGGTCTTACATCAGATAAACCTCTTCCATCAATTCTATTTTTATTTTTTAGAATATCAGTTCTAACAATTGATTTTTCTAGATTTTTTAGCTGACTATTAACATCAAGATCTGTGTAGTTTTCATCTTCCTCATAAAGTTTTTTAGCTTTATCAGTGATTTCAGAAATTTGATTTGATCTGTCTTGTTTATCTCTAGTAGCAAAAGCTTTTTTAAGATCTTCTGTAAAAGTTTCTTCAAGTTTTTTCCTAACCTCAGATAAATCTTTCTTTTCAATAGTCCACTCAGGTTTTCTACATTCTTTTGCAAGTTCCTCGATCATTTCAATCACTGGAACAAATCCCTCATGTCCAAATTTAACTGCATTTAACATTTCTTCTTCGGTTAAACCACTTGCTTCAGACTCAACCATAAGCACAGCATCTTTTGTACCTGCTACGACTAAATCTAATTTCGATTTTTCTAACTCTGCTTTAGATGGGTTTAAAACATATTTTCCACCTATAAAACCAACTCTTGACGCTCCTACAGGGCCCATAAATGGCATTCCTGATATAGCTAATGCTGCTGATGAAGCAGTGATTGATAAAATATCTGGTTCGTTTTCTTTGTCGTATGAAATTACAGTTGGTAATAACTGTACTTCATTTTTAAATTCATCAGGAAACAAAGGTCTGATTGGTCTATCAATTAATCTAGAGATTAATGTTTCGCTCTCAGTTGGTCTTGCTTCTCTTTTAAAATATCCACCTGGAATTTTTCCAGCTGCATAATATTTCTCTTGGTAATTTACAGATAATGGAAAGTAATCCATTTCAGGATTTACTTTTTTTGCTCCCACTACTGTTGCTAGTACGACTGTCTCTCCACATGTTGCGATTATTGCACCGTCTGCCTGTCTTGCTACTTTACCTGTCTCTAAACTTATCTTCTTTCCTGCTACTTCAATTTCCTTCTTATATACTTTAAACATTTCATTTCCATTTCGTTTCGTTCGTTTCGTTCCATTCCGTTCTATCTATCTTGACTTCTATTTTCTTAAATTCAATTTCGACAGTACATTTTTGTAAGAATCCATTTTATTTTTCTTTAGGTATTCTAACAATTTCTTTCTTCTATTTACCGCTCTCAACAATCCAACAGATGAATGTTTATCCTTTTTGAATTGCTTTATATGTTTAGAGAGAGTTTCGATTTTCTCTGTTAGCAAAGCGATCTGTATCTCTGAAGATCCAGTATCTTTATCATGGATTGCTAATTCTTGTGCCTTTTTGTTCATGCCTCTTTCTTCCTATTTATTTGTTTGTTTTATTAAGTTTTCTATTTTTTCCGCATACTCAAAAGATTCATCTTTTCTAAAAAGTAATTTTGGTAAAAATTTCATAACCACTTTTTGTGATAAAATTTTTCTAATTAAAAATGAGTATTCCTTTAAAACATTAATTGTTTCCTCCGCATCTTTTCCTCCTAAAGGAAGAACATATGCTTTAGCAATTTTTAAATCTGGACTCATTCTCACCTCAGTAACAGTTATTGTGTTAGTTTCTAAATTCGGCACCTTAGCCTCATTTCTTATAAAAATCATGCTTAAAGACTGTTTAATCATTTCTCCTACTCTAAGCTGTCTTTGAGATACTGGTTTTCCTATTCTATCTGCCATTAAATTGACCTCTCTGTAGATGTAACACTAAAAGCCTCTATTGTATCATTTTTTTGGAAATCAATATAATCTTTAACTGTAATTCCACATTCTTGACCCCCACTTACCTGTTTTACCTGATTTTTTTCTCTAAATATTGATGAAACTTTTCCTGTATAAATAATAGCACCATCCCTAATAATTCTAACATCTGAAGTACTATTAATTTCTCCTTCAGTTACTTTTAAACCTGCAACTTTTCCAGCACCTGAGACTTTAAATATTTCCAAGATTTGTGCTGAACCAGTAATTGTTTCTTGGACATCGGGTGCCAATAATCCTGACATTCTTTGTTTAATATAATCCAAAACTTCATAAATAATATTGTATGAGGATATTTTTATCTTCTCATTTTCTGCAAGTTTTTTTGCTTCTTTACTTGGTTTAACATTGAAAGCAATTAATACTGCATTTGATGCCTTCGCTAATGTAACATCTGTCTCGGTTACCATTCCAATATCTGCTAAAATTATTTTAGGTTTAACCTCATCATGTTTAATTTGACTAATTGCATTTTTGATCGCTTCAGATGATCCGTGAACATCGGACTTAATAATTAAATTTAGTTCCTCTGTAGATTTATCTGAAAAAGCCGAGTCTTGTGTTGCAAAAGTTAATGGATTTTTTCCATCTTTACTTTCTTGAGCTCTATTTTCGCTCAGTGTCTTAGCTTCTTTTTCTGTATCAAGAACAATAAAATCATCTCCGGCTTTTGCTGCACCATTTATTCCTAAAATTTCAATAGGAGTAGAAGGTAATGCTTCATTAACATTTTGACCTTTGTCATTAATTATGGCTCTAACTTTTCCCCATTTTAAACCACTTACAAAAAAATCACCTCTTTTGAGTGTTCCAGTAGTAACAATTATATTTGCAACAGGACCTCTACCAACATCAATTTTAGACTCTAAAACTATACCTGTAGCTTTAGATTCATAGTCTGTTTTAAGATCAAGAATCTCTGCTTGAAGAATTATAGAATCAACTAATTTATCTAAATTTTGTTTTGTCTTAGTTGAAATCTCAACCATTAAAGTATCACCAGATAAATCTTCTGCAATTAGTTCATGTTCTAATAGTTGATTTTTAATTTTCTGAGGATCTGCCTCTGGTAAATCGCATTTATTTATTGCTACAACGATTGGAACATTTGCAGCTTTAGCATGCTTGATTGACTCAACTGTTTGAGGTTTAACTCCGTCATCTGCAGCAACCACTAATACTACCACATCTGTTAATTTTGATCCTCTTGCTCTCATCTCTGTAAATGCTGCGTGACCCGGAGTATCAATAAATGTTAATTTATTATCTTGGCTTTCAATTTGATATGCTCCAATGTGTTGAGTTATTCCACCAAATTCTCCTGAAACCACGTTTGCACTTCTTAGTACATCTAGTACCGATGTTTTACCATGATCAACATGCCCCATGACAGTAACTATTGGAGGTCGATTTTTTAAATTTTCAGTTCTTGAGGCTTTTATTTTTTGAATTATTTCTTCTGCTTTCTCTTCTCTTATTGGATTATGACCAAACTCTTTAACTAAATATTCTGCAGTATCTGCAGCCAAAGTTTGATTGATAGTCACAGTAACACCCATGCCAAATAAATGCTTAATTACATTGCTTGATTGTTCAGCCATTCTATTTGCAAGTTCTCTTACTGTGATTGCTTCAGGAATATTAACATCTCTTTTAATTAGTTTTAAATTTTCTTGAGAATCATCTTTTGTAGCATTTTTAATTTCTTTTTGTCTTGCTCTCTTTACTGATGCTAAACTTCTTTGTTTTGCATCAATCTCATCACTTAGTGCTCTTGATACAGTTAATTTTAACTCTCTCTTCTTTGTTCCTGCTTTTAAAGTTTTTCTATCTTTACTTTCACTATCTCCTTTAAGTCTTTTAGTAGCTCTTTGCTCTGCTAGTTTTCTCTTTTCAAAGTCGTTTGTTATAGGTGGTGATTTAGGATTAAGCGAAGGTTTTAATGGTGTTCCTCTGTTGAAAGTTGAGTTTATTCTTGGCTTATTCGTACTTGATCTAAATGATCCTCCTCTACTCGAGAATTTTCCAGTTTGTTTTTCAATTACTACAGAATTTTTTCCTTGAGATTTAGCAATCTCAATATTCTTGATTGATTTTTTGGCTGAGCCTGAAATTGTTAATTTTGTTTTTTTCTCCATACCTCATCACTCAATCTTTATAAACAATGTTTCTGGCAGACATAATTAGTTCATCCGCTTCTTCTTTAGATAAAGCAAAATCTTCCAGATAACCTTGGATTTTCACTCTCTCACCTTTAACCACGTCATAACCACCAGTTAATTCATCAGATGCTAAGTCTGCAAAATCTTCTAAACTTAAAATTTTTTGTTCACCAAGTGTGACTAACATACCTGGTGTTAATCCCTTTAAATTAATTAAGGCATCTTCCAGACCTAATTCTTTAATTCTCTGAGAAATATCCTCTTGATCCTTTTCATGAAACTCTTTAGCTCTTTCTATCAATGCCTTAGCAGTATCTTCTTCTATACCTTCAATCTTCATTAAATTTTCAGCTGAACTATCTTTGATGTCGTCAATAGTTGAAAAACCTTCAGCAACAAGTAACTGACCCAACGTTTCATCTAACTCTAAATTTTTTACAAAGTTCTCTGTTTTTTCCTTAAATTCTAATTGTCTTCGTTCAGAGTCTTCTGCATCTGTCATTATATTAATTTCATAATTTAAAAGTTTTGTCGCGAGTCTTACATTTTGACCTCTTCTTCCAATAGCTTTGCTTAAATTTTCCTCAGTAAGAATTACATCAAGTTTTTTTCTCTCACTATCAACGTTAACTCTTTGTACTTCAGCAGGGGACAACGCATTTGAAACCAAAATAGCAGGGTCCTCTGACCAATTAACAATATCAATTTTCTCTCCTTGAAGTTCATTTACAACGGCTTGAACTCTTGATCCTCTCATACCTACACAAGCACCCACTGGATCTAGAGATGTATCAACTGCTTTAACACATATTTTAGCTCTACTTCCGGGATCTCTCGAAGAAGATTTAATTTCTATTAGTCCATCATAAATTTCGGGAACCTCTTGAACAAAAAGCTTTTCCATAAATTTAGGATGAGCTCTAGATAGAAATATTTGTTGCCCTCTAGGTTCTCTTCTAACATCATTACAATAAGCTTTTATACGATCACCTGCTTTGATATTTTCACGAGGTATTAATTCATTTTTTTGAATTATTGCTTCAGTTCTTCCTAAATCAACAATTACATTTCCAAATTCTAATCTCTTTACAATTCCACTTAAAATTGAGTCTTTCTTATCAATAAAATCATTAAATTGTCTTTCTCTTTCAGCTTCTCTTACATTAAAACTAATTACTTGCTTTGCGGTTTGCGCAGCTATTCTTCCAAAATCAAATGAAGGAAGTGGCTGTAATACTTCGTCACCAATAGACTTATCTTTGTTTAATTCATTTAAATTAATTGCATCTTCTAATTTTATTTCTGTATTTGCATTTTCAGGATTTTCAGCAATTATCAATTTTCTAAAAAGCTCAATATCTCCATTGTCTCTATTGATAGAAACTTTAATTTCATTTTCCTGTCCAAATTTTGATTTTGCAGCTTTAGCGATACCCGTTTCCATAGAACTTATAATTAGTTCTTTATCAATTGATTTTTCTAAAGCTACAGCTTCAGCAATTCTTAATAATTCAAGCTTATCTGCTCTTTTATTTAACATAATTTTGTCTGCTCCAAAAAAAAATGGGCTAATGCCCATTTTGTAAAGTTCAATAATGTAGTTGCAATATAGTAAAGTTTTTTTTTAATTCAACAGAAACTATTTAGAAAAAACCTTAGTTTTATCATTTTTTTCCCATGAAAATGAACCATTTTCCTCGGGTGATCTACCAAAATGACCATAGGCAGCTGTTTTTTCATATATTGGTTTATTTAAATTCAACATTTCTCTGATACCTCTAGGGCTCAAATCAAAATTTTCTTTAATCTTTTCTACAACAAATTTATTTTTATCTAAATCGTTATCAAATAAATCGACATAAATAGATAATGGTTTGGATACACCAATTGCATAAGCTAGCTGAATTAAACATTTCTCAGCAATTTTAGAACCAACAACATTTTTAGCAATGTATCTTGCCGCATAAGCTGCAGATCTATCAACTTTAGTTGGATCTTTACCTGAAAAAGCACCACCACCATGAGGTGCAGCACCCCCATATGTATCAACAATAATTTTTCTACCCGTAAGACCGCAATCTCCATCAGGACCACCAATCACAAAATTACCTGTTGGATTTACATAAAACTCATCCTCATTAAAACCATCAAGAAAATTCTTAGGAATAGATTTTAACATATAAGGTCTAAGTAAATCTCTAACTTGTGATTGATTAACATCTGGTGAATGTTGTGAAGATATTACTACTGATTTTACTTTTGAAGGTTTTCCATCAATATATTCAAATGTTACCTGGCTTTTTGAATCTGGTTCAATATTTTTTAATTTTCCAGATTTTCTATCTTCAGCCATTAATCTTAAAATTTTATGAGAATAATGTATAGGTGCTGGCATTAAAACATCTGTTTCATTACATGCGTATCCAAACATAATACCTTGATCTCCAGCTCCTTCATCTTTGTTGCCAGAGGAGTCTACACCCATGGCAATATCAGCTGATTGGGAATGTAAATGACTTTCAATTTTTGTAGCTTCTTTCCAGGAAAAGCCTTCTTGGTCATAACCAATATCTTTTATACAATTTCTTACTTTTTCAATTAATTCATCTTTTTTTATCTCAGGCCCTCTTACTTCTCCAGCTAAAACAACTTTATTTGTTGTGGTTAGTGTTTCGCAAGCAACTCTAGAATATGGATCTCCAGAAATAAAACAATCAACAACCATATCTGAGATCCTATCAGATACTTTGTCTGGATGGCCTTCTGAAACGGACTCACTAGTGAAAAGAAAATTTTTTAAATTACTCATTTTTAAGTTTCTTAAATGAAAATATTAAAAAAATATACAATAAAATTATAAATCCAAAAATTTTATTTCCAAATTTTGCGAACAGAGTCATATCTATTTTTCTTGACTCAATTAAATCAATGAAACCTGATTTATTTTTATCAACTTTTTGCTCAATAACTCCTAGTGGATTAATAATTGCTGTTGTCCCATTATTTGCAGACCTTAAAACATATTTCCCACTCTCTATTGCTCTAAAAATACTATGAGTTAAATGTTGCTCTGGTCCAATTGATTTACCAAACCAACCGTCTTCAGAAATATTTAAAATATAATCAAAGTTACTGTTAGTAAAAATTTTACCCGAATAAATTATCTCATAACAAATAAGGGGCAATAATTTTACTGATAAATTATTATATTTAAGATCAATTATGCTTCTTTCTTCACCTTTTGAATATGATTGATAGTCATTAGTAATTGTTTTTAAACCAATACTTTTTAATAGGTTTTCAAAAGGTAAAAATTCACCAAAAGGAACAAGATTAATTTTGTTATATGAATTTATTAAATTAAGGTCATAGTCAAAAATAGATAATGAATTAAAATATTTAATAGTTTTATTTTCATCTTCTTTGCTATTAATTCCAATTGCTAATAAATGGTTTTCGTTGAATTTATTTTCAAATAACCATTTGTATTCTTTTAATTGGTCTTGTGAAATTCCTGGAATAATACCTTCTGGCCAAATAAAAATTATTTTTTCATTTTTTTTAGGAGAACTGATTTCAATTAGTTCTTCTATTGCAGTTATTGGATCAACATTATTATAAAATCTATCTATACTTATATTTGAACTCAAAATTCTTAGTTTATAGTCAAGATTTTTTACTTCTTGATTGTTAAATTTTTCTAAATTTTTTGAACCAAGTACATAAAATGACATTGTTGTAATGAGAAATGCAACACAAACACTAATATCTTTTTTATTTTCTCTTAAAATAAATATTGATGGACTTGTAAATAATGAAATACAGAAAAGATTAAAACTGTACGTACCTATGATTGACGTAATATTTAAAATTTCAATTTGATTGGAAAAACTATAAGCAATTAAATTCCAAGGAAAACCAGTTAGTATCGATCCTCTTAAAAATTCTACTATTCCAAATATTAGTGAAAAAAGAAAAAATGAACTCAAATTTTTATTTAGTTTTAAAACTGCAAATAAATAAGCAACTAAAGCATAAAACAAGGCTAAAAAACTAGGTATTAAAATTATTGTAAAAGGTATTAAAAATTTAAAATTTTGATCAAACGTTAATGATATTGAGATCCAATATAAATTGCTTACAAAATAACCAAACCCAAATAACCAACCATAAAGAAAAAATATTGTTTTATTTTTATAAAACTCAATTTTTTTTATTAAAAAAATATAGAATAAACTAAAAGTTAAAAAATTTATTATAATATAATTAAACGGAGGTAAACTTAAGGAAGTAAATACCCCTAATAAAATCAAATAAATTATTTCAATATAAAATTTATTTTTCAATTTAATGTATTTTTGATTGTACAGATTTAAATATTAGATTTTCTTCTTTTAGCATTTTGGAATAACCTTTATTTTTTTTATGATCAAAACCTAAAAGATGAAGAAAACCATGTATTAATATTTTAGCAACTTTTTCTTTAAAAGATTTTAAATCTTGTAATCTTGGTTTATCTAGATAATTATAGCTGATGATAATGTCTCCCAAATAAGTATTTTTTTTAATTTTTATTTTTTTTTCTAATGGAAAAGATAAAATATCGGTAGATTTATTTTTTTTTCTAAAAACTTTATTTAATTTTTTAATATTTTTATTATTTGAAAGTAATAATGTGAAGGTTACTTTTTTATTCAAAAATTTATATTTTTTTGGAAAAGCTTTACATATTTTTTTAAAAAAAATTTTCTTGTTTTTAAGCCTTTTTGACCAAGCCTTCTCCTCAGAGAAGACATTAATACTAATCATTATTTGAGTATGCTTTAACTATTTTAGTCACAAGTGGATGCCTAACTACATCTGAGTGATCAAAATCAACTATGGATATTTCCTTTAAATGCCCAAGTAACTCTTTTGATCGAACTAGTCCTGACATGCTTTTATTTGGTAAATCAATTTGAGAAGGATCTCCATTAACTACTATTTTTGAATTTTCTCCAATACGTGTTAAAAACATCTTAATCTGAGTATCTGTAGCATTTTGGGCTTCATCTAAAATTGCAAAGGAATTTTTAAGAGTTCTACCTCTCATAAAAGCTAAAGGTGCAATCTCTATATCTCCAATCTCTATCATTCTCTGTATTTTTTCAAAGTCAAAGAGATCATATAAAGAGTCATATAAAGGTCTAAGATAAGGATCTACTTTTTCCTTCATATCACCAGGTAAAAATCCCAATCGTTCACCTGCTTCTACAGCTGGTCTTGAAAGAATAATTCTCTCAATCTTTTTTTCTAAAAGCATAGTTAGACCTACAGCGACTGCTAAAAAAGTTTTTCCGGTTCCTGCTGGCCCGGCTGAAATTACAATATCACTCTCCCTCAGAGCTCTCACATAACTTTTTTGTTTTTCAGATCTAGGAATTATAGATTTTTTTGGAGTTTTAATAATATCTGTAACATTATTATTTTTTACTTTTTCATTAATCATAAAGTTATCTACCGATGAAAATATATCTTTATTCTCTATACTTCCATTATTAATAAACTGATTAACCAAAAATTGAATAGCATTTTTAATTTTTTCATTCTTTTCAGGTGTTGATTTAATTAAAATTGAATTTCCCCGTGAATATAAGCTGCAATTTGTAATTTTTTCTAATTCTTGTAAATTTTTATTAAATTCCCCAACAACGCCCATTAACAAGTTATTGTCGTGAAATATAACACTTAAAGAATTGTTATCTGAATAAACAAATTTTAAAGACTGATCGATATTTTTTTTAGTTATTCCACTCAAATTTTACGCAACTTTCTGATCCGAATTAGTTATAACTTCACCAAATAAAGTATTTCTATTACTATCTTTAATTCTCACTTGTACTATTTTTCCAATATCATTCTTTTTACCATTAAAAATTACAGATGTCATATACTCAGATCTACCAAAAGCTTTACTTTTATCGTCAGTTAAATTTTCAACCAAAACATCAATAATTTTCCCCTTCAATGAGTTGTTCATTTGGATTTGATTTTCAAATAAAATAGTTTGAATTTTTTCTAATCTTTCAAAAGAAATTTTTTTTTCAATTAACTCTAAATTTTCAGCTACTGTTCCAGGTCTTGGGCTAAAAATAAAAGAGTAAGAGTTAATAAATTTAACCCTTTCAATTAAATTTAAGGTATCTTTAAAATCCTGATCATTTTCACCAGGATAACCTATAATAAAATCACTTGAAAATTCTATCTTTGGATTAATTTCTTTTAATTTATCAAAAGTATTTTGATATTCTTCAATACTATGTTTTCTATTCATTGAGTTTAAAATTTTATTAGATCCACTTTGGACAGGTAAATGCACAAGTGGCATTAACTTTTTAGAAGTTTTGTAAACTTCAATCAAATCCTCTGTCATATCTTTTGGGTGAGATGTTGTGTATCTCACTCTCTTAATTTCAGATATTTTTTCAATATTTAAAATCAAATCTGATAGTCTGTATACTTCATTGTCATAAGCATTAACATTTTGACCAAGTAAAACTATTTCTCTTGCGCCATTATCAGCTAAATATTTTGCTTCATCTAAAATTTGATTAAATGGTCGAGAATATTCTGGTCCTCTTGTATATGGAACTACACAAAAATGACAAAACTTATCACATCCTTCTTGAATGGTTAAGAAAGATGATACTTTTCCAGCTTCATTTTTTATTTTACTTAAATATTTAAATTTAGAAACTGCATCAAATTCAGTTTCTTCAATCTTTTTATTTTTTTTAATATAATTTAAAATTGTATCATTAATTTTATGATAAGCTTGAGGACCAATTACTAAATCGATGTAAGGTTCTCTTTTAAGCATTTCCTGATTTTCTGCTTGAGCAACACAGCCAGCAATAATTACTAATGGTTTTTTTTTAGATCTAAAAATTTTTTTTACTCTACCTATCTCTGAATAAACTTTTTCTTTTGCTTTATCTCTAATGTGGCATGTATTTAAGAGATAACAATTTGCTTCTTCATATTTTTCTGTTTTTTCGTAACCAATTTTTTTAACTGAATCGTAAATTCTATTTGAGTCATACTCATTCATTTGACATCCAAAAGTTTTAATAAATATTTTTTGATTCATAATTACTGGGATTTTTTCTTAACCCCATATAATTCTAATTTATGGTCTACTAGTGTATATCCATATTTTTCTGCAACCTTTTTTTGAAGCTTTTCAATTTCTTCGTCTACAAATTCTATAATTTCACCAGTTTTCACATCTATTAAATGATCGTGATGGCCTTCATTTAGCTCTTCATATCTAGCTTTTCCACCTTTAAACTCATGCTTTGTTAATATTCCTGTCTCCTCAAATAATTTCACAGTTCTATAAACAGTTGCAATACTTATTTTTGGATCAATTTTAGATACTCTATTGTAAAGCTCATCTACATCTGGGTGGTCAGTAGACTCTGACATTACTTTTGCAATTACTCTTCTTTGATCAGTTAATTTAACCCCTTTTGCTAAACATTTTTGCTCTATTGTTTCTGACATAAAATAATTTTAACTTAAATAAATAGGGTTAATCAAATTTTTTTTAATATTAAATTTATCGCACAAATCAGGGATATTTTCGTATTTTATGTCTTTTTCACCTTTAAAATCTTGAATGCTATAACAATAATAATCAATATCATTAGTTAAATTAAATGCTTTAACTATAGAAAGCGAATTTCGTATTCCTGCAAAGCTGCCAGGCCCTCTATTTAAATAAATTGTATTGATATCTTTCAAGTTTAACTGATGAGAATTTAAAAAATCATTAATAATCAAAGTTAATTTTTCATAATTAATTTTAGTATTCTCTTTAGTAATATTATAAATATCATTACTAGTAATGATCATTAAAAAAATTTTTTCACTGGCTACATCAATTATAAGTTTATTCATAATTATTTTATTTTCTAATATTAGTTCTAAATCAGATGAAAATAATATCAAATACTATTCCAAGGACGAAGGAATTCTATCAATAATGTATCATCGTTTTAATGAGAATAAGTACCCTTCGACCAATATTAAAATGGATATATTTGAGGAACATTTAAATATTATTAAGAACTCAGATTTTAACTTTCTCAATCCAAATAATTTTGATGAACAGTTTAATAAACCAAAATTAAAAAAAGAAATTCTTATAACTATCGATGATGCTTTTGAGTCTTTTTATACTGAAGCATGGCCTTATCTAAAAGAAAATAAAATTCCATTTATTTTATTTGTTTCAACTGAACCGGTAGGAAAAAGAGGTTATATGACTTGGGAACAAATTAAAGAGGTTGAAAGTAATGATTTTGCAAGTATAGGACATCATTCGCATACTCATGAATATCTAATAGATGTAAGTAATGAAGAGTTTATTTTAGATATTGAGACAGCTAATAAAATTTTCCTAAGAGAACTTGGTTATGTACCTAGTTTATTTTCATACCCATTTGGTGAATACTCTAAATTTATGAAAGACTATATATCTAAAAATTTCAAATATGCTTTTGGTCAGCATTCTGGTGTGATTGATTTAAATAAAGATAAATTTGAATTACCTAGATTTCCGATTAATGAAAAATATGGAGAGCTAAAAAGATTTAAATCAATAATAAATTATTTTCCTCTTGAATATAAAAAAATATTGCCCGAGGAAAAACAACTATTCGAAAATACAAACCCTCCAAGTTTTAAAGTTGAATTTTTCAAGGAGCAAAAAAATTTATCTAATATCAATTGTTATTCTAATGAGGGTAATGTTTGGGAAAAATCAAAAACTAATTTTGCTAATGATTCTCTAACTATTGAATTTAGAGAGCCATTCAAACCAAGAAGAGGTAGAATTAATTGTTCTCTGAATGATAATGGAAAATGGAGATGGTTTGGGGTTCAATTTCCTATAAAAGAAAACTAAATTAAACTTTCTAGGTCTTTACTTGAAGGTAATAATCTCGCTTCATCAAAATCTTTTAGATTATTCTGTTCAATAATTTTTTGTAAGACCTCTATATATTGATTTCCTGTTTCTGCATATTTATCTAAATGCTTTGACAAAATTAAACTATCTAAAGGTTTATTTTGATTTCTAAGTTCTGTTCTCGCTTTTCTTAAATTTTTATACGTTGAGTGTGTATTCAAATTTCTTAAATATGCTCTAACTGATAATTGTAGGCTATGAAACTTCATAACTTTATGATCTTTACCTTCATCAGCATTTTTAGGTTTTAATCCTTCTCCAGACCATGTCCATTGTCCAAATAAAGCATTTCCCTTTAGAGCAAATCTTGAAGTACCCCAACCGGTCTCTTTAGCAGCTTGTGCTATAGCCAATGAAACTGGTATTTCATCCATTCTTACTTTTAGAGTAGATAAATCATCTTTTCTTACACCATATTGTTTATATTTTTTTTCTAACCACTTTTTTTCAATATCAGTGTTGCTATTTTTATTTAAAATTGTGAATAGCCTTTTTCTATCAACTCTAATTTTATTGTTTTCTTTAACTATTAAAGGAAGAACAATTTTTATGAACATATCTTTTCTTTTTTTAGTGTTAGCTATGTTTTTAATTTCATTCGGAAGAAGACCAATATCTATTGGTTTTACTAATTTCGTATCCCTGACATCTTTTAAATTATAATTTACCTCTTTAAATAAAGAGTCAATCTCGGATGTTGTGTATCTGACTAGATTAATTTCAGAATTATTTTCTTCTAGAATATCATATAACAAATCTCTTTCGTCAGCATCTACTGTTGAGTCTTCCTCAATTAATTTATCCTTATTTAAAGTATTATTTAAAATGTTTTTTGAATTATTTGTAAATTCTTTGTTATTAAAATTTTCATCAGTAAAATTGATTATAATCGGTGCAGCATAAAAGAATGAAATTACAATAAAAGAACTTAAAAAAAATCGTGAAACTATATAAAAGCTTTTATTTTTTAAAAAACCTGAATTTTTAAATTTTCTCATAATTAATTATTGTATAGCAACAACCTCTTTTACCTCTGGCAAATAATGACATAAAAGATTTTGAACACCTTGTTTTAAAGTCATTGTTGAACTAGGACAGCCTGAACAACTCCCTTGTAATTGAACCTTAACAATTCCGTCCTTAAACTCTTTAAATTTTATATCTCCACCGTCTCTAGCTACAGCAGGTCTTATTTTTTCTTCTAAAATTTTTACAATTTTTTCTTCAATTTCACTCAGATCATTAACTTCCTCTTTTATGTTTTCGTCAATTACAAACTCTTTACCATCTGAATAAAAATCATTTATAAAAGAAATAACGATATGTTTTATTTCGTCCCAATTAATTTTTTCGTTCTTATTTACTGAAATAAAATCTTCACCCAAAAAAATACCCTCAACACCATTTATTGACAAAATATTTCTTACTAGTTCATTTTGCATATCTTCCTTCTTTGTTATTTCATAAGGACCACTATTTGAAACCTTCTTTCCAGGAAGAAATTTCAAAGAATTTGGATTCGGTGTTACTTCTGTTTGAACGAACATAAATTATATATAGTGAATATTTTAAAAATTAAAACTTGATAATAAATTTATTTTAAAAACCTACTATTTCTTTAATTCTTTCAATCTTTTTAGAAGCAATCATATTTGCTTTTTCAACTCCATCTAGAAGAATTTCATCGAGAAATTTTTTATCTTCTAAAAGTTTTCTGATCTCTTTTGAAATTGGTTCAATTTTATTAACAAGTTCTTCAGCTAATTGTTCTTTAAATTCTGAGAAATTTTTACCTGAGAAATTTTTTAATGAGTTTTGTAATGAAGAATTAGTTAAGCTTGAGTAAATTCCTAGAAGATTCTTTGCTTCCAATCTTTTATCAAGTTCCTTTATATCTTGTGGCATGGGTAAAGGATCGGTTTTTGCTTTTTTGATTTTGTTTATTATTTGATCTTTATTGTCTGTTAAATTTATTCGACTTAAATCCGATAATTCTGATTTACTCATTTTTTTTGAACCATCTTTTAAACTCATTATTCTTGAGAATTCTTTTTGAATTAAAGGTTCTGGAACTTGAAGAAAATTCTCTACTTCAAAATCATTATTAAATTTTTGAGCTATATCTCTACATAATTCCAAATGTTGTTTTTGATCATCACCCACAGGAACATGCGTGGCATCGTATAAAAGAATATCTGCCGCCATTAGAACTGGATAAGAGTATAATCCAATACTAGCTTTCTCCTTATCTTTTCCAGCTTTCTCTTTAAATTGGGTCATTCTATTTAACCAACCCATTCTAGCAACACAGCTTAATATCCATGCCCCTTCTGAATGAGCAGCTACTCTAGATTGATTAAAAATTATACTTTTTTTTGGATCTATTCCACTTGCTATAAAAGTTGCAACTGTTTCCCGAATATTATTTTTTAGTTCTTTAGGATCTTGTCTTACTGTAATGGCATGTAGATCAACTACACAAAAAATACATTTGTTACCTTGATCATTATTTAAGTCTACAAAGTTTTTTATGGCGCCTAAATAATTTCCAAGATGAAGATTACCTGTAGGCTGAACACCAGAGAATATTTTTTTACCCATAAAATTAATACTTTAATTTAATATCATTCATTTGAAAAGCTTTGATCAAATAGCACACAATTAAATAGAACAATAATCCCAATATAACAGATAAAACTAAATAAAAAGATTTAATTGATTGATTAAAAGCTAATTCGTTTTGAAAAAAATTTAACATAGAATTAAAAAATAAACCCATCGTAATTGATGCAAAAATTATTTTAATAAATTTAATAATAAATATTTGGTTAAAATAAAATAATTGTCGATTTTTTAAGAATAAAAATAACAATATTGAATTAAACCAGGATGAAATAGATGTGGCTATTGGAATTATTATAAAACCAATTTCACTAAAATAATATAAACTGATAAAAATATTAACCAATACTGATATCAAAGAGATGTAAAATGGAGTTTTAGTATCATGGTTTGCAAAGAAAAAACTTGAAAAAACTTTTATCAAAGCAAAAGCAGGTAGACCTAAAGCAAAATAATATAAAGCTAAGCCTGAGTTACTTACCGAATTTTCATTGAAAGACCCATAGCCAAATAAAGCTGAAATAATTTGTTCTGATCCTATGATTAAAGCAATAGTTGCTGGAAGACTTAAGAATAAACTTAATTCAAGAGCTTTATTTTGTATAATCAAAATCTTATTTTTCTTTCTTGTTTGAATATACTTTGAAAGCTGTGGAAGTATTACAACGCTAATTGCGATACCAGCTATAGCTAAGTTAATTTGATAAATTCTATCTGCATAATATAAATAAGAAACCGCACTTGCTTGAAATGATGCAATTATTGTACCAATTAAAATATTAATTTGGGTGACACCTGATGAAAAAATACTTGGTAAAAGTTTTTTAAAAAAGAATTTAACTTTGTTACTTACTTTTAATTCAAAATTAAATTTAAGTAAGTAATATTTTGATACATATTTATATAAAAATATTAATTGTAAAAAACCAGCTAGAGAAACACCATAAGATAAATAATATACTAGCTGATCACCTAGATTTTTTGAAAAAATTAATAATAAAATTAAAACAATATTCAATATTATTGGGGCTGCAGCAGCAGCTGCAAATTTATTGTGTGAATTTAAGATTGCAGAAAAAAATGAGGCTAAACAAATAAAAAATAAAAAAGGAAAAGTAATTCTTGTTAATTTAATTGCTACCTCCATTTTTTCTAAATCAGCTACAAATCCTGGAGCAATAATAGAAACAAATGCAGGCATAAAAATTTCAATTATTATTGTTAAAAATAACAACCCTAAAAAAAGGAGATTAAAAATATCGTTAGCAAATTTATTTGATTGTTTTTTTCCTTTAGTAATTTCTGATGAATAGCTTGGAACGAATGCTGCATTAAAGGTACCTTCAGCGAACAATCTTCTAAAAGTATTTGGAATTCTAAATGCTACAAAAAAAGCATCGGCCAACATCCCTGTTCCTAGAAAAATTGCTATTAAAATATCTCTTAAATAACCCAGCAATCTACTAATGACAGTATAAAAACCAAATGTGCCTGTTGACTTAAGTAAGTTCATAAATCATATTAGTCTTAATTTTACCCCAATTGTACAATTATTGTTATCAGAAATGAAAAAAACAAAAATTGATCATTACACAGATAAAGAAGCTTTAGATTTTCATAAAGACAAAAAACCAGGCAAGATTGAGATTATTTCTTCAAAAAATATGACAACAAAGCGTGATCTAGCTTTAGCATATTCTCCAGGAGTTGCTGCTCCTGTAAAAAAAATAAGCGAAAACCCTGAAGCAGTTTACGATTACACAAGTAAAGGAAACCTTGTTGCTGTAATTAGTAATGGTTCAGCAATATTAGGGATGGGAAATTTAGGTGCTCTTGCATCAAAGCCTGTGATGGAAGGAAAGGCCGTATTATTTAAAAGATTCGCAGATATAGATTCCATAGACTTAGAGATTGATTGTAAAGATTCAAATGAAATCATAAATTCTATAAAAAATTTTGCACCTAGCTTTGGTGGAATAAATTTAGAAGACATAGCAGCTCCAGATTGTTTTATAATAGAACAGAAATTAAAAGAGATTTTGGATATTCCAGTTTTTCATGATGATCAACATGGTACAGCAATTATTACAACAGCAGCATTAATAAATGCATTAGATATTTGTGGTAAATCAATAAAAAAAATTAAAGTTGTAGTTAATGGTGCTGGAGCTTCAGCACAAGCTTGTACTGAGTTATTTAAAAACTCAGGAGTAAAATCTGAAAATATAATAATGCTAGATAGAAAGGGCGTTATTTATGAAGGAAGAACTGAGGGAATTGATCAATGGAAATCCAGATATGCAGTTAAAACTAAACATAGAACTTTAGAAGATGCTGTTAAAGGTGCAGATGTTTTTTTAGGATTATCAGCAAAAGGTGTTCTAAAAAAAGAGATGGTTAAATCTATGGCAAAAAATCCAATTATATTTGCTTGTGCTAATCCTGATCCAGAAATTACTCCAGAGGAAATTAGTGAAGTTAGAAATGATGCAATTGTTGCAACAGGGAGATCAGATTATCCCAATCAGGTAAATAATTTAATTGGATTTCCTTATATTTTTCGAGGAGCTTTAGATGTTAGATCTAAAACAATAAATGAAGAAATGAAAGTCGCTGCAGCTAATGCAATAGCTAAGCTTGCAAGAGAAGATGTTCCTGATGAAGTGGTTGCAGCTATGGGTGGAGAAAGACCTCATTATGGAAAAGATTATATTATTCCATCTACATTTGATCCTAGATTAATTAGTGTAATACCAGCTGCTGTAGCAAAAGCAGCAATAGAAAGTAAAGTTGCTAGAAAAAAAATAGATGACTTTGAATTTTATAAGGAACAACTTAAGCAAAGACTAGACCCAACAGTAACTATCATGCAAGGTATAAATTCATTTATTAAAAAAAATCAAAAAAGAATTGTTTTTGCAGATGGTGAAGACGAAAACACTTTAAAAGCCGCTATAGCATTTAAAAATTCAAGATTAGGCATTCCAATCTTGATTGGTAAAGAAAGTAAAATTAAAGAACAGATTAAAAATATTGGTTATAGTGAAAATTTTGATATTGAAATTGTTAATTCTAAAGATGAGGAAAAAAGAAAAAGATACGTAAAACATTTATTTAAAAAATTACAAAGAGAGCAAGGATTATTAGAGCGAGATTGTGACCGAATGATTAGAAACGACAGAGTTGTTTGGGCAACTAGTATGGTTGCCTGTGGTGATGCCGATGGTGCTGTAACAGGCAATACAAGAAGATTTGGTGCTTCATTTGAAAAAATTAAGCAAGTAGTTGATGTAAGAAAAGGTGAAATTATGTTTGGATTAAACATGATCGTCCATAAAGGAAGAACTATTTTTGTTGGTGATACAAGTGTCCATGAATATCCGACCTCTGAACAAATGGCTGAAATTGCTATATCAACAGCTAGAGTAGTAAGACTTTTTGGATTTGATCCTAAAGTTGCATTTGTGTCCCACTCTACGTTTGGACAACCACTTACAAGTAGAACAAAACATATTCGAAACGCAGTTGAGATATTAAAAGAAAAAAAAGTAGACTTTGAATTTGATGGAGATATGCAGCCTGATGTTGCTCTTAATCCAGAATATGAAGAACTTTATCCTTTTGCAAAGATAGTTGGTAAAGCAAATATTTTAATAATGCCTGGACAGCATAGCGCAGCAATTTCATATAAACTGATGAAAACAATTGGAGACACAAAAGTTATTGGACCATTATTAATTGGACTCGGGCTTCCAATAGAAATTGCACCTTTAAGATCATCAACTTCTGAGATACTTAACCTAGCATCAATTGCTGCTTATTCTTCTCAAGTGATTGATTACAAAAAATAATTACTCTCTTTGAATTCTTAAATCTTCAACAAGTATTATACTGGCAATCACATCTTCGACATCAAGTATTTCTTTTGCTTCACTTATAACTAAATCTTTTTCTTCTAAGTTTAAAGCAATTCCATAAACATAAACTTTCTTTTTATAGGTATCTATTTGATAATTGGTTGCTTTAATATTTTTATTAACAATTAAAGCTGTTCTAAGTTGAGATGTTATTAATAAATCTTTTGCTGATTGCTTGAAGTTAAACTCTTCCTTAATTTTAATATCATTTCTAACAGATCTAGCACCTTTCGTTTCCCAGGCTAGTTTTGTTATTAATAGTTTTTCTTCTGGGCTATCTACTTTTCCAGTTATAAAAATTCGACCATCTAAAACTTTTGTTTTAACTGAAATAAGATATTTTTTATCTTTGGCTAATATTTTAGCACTAATAGTTTTTTGCATTATAGAATCATCTATTTGAGTCCCCATTGTTCTGGGATCTAATGCAACAGAAACACCAGTTCCAAAAAGACCTTTAGAACCAACCCCAACACATCCGGTTAAAATTAAACTCACTAAGATTAAAATTAATAATTTATTTTTCATTTTTTAATTTTAAACAATAATTATATATTTCTTTTTTAGACACGTTGATTCTTTGTCTTAAAATATCTGTAATTTCTTTAGTAGATAATTTATTAATCATTTTTTTTATTATATTCATATCTGATTCAGTTAATTTTTCAGATATATTTTTATTTATTTTTTTTTCAGAAATAACAACTGTAAGTTCACCTTTAAGTTCTTTTTCAAATAATTCTAGTTCATCTACATTTTTTCTAATAAATTCCTCATAAATTTTTGATATTTCTCTGCAAAAAACTATCTTTCTTCCATTAAAATTCTTTTTTATTTCAGGTATGATTTTGTTAATTTTTTTAGGAGAAATAAAAAAAACTAAAGAATTTTCAAATTTTGAGTATTTTTTTAATTCATTAGATAATTGCTGCTTCTTATCTGGGAAAAAACCACAAAACAAAAATTTATCGGAAAATCCACTGACTGATATAGCTGCAGCAACAGCAGAAGGTCCAAGAATTGGAAATATTCTTATCTCGTTATTAATGCACTCATTAACTAAAATTGAACCAGGATCAGAAATACTGGGTGTACCAGCATCGGATATCAAGGAAATTATTTTTCCAGATTTTAAATATTCAATAATTTTTACAATATTTTTTTTCTCATTAAATTTATGATTTGAAATTAATTTAGATTTTATTTGATATTTATCTAAAAGATTTTTTGAAACTCTAGTATCTTCGCATAAAATATAATGAGATTGCTGCAAAACCTCAATTGCTCTTAAGGTTATGTCTTTAAGATTTCCTAAAGGAGTTGATACCAAATAAAGACCATTTTCATATTCTTTTAATTTAAATTGTGGTTTTATGATCATAATTTAGCTTAAAAAGTAATATATTAGCATCAAAATGATTAAATTAATTAAAATTATTTATCTTATTTTTTTAAGTTTTCACTTTCTATTTTTTTCAGCTGTAAATGCTCAAGAAAAAATAGAAATAGGATTGTTAGTGCCTATGACCGGAAAAAATAAGGAAATAGGAGAGTCAATCATTAAGGCAGTAGGACTAGCTGTCAAAGATATTGATAATAATTTAATTGAAATCTATCCAAAAGATACAGCAAGTAAAGCTAACCAAACTTTAAAATCTGCGTTTGAATTAAGTGAGATGGGTATAAAAATTGTTATTGGCCCAGTGTTCTATGAAAGTTTAACTTATCTTGACGAAATGAAAGATTTAACATTTTTATCATTAACTAATAGAACTTTAGATCTTCCCAAAAATGTTATTTCTGCAGGAATCAATTCTACATCACAATTTAATACTATAAAAAAATTTTTGGAAACTAATCAAATACAAAGAACTATATTTTTAACACCGATTCAAGATTATGAATTTGAAGTTAAAAAAGGAATGAAAAATTCAAAAATAAAAATTTACAAAGATTATGAATATAATACAGAGCCTACAAAGCTAACTAAAGAAATAGAGGAAATTACAAACTATAGAATTAGAAAGCAAAATTTAGAGGATGAAATAAAAAGAATAAAAAATTCAAATGATCCAAATAAAGAAAAAAAAATAAAAAGATTAGAAAAAAGATACACATTAGGTGGTTTAAATTTTGATGCTGTTATAATTGCAGATTTTGATGAAAGTCTTAAAAGTGTATCTACATCACTTTTATACACCGATGTACTTCCAAAAAATAAATATTTTATAACTTTAAATCAATGGTTTGATGAAAGTTTGTTAAACGAAACTGATATCCAGCCTTTATATTATCCATCAATAAATAAAGAAAATTTTGATAGCTACAAAATAAAGTATTATAACGCATTTAACCAAGATCCTACCCATTTGTCATTGTTGAGTTATGATCTTGTTGGCTTGGTTTATTATTTATCATTAAACTCAAATTCAGAAAATTTAAATAAGATTTTTAAGAAAAAAAATTCATTCAAAGGAAAAATAGGAGTCTTTGATATTCAAAATAATAAAATAAATCATAGACTTAATTTTTATAAAATTGAAGATCAAAAACTTATAGAAATTTTCTAATTTTTTTAAAGGCTTGATATCTATGATCCATTTTATACTTTTGAGACGGCTTCATTTCTCCAAAAGTTTTTCTTTTTCTTAAAGGAATAAAAATTGGATCATAACCAAACCCATTCTTTCCTTTTGGTTTGTCCGAAATATATCCCTCGACTTTTCCTACCACACAAGCAATTTTTTTATTTAAATATGAAATAGAAATAGCACAAATAAATCTTGCTTTGATTTTTTTATGTTTCCAATTTTTATCCTTTTTATTTAGTTCTCTATAAACTCTTTTTATTGCTTTATTAAAATCTCCGTACTTTCCACCCCACCTTGCGGAATAAATTCCAGGATTTTTATTCAAAAAATCTACCTCTAAACCAGAGTCATCAGCCAAACATATCAATCCTGTTTTTTTTGAAAAATATTTTGATTTAATTAATGAATTTTGTTTAAAAGTTTTTCCATTTTCAACTGGGCTCTTAAGATTAAATTCGGATGTAGAGTGAATTTTAATGCTTTTTGGCAACAAACTCTTTATTTCACGTAATTTGCCCCTGTTATTAGTACCTATTAATAATTTATCAATTTTTTGTTTAGACATCTAGAAATTACTAAATTCCTTACCATATATGAGGTTATGGAAAAAGAAGAAAACATAAACAGCACTTCTGTGGATCAAAACCAGGATACAGTAAAAGAAACTGAAAAACCTGAAGAAAACTTGGCTGAAGAAAATAAACAAGAAACAAACGAAGAACTTCAAGAAGAAGTTAAAGAGCTAACTCCAGAAGAAAAAATTGCAGAACTAGAAGATAAAGTAGCAAGAACTTTTGCTGAAATGGAAAATCAAAGAAGAAGATTTGAAAAAGAAAAAGAGGATGCTTTTGAATATGGTGGTTATAGTTTTGCTAAAGAAGCATTAAATTTGATTGATAACTTGGATCGATCAAAACATGTTCTTGAAAGTGATGATAAGTTAAAAGAAACTGAAGCATTAAAGAAGACACTAGAACATTTAGATATTATTAAAAAAGATTTAATCTCAATCTTTGAAAAAAATAACATTAAACCTATTGATAGCCTCAACAAAAAACTAGATCCAAACTTTCATCAAGCAATGATGGAAATTGAAGACGATACTAAAGAACCTGGAACAATAATTCAGGAAATTCAAAAAGGCTTTACTATAAAAGACAGATTACTTAGACCGTCCTTAGTAGGAGTGTCAAAAAAAGTTACAATTAAAGAAGAAAAAACTGAGGAAAATCAGGAAAATCAAGAAAATAAATAATTATGAGATCAACTTGTAGTTTCAAATTTAAACCCTATATGACGAAAGAGAGACATTAATATTATGAGTAAAATCATTGGAATAGACTTAGGAACAACAAATTCATGTGTTGCCATTATGGAGGGAACACAAGCCAAAGTATTGGAAAATGCTGAAGGTGCGAGAACAACTCCTTCAGTTGTAGCATTTACAGATGAAAATGAAAAATTGATTGGACAACCAGCAAAAAGACAAGCTGTTACAAATCCAGAAAATACTATCTTTGCAGTAAAAAGATTAATCGGAAGAAATTTTGATGATCCGACTGTAAAAAAAGATGTAGAAGCTGCACCTTTTAAAATAGTTAATTCTGAAAAAGGCGATGCTTGGATAGAAACTAAAGGTGAAAAATACTCTCCTTCACAAATATCTGCATTCATTTTACAAAAAATGAAAGAAACTGCAGAGAAATATTTAGGTCAAGCTGTAACAAAAGCTGTGATTACAGTGCCCGCATACTTTAATGATGCACAAAGACAAGCAACAAAAGATGCAGGAAAAATTGCTGGGTTAGAAGTTTTAAGAATTATTAATGAACCAACAGCTGCGTCACTAGCTTATGGTTTAGACAAAAAACAAAATAAAAAAATCGCTGTATATGACTTGGGTGGAGGAACATTTGATGTTTCTATTTTAGAACTAGGTGATGGTGTTTTCGAAGTTAAGTCAACCAATGGTGATACTTTTTTAGGTGGTGAAGATTTTGATAATGCAGTTGTTGAATATTTAATTTCTGAATTTAAAAAAGATAATGGAATTGATCTAAAGTCAGATAAACTTGCTTTACAAAGATTAAAAGAAGCAGCTGAAAAAGCAAAAATAGAATTATCATCTGCTGAACAAACAGATATAAATTTACCTTTCATTACAGCAGATAAAACAGGTCCAAAACACATTAATTTAAAAATGACTAGAGCAAAACTTGAAGCTTTAGTTGAGGACTTAATTGCTAGAACTATGCCGCCATGTAAAACTGCTTTGAAAGATGCTGGAATTACAGCAAGTGAGATCGATGAAGTAGTTATGGTAGGTGGTATGACTAGAATGCCGAAAGTACTTGAAGAAGTAAAAAACTTTTTTGGAAAAGATCCTAACAAAAGTGTTAATCCTGATGAAGTAGTTGCAATGGGTGCTGCTATTCAGGCAGGTGTTTTACAAGGTGATGTTAAAGATGTGCTTCTATTAGATGTAACTCCATTATCACTTGGTATCGAGACACTTGGAGGAGTTTCAACTAAGCTAATTGAAAAAAATACAACAATACCAACTAAAAAAAGTCAGGTATTTTCAACTGCTGAAGATAACCAACCTGCTGTATCTATTAGAGTTCTACAGGGTGAAAGAGAAATGGCAGCTGACAATAAAGCTTTAGGTAACTTTGAATTAGTGGGTATTGCACCAGCACCAAGAGGAGTACCTCAAATTGAAGTTACATTTGATATAGATGCAAATGGAATAGTAAATGTTTCAGCAAAAGACAAGGGGACTGGTAAAGAACAAAAAATTCAGATCCAAGCTTCAGGTGGACTAAGTGATGAAGAAATTGAAAAAATGGTTAAAGATGCGGAAGCTAATAAAGAAGCTGATAAAAAGAAAAGAGAGTCTGTTGATGTTAGAAACCAAGCAGATACTCTAATTCACTCTACTGAGAAGAATTTAAAAGAGCATGGATCAAAAATTTCTGATGCAGAGAAAAAAGCAATTGAAGATGCGTCATCTGCGGTAAAAGAAGCTTTAAAAGGTGAGGATATTGAAGATATTAAGAAAAAAACTGAAGCTTTAGTTCAGGCTTCAATGAAACTTGGAGAAGCAATCTATAAATCACAACAAAGTGCAAAACCTGAATCTGGAAAAGATGATGGTGGAGATGATGCGGGCAAAAAAGACGAGAATGTTGTTGATGCTGATTTCGAAGAAGTAAAAGACGAGAATAAAGAAAAAAGCGCTTAAACTGACATTTAATTGTCTGGGGTAATTTGATGGCTAAAAGAGACTATTACGATGTCCTAGGCGTTAATAAAAGCGCGAGTCCTGAAGAATTAAAATCTGCATACAGAAAGTTAGCTGTTAAATATCATCCTGATAAAAATCCAGGAGATTCCAAAGCGGAAGAAAAATTCAAAGAAGCCAGTGAGGCTTACGGAATACTTTCAGATAAAGAAAAAAAGCAAAACTACGATAATTTTGGTCACGCTGCATTTGAAAACGGTGGTGGGAGACCGGGTGGTGGCTTTGGTGGTTTCAGTGGAGCAGATTTCTCAGATATTTTCGAGGATTTCTTTGGTGATTTTGGAGGAGGTGGAAGATCAAGAAGTAGAAAATCTAATAATAGAGGTTCTGACTTAAGGTATGATTTATCAATTTCTCTTGAAGAAGCTTACCATGGAAAAAAACAAGATATTAAATTTTCTACATCCGAACAGTGTGGTACTTGCAAAGGTAATGGATCAAAACCAGGTTATTCTCCAGACAGATGCTCATATTGTGGTGGGAATGGTAGAATAAGATCCAATCAAGGTTTCTTTACTGTACAACAGACGTGTCCTCAATGTAATGGAAATGGTGAGGAAATTACTAATCCTTGTAATGATTGTAATGGTCAGGGTAAAAAACAAGCATCTAAAAGAATATCTGTAACAATTCCGAAAGGTGTAGATGATGGAACGAGAATAAGGCTTGCAGGAAAAGGTGAAGCAGGAACTAGAGGTGGAGCAACAGGTGATCTTTATTTATTTATTAATGTTAATACACATAACTTATTTAAAAGATCAGACGAAAATTTATTTTTTGAATTTCCACTTTCTCTAGCAGATGCAGCTTTAGGAACAACAATAGAAATTCCAACTATTGATGGTGGAAAAGCTAAAATTAAAATTCCTGACGGAACTCAAAATGGTAAACAATTTAGACTTAAAGGTAAAGGAATGCCATTTATGAGAAGAGGTGATTTTGGGGACCTATATGTTCAGGTTAAAACAGAGGTGCCTGTATACCTAAATAAAAAACAAAAAGAATTATTGGAACAATTTAGGGAGATTGAAAACGACAAGTCAAATCCAAGTATTAAAAAATTTTTTCAAAAAGCAAAAGATTTCTGGAAAAACTAAAAGACTAATCTTCTAAAAAGGGTTAATATTAGCTAAATGAAAAAAATTAATTTAGCTATTTCCGGTTGTATGGGAAGGATGGGCCAGCAATTAATTAGATCTTCAAAAAAAAATAAAAGCTTTAAACTAGTTACACTTACAGAAAATAGATTAATAAATAAAAAGTTTAATAGAGTTAAACCTGAGTTAAATTCAGAAAAAGCTTTTAGAAAAGCTGACGTAATTATTGATTTTACTGTTCCTAACTGCACTCTTGAAATATTAAAAATTGCGTCAAAACTAAAAAAAAAGGTAATAATCGGTACTACGGGGTTTACTAGGAACCAAGAAAACCAGATTAAAAAATATTCGAAAAAAATACCTATTTTAAAAGCTGGAAACATGAGCTTAGGTGTAAATTTATTAATGTATTTAACAGAAATTGCATCAAAATCATTAAATGATGAATACTTAAGTAAAATATTTGAAGTACATCACAAACATAAAAAAGACTACCCATCCGGTACTGCCTTAATGCTTGGTAAAGGAATTGCTGATGGAAAAAATAAAAATTTATATAATTTAATTGGTAAAAAATTCTTAAATAAAAAATCTTTTCCTTATGGAAAAAAAATTAATTTTAACTCAATTAGAAAAGGTGAAATTATAGGGGAACATGAGGTAAAATTCTCAAGTGGAAAAGAAATAATTACATTAAACCATGAAGCTTTTGATAGAGCACTTTACTCTGATGGGGCTTTAACTGCCTCTAAATGGATAATGAAAAAAAGACCAGGGTTATATTCTATGAGAAATCTTTTAAATTTTAATGTTTAAAAAAATAGAAAAAATATTATTAAAATATTTTCCCATATTTTATTTAGGTTTGACTAGAGCTCAGGATAGTAATGATAGATTCATATTTGGATCTGATTTTATAAAAAAAAACAAAAAAAATACTTCATGTAGTATTTTAGATGTTGGTTGTGGTGGAGGAAATTTTTTTGCTTACATTAATAGTCAAATAAAAAATTCGACATATCTAGGCATAGATTTTGATTACGATAAAATGAAAGAAAATAA
>CACJNV010000009.1 GCA_902594865.1 uncultured Pelagibacteraceae bacterium | reverse complement strand
ACCAGCTGCTATATCCCATTCATATGCTCTAGGTTCAGCAACATAACCATCATATTCACCCGTAGCAACGACACAGAATTTCAAAGAACTTTTCATTCTAATATTTTCTTTTACTCCCAAATCATCATAAATTTTTTGAATTTCAGGCTTTATTCTAGTTGAATATGAAATAAATTTTAGATTTTCTTTTTTTTTAGCAGGTAAATTATTTAAGTTTATTTTTTTACCATTGCTAAACTCAAAAGCATTACCTTTTTTATATGAATAAAACATTCTTTTTTTTGCAGGAGCATTTATTAATCCTGCAACAGGTTTGTTATTAATTATCAAACCAGCATTAATGGTAAATTCTTCTAAATTATTAATATAATCATAAGTTCCATCAATAGGATCAACAAGCCAGAAATCTTTTAAATTTAGGTTACCTTTATTATCAGAGTCCTCCTCCGAAATGATAGGTAGATTAGGAGTAATCTCAGAAATTTTTTTTGATATAAATTTATTTACTTCTAAATCACCATTACTTACTGGTGTATTGTCTGATTTTATTTTTTTTATCAAACCCTTATTTCTTAATTGTATAGCTAAATCTCCAGCCGCTAAAAAATTATCAATTAAATTTTCAACAATCTCTTTTAAGTTTAACTTCATTTTCCTAGTTTTTTTAATTCAATGTTTTTTGCATTGATTACTTTTTTTCCAGCATTTTCAAAATTAACTGTCACTTTATCGTTAATTATAGATTGCACTTGTCCAATTCCCCATTCTTTTTTTTGAGGATTAGTGACTTTGTCGCCTGGTTCATAGTCTAAAATCATTTAATTTAACTTATATTGTAAATAAGTATAAATACCACCTTATGAATAAAAATTTAAATTCTATTGGTTTAGATAAAAAACCTTCAGATACTACCCTAGTTGTTGCAATGTCGGGTGGAGTAGATTCTTCCACAGTCGCAGGAATTATGAAAAAGGAAGGTTATAATGTAATTGGTATAACTCTAAAACTTTATGATGATGGTAAAGAAGTAGCTGCATCTAAACAGTGTTGTTCGGGTCAAGATATAATGGATGCTAAACGTGTTGCACATAAGTTAGGTATAGAACATAAAATTTTATATTATCAAGATAAGTTTAAACAAGGTGTTATAGATAATTTTGTTGAGAGTTATTTAAAAGGTGAAACTCCAATCCCATGTGTTCAGTGTAATCAAACTGTTAAATTTAAAGATTTATTTGAAGTTTCAAAAGAACTCAAAGCTGATGCGTTAGTTACTGGTCATTATGTAAAAAGTATTACAGAAAATAAAACTACAAACATGTATAGAGCCATAGATGAAAATAGAGACCAAAGTTATTTTTTATTCAATACAACTAGAGACCAATTAGATTATTTAAGATTTCCATTAGGTGGAATGTTAAAAGACAAAACTAGAGAAATCGCAAAAAATTTAGATTTAAACGTTGCTTATAAACCAGATAGTCAAGACATCTGTTTTGTGCCAAATGGTGATTATGCTTCAGTAATACAAAAGTTCAGACCAGACTCCTTTCAGAAAGGAAATATAAAAAATTTAGATGGTGAGGTAATTGGTGTTCATGATGGAATTATTAATTTCACAATTGGTCAAAGAAAAGGAATTAAAGTTTCAGATAAAGAAGCCCTTTATGTGTTAAAGATAAATTCGGATAAAAATGAAATAATAGTTGGACCTAAAGAAAAACTTGGAAAAAAAACAATTTGTTTAAAGGAAATAAATTTATTAACTAATAAAGAGGATTTAGATCAAAATTTATTTGTTAAAGTTAGATCTACTGGAAGTCTTCTAGAAGCAAAAGTTGATCTTATAGATAACAATAATGCTAAAGTTAATTTAGCAATTCCTGAAGATGGCATTTCACCTGGTCAGGCATGTGTTTTTTATCGTAAAGACCAGTTTGGCCACAAAGTGCTTGGTGGTGGTTGGATTAAAGAATAGCAGAAGAATTATTTCTTCTTATTTTTTCTTTTAGCTCTTCTTTTTTTAGACCCTTGTTTTCTTCGGCCTCTATGTTTTTTTGGGTAACTCATTTAGTCCTATTTTAATTTTATTGACGTTTTTCATGGGATATAGCATTGTCTTAATAACATATCAAATTTATTATGGGTAAATCCTTCAAGACTTTCCTGAAACATACAGCTAAAGATTTTCATAATCAGTCAGTAAATCCTCCTGTGGTTAGAGCTTCTACTATTATTTTTAAATCTATGCAGGATATTAAAAAAACTCAGAATAAATATTTGAAAGATCCAGTAAGTGGAAATTTTGATTATGGTCGACAAGGTACATCCACAACATATGCATTACAACAAATTTTGAGAAAAATTGAAGAATGTTATAAGGTTTATCTAACCCCTACTGGTTTTGGTGCAATTTTTCTTGGTGTGTTAAGCGTTGTGAAGCCAGATGATGAAATACTTGTTACAGACTCAGTTTACTCACCATCAAGACTTTTAATAGAAACATACCTTAAAAAATTTAATATCAGAGCAATATTTTATAATCCAAATGACTTTAATGATCTAAAAAGCAAAATTACAAAAAAAACAAAGCTTATTTTTGTTGAAAATCCTGGAAGCAACACCTTTGAATTTCAAGATTTATCTAAAATAGTTGCATTGGCAAAAAAAAATAAAATTTATACAGCCATAGATAACACTTGGGGAACACCTTATTTTCTGAAACCAATAAAGCTAGGTTTTGATATGTCGATTGTCTCTGCAACAAAATATTATTCTGGTCACTCAGATGTAATGGGTGGCAGTTTAGCTATAAGTAAACGAGTTTTTAAATTAGTAGAAGCAACAAATAAAGTTTCAGGATTAAGATTAGGTCCTGATGATGCGTATTTAATTCTAAGAGGTATTCGAACTTTAGATGTAAGATTAGAAAAACATCAGGAAAATGCACTTAAAGTCTGCAAGTTTTTATCAAAACAGAAAAAAATAATTAAAGTTTTTTATCCATATAAAAAAGGTAGTCAAAATTATAAATTATGGAAAAAATATTATTCAGGAGCATCTGGTTTATTAGGATTTAAAATAAAATCAAAAAATAAAAACTCAGTGTTAAAATTTGTTAATTCTTTAAAACTTTTTGGGTATGGATTTAGTTGGGGAGGTTTCGAAAGCTTAGCACTTTATCAAACACACCAAGCACTAGGTAAGAGACAATTTACACATATAAATAAAGATGAACATATAATAAGGATGCATATTGGACTGGAAGATCCGAAGGACATAATTAATGATATAAAACAAGCATTAAAATTTATTAAATGAGTTCAGAAAGTTTTACTATTAGCAAAAAAGCACTAATCACTTTAATTGCTGCTTCTATAGTTGTAATTATTTCTTTAGGAATAAGACAGACCTTTGGGTTGTTTTATTTTGATTTTAATACTGACTTAGATATTTCCATTTCTCATTTTGGTTTTGTTATGGGATTGCAGTTATTACTTTGGGGAGTATTCAGTCCGTTGTTTGGTGTAATTACTGATAAATATGGAGGAGCGGTTGCAATATTTATTGGTTTTGTTTTTTATTTAGTTGGGGTTTTGCTTTTTTATTCTGGCTATAATACTGGAGGTTATTTTACTTTAACTATAGGAGTAATGATTGGAATAGGCTTAGGCTCCACTGCAATAGGTATTCCGGTATCAGTAGTAGCTAAACATTTTCCAGCATCTAATAGAACTATTGCAACAGGAATTGTTACATGTGCAGGTTCATTTGGATATTTTGTATCACCTTTACTTGTTAGATATTCCTTAGTTGAAACAGGCTGGGAAAATACTCTTTTATATTTTTCTCTTCTTTTAGGATTAGGATTAGTGGTAGCTTTGTTTGTTAGTACTCCAAAAATACCTGTAGGAGTTAATCAAGATAATAATCAAACAGCAAGAGAGGCTCTAAAAGAGGCTTTTGCAAACAAAAGTTTTATTTATCTAACTTTAGGTTTTTTTGTTTGTGGTTGGCATATTGCTTTAGTAGCAACACACATTCCTACTTATATGGCAGACAAAGGTTTGCCTGACTGGACGCCTGCAATGGTTTTAGCTTTGATTGGTGTATTTAATATGGCTGGTACGATTACCAGCGGTTATTTAGCAACAAGGTATAGTAAGAAAAAAATATTAAGTGCAATATATCTTTTAAGAGGCGTTTCAATTATCTATTTTATTTTCTTACCACCGAGTATATTTAATTCTATAGTTTTTGGAGTTACTTTTGGTTTTTTATGGCTATCCACAGTTCCTCCAACAAATGGAATTGTTGCACATATATTTGGTACAAAATATGTTGGACTTTTATATGGAATAGTTTTTGTAAGCCATCAAATTGGTTCTTTCCTAGGAGCATATCTAGGTGGTGTATTTTATGAATTAAATGGAAATTTTGACTTTGCATGGTACGGATCTATCGCATTATCAATTTTTGCAGGTCTGATACATTTACCTATAGTAGAGAAAGCAATTGAAAGAACTCAGCCAGCATAAGTTTAAATTTAACCCTTATTTAGAGAATCTGTATCAATCAGATAAACCTTTAATTATTTATAAAGTAGAAGATGGCTATAATATTTATACAGATTTTTCAAAAAAGATCATTTTAACAAAAAAAAATGTACATAAATTTCTTAATTCGTTAGAGAAAAAAAAATATAACAAAGAAACAGATTTATATCTTGGTTTTTTTGGTTATGAAATTTTATGTAATTTGATTGGTATTAATTTAAAAAATAAAAAAAGGATAAACTTTTATAAAGGAATTTTTTATAAACCTGAGACTATAATTAAAATTAGAAAAGATATTAAAGTTATATCTAATATCAAAAAACATACATTTAACTATCAATTCAACAAAACTCAAATTTTAAGTCCCTTTAAGATTAATATTTCATATGCAAAATATAAAAAAATATTTGAATTATTTTCAAAAAAAATAAGAGAAGGTGAGACTTATCAAATTAAAATTTGTACAAAATATAAGAATAAATCATTAATTAATCCTGTTAATTTTTTTTGGAAATTGATGCGTGTTAATGCTTCCCCAGAGTCATTTATGATAAAAGACAAGGATTATTCTATAGTAAGCTGCTCTCCTGAAACATTAATTGATAAGAAAAAAAACAAAATTATAACAAAACCAATAGCTGGAACTTTTAAGAAAAAATTATTATCCAATAAAAATATAGCTCTTAAATATTTCAAAAATAATGAGAAAGAAACAAAAGAACACAACATGATAGTTGATATGGAAAGAAGTGATTTATCAAAAATTTGTAAGCCTGGAAGTGTTAAAATACTTAAAAAAAAATACGTTGAAGAATATAAGCATCTTTTTCATTATGTGACTTCAATTTGTGGAATATTAAACAAAAACACAAAATTGATTGATATCATCAAAGCTATGATGCCCGGAGGATCTGTAATTGGTTGTCCTAAGATAAGAACGTTAGAACTTCTAAATAATCAAGAAAAAGAAAGTAGAAATATTTTTACAGGAAGTTTTGGATTTATTAAATTTAATCAAGATATGAAGTTTAATATTATAATTAGATCTATATTAAATTACAAAAATCAATCAGAGATCTCTGCTGCATCTGGAGTAGTATTAGATAGTTCACCAAAGAAAGAGTTTAATGAAAATTTTATTAAAGCAAAATCTTTATTGGAGTTGTTTAAATGATTTACATAATTGATCATCAAGACTCTTTTACCTGGAATGTTGTTCATCAATTTGCAAAATTTGATAAGGTAATTTGTACAAATTATTATGAAGTAAATTATAAATTACTTGATAAAAGTGATGTGATTGTTTTATCACCAGGACCTGGATCACCAAAGGATTATCCTGCTACTTCAAAAATTTACAAAAAATACAAAGGAAAGAAAAAAATTATTGGTATTTGTCTTGGTTATCAAATGATTTTGCATAATGAAGGCGGAAAAATAATACAGCAAAAAAAAATTTATCATGGCTTTCAATCTAAAATAAAAACAAATTATCAAAGTAAAATCTTTAAAAACAATCAACAGTTTAAAGTTGGAAGGTATCATTCATTAAAATTAATGGAGCCATTTAAATCGAATTTTATTAAAATAACTATGAGATGTAGTAAAACAAAAATACCAATGGGTCTTGAGGATAATCAAAACAAAATATATGGATTCCAATTTCATCCAGAATCTTTTTTAACAGAAAATGGCAACACTATTATACAAAAAATCTTATCAGCTTAGTAATCTTAAAGAAGTTACTTTCAAAGATCTTTGGGGATCCAGAGGTGTATTCACTACAATGCGAATGGTTGGAAAACCTCCTAAGCTAATACTTTTAAAACCGCATTTAGAGAACTTAATAAAATCTACAAAAATATATGGGATAAGAAAAAACAATTTAAAAAACATTATTAAAGATTTAATTAAAAAAAATACTCTATACAAAGGTTCTGATAATTTATTTCGTATAGCGTTAAATAAAAAACTTATATCAGTCTCAATTAGAAAAAGACCAAAACCAAAAAGTAATTTTAATCTTTTATTGTTTAAATATAAACGAGTAGAACCAAATTACAAAAATCTCTATTATAAAAAAATATTAGCAAAATTAAGCAAAGTTGACTCAGCTAAATTTGATATTGCCCTAGTCGCTAATGACAAAATTTTAGAAACCGGTACTTCAAATTTAGTTTTTGTGAAAAATGGAAAGATTTTTTCACCTAAAAAAAATTGTTATTTTGGAAATACACTTAAGTTTATAAGCAAGAAAATTAAAATTAATTTTAAAGATATTTCTATTAAATCAATTGATGATTACGAAGAAATAATTCTTATTGGATCCGGTAAAGGAATAACATCAGTTTCAAAAATAAATGATCTTAAATGGAAGAGAAGAAAGACTGGTTGCTACACTAAGTTAAATAAAATATACAATTCTCTTGTTTAAACATGAAAGATCCAAACAACCCTTGTATATTTTGTGAAATCAGAAAAGAAGAGCTGCAATTTGAAAACCAATTGGCTTATTCATCTAAAGATAGCTATCCTGTCTCAGAATTTCATAGTCTTATAGTTCCTAAAAGACATGTTGAAACATATTTTGAGCTTACTAAAGATGAAATTCAGGCATGTAATGAGTTAATCTTCAAAACTAAAGAAAAAATTTTAAAACAAGATACTAGTGTTAAAGGTTTTAATATTGGTACAAATGCAGGAAAATCTGCAGGCCAATCAATTATGCATTGCCACATTCATTTAATTCCAAGAAGAGAAGGTGATGTTGAGAATCCTCAGGGCGGTGTTAGGTCAGTGATCCCAAAAAAACAACACTACAAAAGAAAGTAAATATTTTTTTAGTTGTTATTAAAGACAAATTTATCAATAGTTTTTGTTGATATGATGAGTTATCTAGACTAGAAAACTTTAAAATTATTTAAAATAATTTAACATAAGGGTAAAATGCTTGAAACAAATCCATTTTCGTTATTATCAGAAGTAGTTCCCACTGTTGTTATGCAAGGTTTTATAATTGCAATGGTACTTTTAATTGCTATTGGAACAATTATTCAGATGATACATCACAAAAATTTAACTTATTTCTTTAACAATGCAAAAAAAGCAAAATTGCAAGCAACAAGAGAGGTTGGAGCCGCTGAGAAGGCAAAAATTATTGCTAAGACTACTGTTTATGATATTGGAACAACATCAGAATTAGGTTTTGGAAAAAGAAGATTGGCACATGTTCTTGGTATGTATGGAACTATAATCTTTTGGATTGCTTCAGCAATGTTAGTGTTTTGTTATACAGGTGCAGATAAATCTTCTTCTACATTGTGGTCAATGCTATGGCATGTAGGTGCAATACTTACTTGTGTTGGTGGGTTTTGGTTTTGGTTTTTTTTAAGAGTAGATGTTTCTGCTGAAGCACACCCTTGGTATAGAATTATTAAAGCTGATTTGTTTGTTTTAGCATTATTAGCATGTTCAACTTTTGGACTAGCTTGGTCTTATACTCAATTTAATGGTCAAGTAGGTTTGTCATTCTTATTTTTTGCATTGTTTGTAGTTTCAAATTTAGTTTTATTTGGTGGAGTTTATTGGTCAAAATTTGCTCACATGTTCTACAAGCCTGGAGCAGCAATACAGAAAAATTTGGCTGAAGCAGACGGTTCTAGAGATAATTTACCACCTCCTGCAGATGCCCCTGAGCAATTTGGCCTAGGAATAAAAAGAGAAGAGCCAAAACATTATTAATATGATAACAAAAAAGGAAAGAAAATAAATTATGTCAACTTTTGTATATATGACTAGATGTGATGGATGTGGTCACTGCGTAGATATTTGTCCATCTGATATAATGCACATTGATGAAAACATTAGACGTGCGAAAAATATAGAACCTAATTTTTGTTGGGAATGTTATTCATGTGTAAAAGCATGCCCAAATCATGCGATTGACGTAAGAGGTTATGCAGATTTTGCTCCAATGGGACATAGCGTTAGAGTAAGACGTGAAGAAGAAAAAGGAACTATTTCTTGGAAAATTAAATTTAGAAATGGAACAACAAAAGACTTTGTTTCACCGATAACAACAAAACCATGGGGAAAATTTATTCCTAAACTTGCAGATGGAGAAAAAATTAAACAAGGAGAGTTAAACTCACAAAGACTTTACACTGAACCTGAAGGTCTAAACATCGATGGTGAACTTCCTGCAGTTCCAAAAGAGTCTTTTAAAAAAGGAGTTTATTACTAATGGCTAAGCATAAAACTCATTATGAAGACTGCGATCTACTAGTTGTTGGTGGAGGTATGGCAGGTACTGGTGCAACTTTCGAAGCAAGGCACTGGGGCAGAGATATGAAAATTGTTTGTGTTGAAAAAGCAAACATAGATAGAAGCGGAGCAGTAGCTCAAGGTCTTTACGCAATTAACTGTTATATGGGTATGCAGTGGGGCGAAAATCAACCTGAAGATCATGTCAGATACGCAAGAAATGATTTGATGGGAATGGTTAGAGAAGATTTAGGATATGACATGGCTCGTCATGTAGACTCAACTGTTCATATGTTTGATGAGTGGGGTCTTCCTATGATGAAAAATGAAGAGACTGGAAGATATTTAAGAGAGGGTAAGTGGCAGATAATGATCCACGGTGAAAGTTATAAGCCAATTGTTGCAGAAGCAGCAAAAAAATCTGCGGACAAAATTTATAATAGAATTATGATTACTCATCTTTTAATGGATGAGGCTCAAGAGAACAGAGTGGGTGGTGCTGTTGGCTTTAATATGAGAACAGGTGATTTTCATGTATTTAGAGCAAAGGCTGTAATTGTTGCAGCAGGAGGAGCTTCACACATATTTAAGCCTAGAGCTGTTGGAGAAGGTATGGGAAGAACTTGGTATGCTCCTTGGAGTAATGGTTCTGCATACGCATTACCAATTGCAGCTGGTGCTAAAATGACTCAAATGGAAAATAGAATTGTTTTATGTAGATTTAAAGATGGATATGGACCTGTTGGAGCTTACTTCTTACATTTAAAAACATATACACAAAATGCAAACGGTGAAAACTACGAGAAGAAATGGTACGATCAGACTAAGGAATTAGTAGGTGAATATATAGATCACCATCCAACACCTACGTGTTTAAGAAATCATGCTTTTATTCAAGAAACAATGGCAGGTGGTGGACCAATCCATATGGTTACTACTGAGGCTTTTCAAGACCCACATTTAGAAACTGTTGGTTGGGAGAATTTCTTAGGAATGACAGTAGGTCAAGCTGTTGTTTGGGCATCTCAAAATATTGACCCGAAATATACAAATCCTGAATTAACAACGTCCGAACCATACGTAATGGGTTCTCATGCTACTTGTTCTGGGGCTTGGGTAAGTGGACCAGAAGATTTGTCTCCACCGGAGTATTTTTGGGGCTATAATAGAATGTTAACAATTGATGGATTATTTGGAGCAGGTGATACTGTAGGTGGAAGTGCTCACAAATTTTCGTCAGGCTCATTTACAGAGGGTAGATTAGCAGCAAAAGCAGCTGTAAAATATATTGAAGACAAAAAAGCTGAGGGTTTAAAAGTATCAGATAAACAATGTGAAGATTTCAAAGTTAAAGTTTATAAACCTTTAGAAAATTACACAGTTGCTCAAAATGAGATTACAGGAGGAACTGTATCTCCAAGCTATATCTCACCTATTCAAGGTTTACAACGTTTACAAAGAATAATGGATGAATATGTAGGTGGAATAGCTACAAACTATATGACTAATGCTAATATGCTAAAAAGAGGATTAGAATTGTTAGCTTGGCTTGAGGAGGATCTTGAAAACGTGGGAGCTGAGGATTATCACCAGCTTATGAGGGCATGGGAGCTTAAACACAGAGCTTTGACATCTCAGTGTGTAACAGAACATACTATGTTTAGAGAAGAAACTAGATGGCCTGGATATTATTATAGAGGCGATCATATGAAACTTGATGATGATAATTGGCATTGTTTAACAGTTTCTAGAAGAGACCCTAAGACTGGTAAGTTTAGTATGGAGAAAGTTCCTGTATACCACATAGTGGATGAGAACGAGAAGAAAAAAGCTTCTTAATAGACTTTTTTAAATAAATTTAATGGATATTTTATCTAAAACAGATGATGAGATATTTGAATTAGCCAAACCTATTTGGGATAATTTGGTTAAATCATCTAATCTTAAAGATTATGGTGGATTTACTAGAGATTTCTCTACTCAAATGCTTTTTGGCGCTAATGAAGTGGAGCTTGGTAAACAGTGGGCTAATAATAAGCTTATCACTAATCTTAAAGAGACTTTCGAACCTTTTGGATGCCTAAGAAGAGGAGACCACATAACTGTTTTGATCAAACAGACAAATAAAGAGATCCCAGGAGAGTTTCTTGGGAGGTTAGTCTTAGGTGTTGAAGACGATGCGGTTAAGGTTTTTGGGGCTACCATCTATTAGACAAAAAAAATTGCTTAGCTTTAAATAATTGTTTGACAAATTTCGTTGTGGGTGTATTGACGAATTTAATGTTACTTTCTAACGTAAAAATTATTAATAAACTCTCAAATTTTAAAACTACATTTATTAAGGCAGGAATTATAGCAAGCTTAACAGCCTACTGGGGAGTGATTTTAGTTGGAACTTTTATCACTTTTAACTAAGTTGTTTTTTAACAACTTTTAAATTTTTTATGGAAGTATTTTTACCAATAGCTCAAGTTTTTGTTAACCCTATCGAAATACTTTTATTAAGCGCAATTGTTGGAGTACTTTCAGGTTTATTTGGTGTTGGTGGTGGATTTTTGATGACACCTTTTTTAATTTTTTTAGGAATACCTCCTGCGTATGCGGTTGCTAATGAAGCAAATAATATTTTAGCCACTTCAGTTTCTGGATCTACCACGCATTATTTAAAAAATACTTTAGATTATAAAATGGGTTCAATGATTGTAATTGGAGGTGTAATTGGAACTTCTTTAGGAATTTACACTTTTACTTATTTTAAAGGTATTGGAAAAATTGATACAGTTATCTCTCTGGCCTACATGTATATATTAGCAATAATCGGAACTTTAATGCTTGTTGAAAGTTTAGGTGAAATAGATAAAGCAAAAAGAAACGTTGTGGTTAAAAAAAAATTACATGTTCATTATTGGATACACGGTCTTCCATTAAGAATGAGATTTCCAAAGTCTAAATTATACGAGAGTATTTTTACTCCAATTATAATTGGTCTATTGGTAGGTTTTATTGCAGCTATTATGGGAATTGGAGGTGCGTTTATTTTAGTTCCAGCAATGATTTATATAATTAAAATGCCTACAAAATTAGTTCCTGGTACATCTTTATTTGTAACAATTTTTGTAAGTGTGGTTGTTACTTTTCTTCATTCATTTAATTATGGATCTATAGATTTATTACTAGTTCTTATGTTGGTTGTTGGATCAATCATAGGAGTACAGGTTGGACAAAAATTAGGAGAAAGAATTGATAGTTCTGGTTTAAGAGCCTTATTAGCAATTTTGTTACTGATAGTAGGTATAGCGATAGCATACGATACATTTTTCTCAGATCAGATTATTAATGGTAATACAAAAGCAACTAGTTCAGATTTAAACTTCTTTTCTCAATTTATAATTGAATTTTCTCAAGAGATGCCTTTCTTTTATGGACTATTCACTATTATGTTTGCGATTATATTAGGTGTTGGAGCAGCTTTTATAAGACGTTTCGTTTCAAACTTAAGAAAAAAATTATTAGTAAAATCTTAAATTAAAAAATTTTTTAAAGTTTCTATATATATTAAACTTATAATTCCAACAGTCACAGCTGCAATCAAGCCAACTACAAATGGTTTATATCCCATTGATTTAAGTTCACTTAAGTTTATTGAAATTCCTACAGCTGCCATTGCCATAGTTAAAAATACAGTTGCTAAAATTTTTAAATATTCAATAAATTTTGACCAAACATAAAAATTATCACCTTCAATTGAAAAGAATTGATCTCCCAAATTTCTCACAATTATCATACCAATGAAACCGATTACAAAATAAGGAAAAATACTTAAAATGGAGTATTTTTGTTCCTTAAATTCACCCCTATTATACAAGAAAGCAAATAAGGGAATTAGTATGACTAGAAAAGTATTCCTAATTAATTTTGTTACTGTTGCTACGTCTAAAGTTTCAGGATTATTAAATTGTTGATCATAAATTAATCCTGCAGCAGCTACCTGAGAGGTTTCATGTATTGAAGTTCCTAAAAACAATCCAGCATCCAAAGCATTATTATCGAAATACCATTCTGCAAAATAGGGGTAAATTAGCATAGCAATTACCCCAAATAATGTAATATTAGCTATTGCATAAGCAACCTCTGTTTTTTTTGCGTTTATAACTGGCGCAGTTGCAACAATTGCAGTAGCACCACAAACACTAGTACCAATAGCAATTAGGTAAGACATTTTAGATGATATAGGGACTTTTTTTATGAGAAGTTTTATTAATATCAATACTCCCAAAATACAAAAAATGACAAGAGGTATCGCGACAGAGCCAAATTTTATAAAATCAGCAAAACTTAATCTAATACCTAAAAAAATTATTCCTAATTTTAAAATATATTGTTGGGTAAAATCCAAACCAATCATCATACCTGGTCTTGGAGTAAAAGCATTTCCCATTAAAATTCCAAGCAGTATTGCAATTAATACTGTTGAAATTGGACTTTTTTCAGTACCAAAAATCTCTATCGCTAAAACGTTATTAATACCCTGAGAAAATAAACAAAATATTAAAGCTAATATAACACCTGGAAAAATTGATTTTAGATACTGAAACTTATCAACCACAGAAATTTTTATGCACTTCTGTAGAGTTTAGTCATCACAAATTCTCTGTGACCTAAAGCTTCTGCACAAGTCAATCTTCCGTTAGCTACCCTTAAAGTTGTTTTAATTAGTTCATCTCCGGCTTCAGACAAGTTCATTTCTCTTGAAAGAATTTTTGAAACATCACAATCAATGTGTTCTCCCATACCTTTTACAGTTAAGGGATTAGCTGTTAATTTAACAACAGGTTCAATTGGATTTCCAACGATATTGCCTTGTCCAGTTGGAAATAAATGAATATTAAAACCAGCAGCAGCTTGAAGTGTCACACATTCAGCAGCAGCAGATGATGTGTCCATAAAATATAAACCTTTTCCTTTAGTTGGTTCCTCAGCTGGTTCAAGAACATCAATAAATTTACAATTTCCAATTTTTTGAAAATTACCAAAAGCTTTTTCCTCAATTGTTGTAAGTCCTCCAGCTATATTTCCAGCTGTTGGTTGACTTTCAGAAAGATCATCTGTCGCTTCTTTTAAAATAAAATCATTATAAGAGCTCCAAGTTTTCATAAATTTTTCAGATGCTTCTTTTGTAGCTCCTCTAGTTGCACAAACTTGTTCCGCACCTGTTAATTCGGATGTTTCACCAAAACACAAGTGAACACCTAATGGCTCAAGTTTGTCCATTAAGTTTCCAACTGTTGGGTTTGCAGCTAGTCCTGAAGTAGTATCAGATTCTCCACACTTAACTGAAATCCATAAATCACTTAAAGGACACTCTTCTCTTTGTTTTTCAGAAGCCCACATCACAAATTCTTGTGCTTTTTTTGATGCTTTCATTGTCGTACCAATGTCTCCTGTACGCTCAATATGAAATCCTTCAACTGGTTTGCCAGTTTTAGCAATTCCATCTACAATTTTTTTTGTCCATTTCGGTTCGATACCAATGACAATTACAGCTGCAACGTTTGGATTACATCCAGTTCCTATCATTGTTCTAAAATGAAGCTCTAAATCTGCACCAAACTGAAGTCTTCCATAAGAATGAGGAAGAGCGATTGTGCCTTTAATATTATTAGCAACTGCTTCTGCACATGCGTTTGAAATATCATCAACTGGCAAAATAATTACATGATTTCTTGTTCCGGCTCTGCCGTTTTCTCTTTTATAACCTAAAAAGCTTTTTGGGATTTCCATACTATTACCACTTCTTTGTTTTTACATTGTGAACATGCACATGCTCACCTTTTTTGATTGATTTAATTACTTTACCAATATCGTGACCATATTTTAAAATAGTATCACCCTCTTTAAGGTCAACCATTGCAATTTTATGCCCCAAAGGTATTTCATCTACGGATTGAATATTTGTTGAACTGTCATCTTCCATTATCCAGCAAGCACAGTCTTGTTTAGGAGTGATTTTTTCAATAACAACTACTCCCACGTTGTCTTTTTTATCGTGTATGATTATATCTGTCGCCATATCGTGTCGATTTGTTTGTTTGAAATTTGTAAAAACTTATATATTAATCGCACAAATTAACAAACGAATTTTATAAATAGTGTAATTACACTTTAGAGAGGTTCTAGTTTTATGACAAAAATGACAACAGAAGAAGCTTTTGTAAAAGTTTTACAAATGCACGGTATCGAACATGCATTCGGAATTATCGGTTCAGCCTTTATGCCAATTTCAGATATTTTTCCAGATGCAGGTATTACTTTTTGGGATGTTGCCCATGAAACAAACGGTGGTTTAATTGCTGATGGTTACACAAGAGCTACTGGTAAAATGTCAATGGTTATTGCCCAGAACGGACCTGGAATTACTGGATTAGTTACACCAATTAAAACAGCTTATTGGAATCATACTCCTCTTTTATTAGTTACACCTCAAGCAGCAAACAAAACAATGGGACAAGGTGGATTTCAAGAAGTAGAGCAAATGAATTTATTTAAAGATATGGTTTGTTATCAAGAAGAGGTAAGAGATCCATCAAGAATGGCTGAAGTACTAAATAGAGTTATAGAAAAAGCTATAAGAGGATCGGCGCCAGCACAAATTAATGTTCCAAGAGATTATTGGTGTCAAGTAATTGATATCGATCTTCCTCCAATTGTAAGACTAGAAAGACAAGGAGGAGGAAATGATGCTGTAGCTAAAGCAGCTGACTTGTTGTCCAAAGCAAAGTTTCCAGTAATACTATCAGGAGCAGGTGTTGTTATTGGAGGAGCTATAGAAGCTACAAAAAAACTTGCAGAAAAATTAGATTCACCTGTTTGTTCTGGTTACCAACATAATGATAGTTTCCCCGGAAGCCATCCTCTAGCTGTTGGCCCTTTAGGATACAATGGATCAAAAGCAGCAATGGAATTAATTTCAAAAGCTGATGTGGTATTAGCTTTGGGAACTAGATTAAATCCTTTTTCTACATTACCTGGTTATGGAATTGATTATTGGCCAAAAAATGCAAACATTATTCAGGTTGATATTAATCCTGACAGAATAGGTTTGACTAAAAAAGTTACTGTAGGAATAAGCGGTGATGCAAAATTAGTTGCTGAACAAATTTTTGAAAAATTATCTTCAAATGCTGGTGATACAGATAGACAAGCTAGGAAGGATTTAATTCATCAAACTAAATCAGCTTGGTTACAAAAACTTTCAAGTTTGGATCATGAGGATGATGATGAAGGAACAGTTTGGAATAAAGAAGCTAGAGAAAGAGACGCAGATAGAATGTCACCAAGACAAGCTTGGAGGGCAATTCAAGCAGGAATGCCTGATGATGTAATTATATCAAGTGATATTGGTAATAACTGTGCAATAGGTAATGCTTACCCAACATTTGAAAAGCCTAGAAAATATTTAGCACCAGGTTTATTTGGTCCTTGTGGTTATGGTTTCCCATCAATATTGGGAGCAAAAATTGGTTGTCCAGATACTCCTGTAATTGGATTTGCTGGAGATGGTGCTTTTGGAATAAGTATGAATGAAATGAGTTCATGTGCTAGGGAAGAGTGGCCTTCTATTACAATGGTAATCTTCAGAAATTATCAATGGGGAGCCGAGAAAAGAAATACTACTTTATGGTTTGATAATAATTTTGTTGGAACGGAGTTGGACCCTGAATTGAGTTACGCTAAAGTTGCAGACGCGTGTGGTTTAAAAGGTGTAACCGTTAGAACAATGGAAGAGACCACTAATGCAATCAAACAATCCTGTGAAGATCAAAAAAAAGGAATTACAACATTTATAGAAGTAATTCTCAACCAAGAACTTGGCGAACCTTTTAGAAGAGATGCGATGAAGAAACCAGTAAGAGTAGCTGGTATTAACAAAGATGACATGAAACCTCAAAAATCGTTAAATGGATGATATTAAAATAAGTTCTAATAGAAGTTTTGGAATTGTATTTTTTGTAGTTTTTTTTCTTGTTGCAATTTACCCATTAATTAATGGTAGTGAATTAAGGTTATGGGCCTTATTTATATCAATAATTTTTTTACTTCTTGGGCTTGTAAATTCTAAAATTTTAAATCCACTTAACAAACTATGGTTTAAGTTTGGAATTTTTCTTGGAAAAATAATTTCACCATTAGTTATGTGTATTATATTTTTTTTAGTAGTTACACCTATAGGGTTGTTAATGAGACTGTTAAATAAGGATTTATTAAAATTGAAATTTAACAGCAATAGTTCATATTGGATTGAGAAAAATGAACCAAAAAGTAAAATGAAAAATCAATTTTAAAATGAGTTTTGTAAAAGAATTCTGGGAATTTTTAAAAGTAAGAAAAAAATATTGGTTATTACCAATAATTATAGTTCTAGTTCTGTTTGGTGGATTAATAGTATTAACTCAGGGTTCTGCAGTAGCTCCATTTATTTATACTATTTTTTAAAGTGAATTCTATTCTGGGAATATCTGCTTTTTATCATGATAGTGCAGCATGTATAATTCAAGATGGTGAAATAATTGCAGCAGCTCAAGAAGAAAGATTTACAAGAAAAAAACATGATCCAAATTATCCCAAAAATGCAATAAATTTTGTTTTAAAATATTCAAATTTAAAATTAAGTGAAGTTGATCAAATAATTTTCTTTGAAAAACCTTTTTTAAAATTTGAAAGATTATTAGAAACTTATGTTGCTTTTGCTCCAAAAGGTTTTGTTTCTTTTAGCAAGGCGATGCCATTATGGATTAAAGAAAAACTTTTTCAGAAAAACTTATTGTTTAACAAACTTAAAGAACATGATGAAAATTTTAAATCAGATGAAAATATTTATTTTTCTGATCATCATTTAAGTCATGCAGCTAGTGCTTTTTTTCCATCTCCATTTGAGGAAGCTGTAGTTTTAACTGCTGATGGTGTGGGTGAGTGGGCAACAACTACTGTAGCTATTGGTAAAGGAAATCATTTAGAAGTAAAAAAAGAAATACAATTTCCACATTCTTTAGGACTTTTGTACTCTGCATTTACTTATTACACTGGTTTTAAAGTAAATAGTGGTGAATATAAGCTTATGGGTTTAGCTCCATACGGTTCGCCAATTTTTCAAGATAAAATAAAAAAACTTGTTGATATTAAAGATGATGGAACTTTTCGTTTAGATCAAAGATATTTTAATTATGCAACAGGTCTAACTATGACAAATGATAAATTCCATGAATTATTTGGTCAAAAACCACGTGATCCAAAAGGAGAGCAAATAACTCAGTTTCATATGGATATTGCTTCATCTATTCAAAAGGTCACTGAAGAAATAATGATCAAACTTGTAAAAGGAATTCGAAATGAATATGGCATAAAAAATTTATGTTTAGCAGGTGGTGTAGCTTTAAATTGTGTAGCTAATGGCAAAATTTTAAAAGAAAAAATTTTTGAAAATATTTGGATACAACCTGCTGCTGGAGATGCAGGAGGTTCGCTAGGTGCTGCTCTTGCACTTTGGTATATTGAACAAGGAAACACCAGAATATTAAATAAAAATGACAGTATGAAAGGATCATATTTAGGATGTGAGTTCGACCAGCAACAAATAGAAAAAGAACTAAATTCATTGGGAGCCAATTTTAAAACATTTGAATATGAAAGTTTAATAGATAAAACAGCAGAATTTTTAGCAAATGATAAAGCTATTGGATGGTTTCAAGGTAGAATGGAATTTGGTCCAAGAGCATTAGGCGGAAGATCTATATTGGGCGATCCAAGATCTGATAAAATGCAAAAAAATCTTAACTTAAAAGTTAAATACAGAGAGAGTTTCAGACCTTTTGCACCATCAATTTTAAGAGAAGATTTATCCAAATGGTTTGATCTCAATGTTGACAGTCCATATATGCTTTTGGTTTCCGATATTAATTCTGAAAAAAAAATAGAAATGACTGAAAAACAAAAACAACTATTTGGTATTGATAAATTAAATATTAAAAGATCAGAAATACCAGCTGTTACTCATGTAGATTATTCAGCTAGAATACAAACCGTAACAAAAAATACAAACAAAAGATATTTCGATTTAATTACTAAGTTTAAAGAAAAAACTGGTTGTCCTGTAATTGTAAACACCTCATTTAACGTAAGAGGAGAGCCAATTGTGAATACACCAACAGATGCTTTTAATTGTTTTATGGGAACAGAGTTAGATTATTTAGTAATTGGTAATTGTATTCTTGAGAAATCAAAACAAGATAACAATCTTAAAAAAGATTACACAAAAGAATTTGAACTAGATTAAAGAAAATTTTAAAAAAAATATTAATTGATTTTATTTTTTTATAAAAAACAATTTATACAAACTTTAAGATTTATTTAAAATTTAATATAAATTCTAAATAAATTATTATTTATTCTTATGCTTAATATTTTTATCTTTTAAAAGATTTGTGAGTTCACCACTTTCATACATTTCTTTAATTATATCGCACCCACCAATAAATTCTTTGTTTATATAAAGTTGTGGAATAGTTGGCCAATCACTGAAAGTTTTTATTCCTTCTCTTAAATTTTGATTCTCTAACACGTTAACACCTTTAAAATTAACCTCTAAAATTTTTAAAATATTTGAAACAGCCATTGAAAATCCACATTGTGGAGCGTCAGGTGTGCCTTTCATAAACAAACATACTTCGTTATTTTCAATTTCATTTTTTATTAAATCATTTGTTTGTTGATCCATTTAACTCTCCTTTGTTTTAATTGCTAATGCATGCAGTTCATTGCCCATTCTACCTTTTAATGAGCTGTAAACCATTTTATGTTGTTCAATTTTACTTTTCCCAGAAAATTGTGATGAGGTAACGGTAGCTGAATAATGATTTCCATCACCTGCCAAATCCTGAATTTCAACAATTGCATCTGGCATTGCCTCTTTTATAAAATTCTCAATCTCTTTTAAATCCATTGCCATTATTTACTCATATAGTTTGTAAGCCATCTTTTATTAGAAGTTGATAATTCGTCAATTGTAACTTTTGTCTTATCGTTAATATATAGTTCATTTTCAATAATTTTGCCAAGTTCATCAAAATGGACTGCATTTTTATTCAATATATCTGATACTTTTTTTAAATCTTTATTGTTTATTTCTATAACATACCTACCTTGATCTTCAGCGAATAAATATTCTATTTCATTAATTAGATATTTTGGTTTTTTAATATTTATTCCTTTATTGCCTTTAATACACATCTTTCCAACAGCAGTAATTATGCCACCTAAAGAAACATCATGTGCACTTTTTATTAATTTATTATCAATCAATTTGAGCAATGTTTCTCCATTATTTTTTTCATTAAATAAATTTACTTCTGGTGGAGGTCCATTTTTTTCATCTAAAATAGTTCTTGCAAATAAACTTTGATCAATATGTCCTTCAGTTTTTCCAATTACTAAAACTAAATTATCAACTTCTTTAAAATCCATAGTAATCATATTCTTATAATCCTCAATTAAACCAACCCCACCAATTGCAGGTGTTGGTTTTATACCTTGGTCTTTAGTTTGGTTATAAAAAGATACATTTCCAGAAACTACTGGAAACTTTAAATATTCGCTTGCTTCTCCAATTCCTTCAACACATTCAACAAACTCACCCATGTTTTCTTCATTTTCAGGACTTCCAAAATTTAAACAGTTAGTTATAGCAATTGGTTTAGCTCCTACAGATATTAGATTTCTAAAACTTTCACAAACCACTTGCTTCCCACCAGTTAAAGGATGAGCCCAGCAATAAACCGCAGAGGAGTCTACAGAAGCAGCAACAGCTTTATCTGTTCCATGAACTCTTACAACCCCCGCATCTCCACCTGGCTTTTGTATTGTATCTCCCATAACAGTATGATCGTATTGATGCCAAATCCATTCTTTGCTGCACACGTTTGGGTTTGCTAAAATTTTCTTCAATACATCTATAATTTTTAAATGCTTAATATCTTCTTTTTTAACTTTATTCTTTTTTGGAAGTTTTGCTTTTTTCCATTTACGATCGTACATAGGAGAGTTTTCAACTAATGCATTAACTGGAATGTCTGCTACCTTTTCCTCATCAAAATAAAGTTCTATTTTTTTAGATTTAGTAGTTTTACCTATTACTGCAAAATCTAAGTTCCATTTATCAAATATTTTTTTTGCATGTTCCTCCTTACCGTTTTCTAGAATAATCAACATTCTTTCTTGACTCTCAGAAAGCATAATTTCATAAGGTGTCATCTTGGCTTCTCTACAAGGAACTTTGTTTAAATTTATTTCAATACCAAGGCTTCCTTTTGAAGCCATTTCAATACTTGAAGAAGTTAATCCTGCAGCACCCATATCTTGAATTGCTATAATTGAGTCTCCTGCCATTAACTCTAGACAAGCTTCTAGTAAAAGTTTTTCTGTAAATGGATCTCCAACTTGTACTGTTGGCTTTTTTTCTTCAATTTTTTCATCAAAACTAGCCGAAGCCATACTTGCCCCATGAATTCCATCTCTTCCTGTTTTAGACCCCACATAAATGACAGGTTTATTTAAACCAGCAGCTTTAGAATAAAAAATCTTATCTTTTTTGACCAATCCCAATGTCATAGCGTTAACCAAAATATTTCCGTTATACGAGCTATCAAAGCTTGTTTGGCCAGCGATTGTTGGAACACCCATACAGTTTCCATAACCACCTATGCCATGGACAACACCCCTTAATAAATTTTTTGTTTTTTTATGTTGCGGTGATCCAAAATGTATTGAGTTTAAGTTAGCTATTGGTCTAGCACCCATTGTAAACACATCTCGCATTATTCCCCCAACTCCAGTAGCAGCACCTTGGTACGGTTCAATAAATGAAGGGTGATTGTGACTTTCAATTTTAAAAACTATTGCATCATTATCCTCAATATCAATAACCCCAGCATTTTCGCCTGGACCCTGAATTACTTTCTTTCCTTTAGTAGGTAGTTTTTTTAAATGTAATCTTGACGATTTATAAGAGCAATGTTCATTCCACATTGCAGAAAAAATCCCTAGTTCTGTGATATTGGGAGTTCTTTTTAATAACTCACAAATTTTAGCATATTCATCCTCTTTTAAACCGTGATCAATTGCTACCTGTTTGTTTACAATCATTTTAAGTTGTTTATTAAGTTTTTAAAAAATAATGATCCATCCTCACCAGATAAGCATGTATCAATCATTCTTTCAGGGTGGGGCATCATTCCTAGAACATTTTTTTCTTTATTAAATATACCAGCAATATTTTTTATGGATCCATTAGGATTGAATTGGTCTTCTAATTTTCCATTTTGATTACAATAGTTAATAGCTATTTGATTATTATCTTCAATTTCTTTTAATTGATCATTAGTACAAAAATAATTTCCCTCATTATGAGCTATATGTAATTCTAAAACCTCGTTATTTATATTTTTAAAATATTTGTTTTGTTTATTATTAATTTTTACAAAAACGTTTTTACAAATAAATTCTAAATACTTGTTTCTGAGCAAAACACCTGGAACCAAACCAGTTTCTACCAATATTTGAAATCCATTGCAGATACCCATAACCATACCTCCTGAATTTGCAAAATTAATTACAGACTTCATTATTTTTGATTTAGATGCCATACTTCCACATCTCAAGTAATCGCCATATGAAAATCCACCTGGCAATACAACTAAATCACTTTTTGGTAATTCAGCATCAGCATGCCAAACCATTTTATTTTTAAACCCAAACTTCTTCAAAGCAACATCCATGTCTCTGTCACAATTTGAACCAGGAAAAGTAATAACTGATGATTTCATTAATTACTTTGGATCAATAATTTTATAATTTTCAATTACTAGATTTGCCAAAAGTTTTTTACACATATCTTCAACTTTTGCTTTTGCTTTGTCGTTATCAGTTTCTTTAGTGTCTATTTCAAAATACTTCCCTTGTCTTACTTCATTTACATCATTGAAACCCATTCCATCCAAAGTTTGATGTATGACTTTTCCTTGTGGATCAAGTACATCTTTTTTTAAAGTAATGATTACTGAAATTTTCATTTTTTCTTTCTTTTTATCGATGACAGTTGGGTGACATTAACAGCAGAAACATTTGATTGCTCATGAAGTATACCAAGTCTTTTTGCAACTTCAGTATATGCAGGAATAAGATCTCCTAAATCTTTTCTAAATCTGTCTTTATCAAGTTTTTTATCTGTTAAAGTATCCCATAATCTGCATGTATCAGGGCTTATCTCATCAGCTAATATTATCTTAGTTTTTTCACTTTCATGAGTGAAGCCAAATTCAACTTTAAAATCTACTAATTTTATTCCGACACCTCTAAACATTCCTAGTAAAAAGTCATTTAATCTAGATAGATTTTCATCTATCCAATCAAGCTGAATTATATTTAGCCAATTAAAAGTTAAAATATGCTCACGACTTATTATTGGATCTCCAAGCTTATCATCTTTTAGACAGTATTCTATTAATGGTCTTTCAAGAACAGTTCCTTCCTCAATACCCAATCTTTTAGTTAATGATCCAGTTGCAATATTTCTTACTATAAATTCTATTGGTATTATATCAACTAGTTTAACCAGTTGTTCTCTCATATTAATTCTTTTTACTAAATGATTTTTAATTCCAACTTCAGATAAATTTGAGAGTATATGCTCAGATATTCTATTATTTAGAACACCTTTACCTTCAATGGTAGTTTTTTTTTGATTATTGAATGCAGTTGCATCATCTTTAAAATATTGGATAACTAAATTTTTATCACTTGTTGCATAAATGATTTTAGCTTTGCCTTCGTATAATTTTTTACCTTTTTTCATTATTTAAAAACTCTTCTAAAGATAAAATTTACATTTTTAAAGTGTTTAGAATAATTAAATATAGATTTTAGTTTTTTTGGTGAAATTTTACTCATTATAAATTTATCAGATGAAATTACGTCAATTAAGTTTAAATTTTCTGCAAAACATTTTTTTGCATAAGATTGAACTAATCTATAAGATTTTTCTCTGCTTAACCCTGTTTTAGTTAATTCCAACATAACTTCTTGAGAGAAAATTAAACCTTTTGTTAAATTTAAGTTTTCAAGCATTTTTTTAGGATAAACAATCATTTTATCTAATATATTTGTGAGTCTAACTAATGCAAAATCAGTTGTTATATTGGCATCTGGTCCGATATTTCTTTCAACACTTGAATGAGAAATGTCTCTTTCATGCCAAAGCGCTATGTTTTCAAGTGCTGGCACAACTGCACTTCTAACCATCCTAGCTAAGCCCGTTAAATTTTCACTTAAAATAGGATTTTTTTTATGAGGCATTGCTGAAGATCCTTTTTGATTTTTAGAAAAATATTCTTGTAACTCGTAAACCTCAGTTCTTTGTAGGTGCCTTATTTCAACTGCTACTCTTTCTACAGATCCAGCAATAATTCCTAAAACAGAAAAATAAAATGCATGTCTATCTCTTGGAATTACTTGTGTGGAAATTGGTTCAACTTTTAGACCTAATTTTTTTGCCACATGTTTTTCAACATTTGGATTGATGTTAGCAAATGTTCCAACAGCACCAGATATTGCACAAGTTGATACTTCATCTATCGCATCTTTTAATCTATGTCTGTTTCTTTTAAATTCCTCATAAAAAGAAGCTAATTTTAAACCAAATGTAATTGGCTCAGCGTGAATACCGTGGCTTCTACCCATACAAGGTGTAAATTTATATTTTTTTGCCTGTTTTTTTAATACTTTTAAAATCTGATCTATATCTTTTAAGATAATTTTACCTGATTGGACTAACTGAATATTAAAACTTGTATCCAAAACATCTGATGATGTCATTCCTTGATGCAAGTATCGTGCTTTGATACCAGCTTTTTCGCTTACAGAGGTAAGAAATGCTATTACATCATGTTTTACCTCAGATTCTATTTTGTGAATTCTGCTTACATTAATTCTAGCTTTTTTTTTAACTATTGAAGCAACACCTCTTGGAATTTGACCAAGTTTTTCCATTGCTTCTGCAGCTGCAACCTCAACATCTAACCAGATTTTGTATTTATTTTCTTCTGACCAAATATCAGTTAATTCTTTTCGCGAGTATCTTTTAATCATTAATTATAAGTATGGAGGCTTTGAATAACCTTTAGCAGATTCTGTAAAGATTTCATAACCATTTTCAGTAATTCCTAACGTATGTTCAAATTGTGCAGATAAAGATTTATCTTTTGTAACAGCTGTCCAACCATCATTCAACATTTTAACATCATATTTGCCCGCATTTATCATTGGTTCTATCGTAAATGTCATACCTGGTCTTAATTCCATCCCTGTATTTTTTTTACCGTAGTGTAAAATATTTGGTGGCTCATGAAATGTAGTACTTATGCCGTGACCACAAAAATCTCTGACGACTGAAAAACCTTTTTCTTCTACAAAGGATTGAATTTCGTAACCAATATCTCCTAATTTAATCCCAGGTTTTAAAATTCTAATTGCTCTCATCATAGATTCATAAGTAGCATCTATAAGATTGTTTAGCTTTACTGGTGTTGTTCCAATACAAAACATTCTGCTTGTATCACCATAATGTTCGTCAACAATTGCTGTGACATCAACATTTAGAGCATCACCTTCTTGTAAAATTCTATCAGACGGTACACCATGACATATAACATGATTTAAAGATGTGCATAAAGATTTTGTAAAGCCTCTATAATACAGAGGAGCTGAGTAGCCACCATTGTCTCTAATAAATTCATATCCGAGTTTATCGATATGATCAGTAGACACACCTTCTTTAATATTTTCAGTTAACATATCTAAAGTTCTTGCAGCTAAGTTTCCTGCAACTTTCATTTTTTCAAATTTTTCTTTATAATCAGTCATCTATAATATTTAATTTTTTATCTATAAAAATTTTTTTTGAACTTATATCACATCTATAAGCTAAAAAATTTACACCAGCTTTTTTAGCAATTAAATAGTTCTTGTAATATTCTTCGTCTATATCTTTAGCTATTTTAAAATATTTCATATTTTGTATTTGAACTAAAAATATTAAGTAGGTTTTATAGCCTTTTTTTATGGCATCAATAAGGGTTAATAAATGCTTAGTTCCCCTTGCGGTTGGCGCATCTGGAAATTCAGCAGTATCCTTATTTCTAAATAATGTAACATTTTTTACCTCTACAAAGGTTTTTTGTGTTTTTTTTTCTAATAAAAAGTCAAATCTTGTTTCTTTATTAAAAAAAACCTCAGGCTTTACAATGTCATTATTCTTTAGTTCATTTATTAGATTATTTTTGAGACCATGCTCAACTATTCTATTTGCCAAGTGAGTATTTACCCCAACTAAATTTTTTCTAGATTTAATAATCTCCAATCCATATTTAAGCTTTCGTTTTGGATCGTTATTAGGAAGTAAATAAACTTCATTACCCTCATCTAATAAACCTTTCATTGATCCCGTGTTAGGACAATGAGCTGTGACAATTTCTTTACTGAGCTTAACGTCGGTAAAAAACCTTTTATAACGTTTGATTAGTTTGCCTTTTACTAAAGACTTGGTAAATTCCATTACTAAATTATATATTTCATATGAATAAAAAAGTAAAAGTTAATGCATCAATTTTAATTATAGGTAATGAGATTTTATCTGGGAGAACTCAGGATACCAATACCTCAACTTTAGCAATTTGGCTAAATTCAATTGGTGTTAATGTTGCAGAAGTTAGGGTAATACCTGATATTGAAGAGACTATTATTGATACTTTAAATTTACTTAGATCTACTTATGACTATGTTTTTACAACAGGTGGTATTGGACCTACTCATGATGATATTACTGCACAATCAGTTTCAAAAGCATTTGGAATTAAATATGAAGTTCATAAAGAAGCTTTTAAAATTTTAGAAGCTTATTATCAGCCTGGTGAATTTAATGAAGGTAGACAAAAAATGGCATGGATGCCAGAGAATGCAAAATTGATTTTAAATCCTACAAGTGGCGCACCAGGTTTTAATGTTGAAAATGTATTTTCTTTGCCAGGCGTTCCATCTATTTTAAAATCAATGTTAGGTGGTTTGACAAATAGTATAGTAGGGGGCAAACCTATTAAAAGTCTTACAATAAGTTTAAGAACTGTTGAAAGTGAAATAGCTAACTCTTTAACAAAAGTACAAAATGACAATAAAGATGTAGAAATAGGAAGTTATCCATTCTTTCATGCAGGCAAACTCGGAGTTTCAATAGTAATAAGATCAGAAAATCAAAATAAAATTGATAATTGTAATTCTCAAATTTTAAAATTTGTTAATGAGAAAAAGATAGAGGTAGTAGATAGATAATGCTGTATTTTGCTTATGGTAGTAATCTTAATCACTTTCAAATGAAACGTAGGTGTAAAGATAGTATTTTTTTAAAAAAAATAAATTTAAAAGATTTTAGATTAACTTTTAGAAGTAGGTATAGAGCAGCAGATATTGAGCCTAAAATAAATTCTATTGTGCCTGGTGCCTTATTTGAAATTTCTAAAAGTGATGAAAAAAAGCTTGATGTATATGAAGATTTTCCAATTCTATACAAAAAATATTATTTTTTTTATTATGGAAAAAAAGTAATGACTTATACTATGGTTAAAAAAACACCGTTTAAATTTCCAACAGAGAGATATTTAAACGTTGTAAAAAAAGGTTACAAGAATTGTGGACTCAATAAAAAATTCTTATTAAGAGCTTTAAAAATATGAACGATTTTATAAAAAAAAAAATACTTTTTCTATTAAGCTTAATAAAAAAAATTAGAACTATATATAGACAGTACACAACACCAGGTCCATTAGTTTATTCGCCTGGCCATTATGCTTACAAAAGATTTATAGATGAGGAATTAAATGAGTGTTATCTTTACTTTAAAAAATATTTTTATGAGGCTATTTTTTTACCACGTGATCGATTAAGAAAATATGCAATAGAAAATGCTTTAAAAAATGATTTAGATGAAAGTCAGTTCTATATTGAATTTGGTGTTTACACAGGAGAGTCAACAAATTTTTTTAGCAGTAAACTAAAAAAAACATTTTATGGTTTTGATTCTTTTGAAGGTTTTAATGAAGATTGGTTAGGTCACGCTCATGCATCTGGTGATTTTAGTTTAAAAAAAAAACCTATTTTAAACAATAATGTCGTACTAAATATTGGTTGGGTCCAAGAAACTCTTCCTAAATTTATTAAGTCGAATCCAGACATGAAAATAAATTTTGTTCATATGGATATGGATACATACAATACTTCGAAATTTGTATTAGAAAAAATTAAACCTTATTTGTCTAAAGGAGCAATAATTTGTTTTGACGAACTGTACAATTTTGAAGGTTGGAAAGTAGGTGAGTTTAAGGCCTTAAAAGAGGTATTTTCTGAGGATGAGTTTAAATATAAATGTTTTTCAAACGATGGCGCGCAAGTTGTAATTCAATACATTAAGCAATAAACATATAGATTATACAATCTATGAATATCAATCATGTTATACCAAATTTAGAAAATTTAAAAATTTTTTTTAAATTCTTTAAATTATATTTTTTAATTAACTTAATTTTGTCTATAACTTTAAGTTTTTCAATTTTTACAATAACACAAGGTATTATTTCAATTAGTATAATATTTTTAATTAGTTTTTATTTTATTTTAAAAACTAAAATTGATGGTTTTGAAAAATTTTTGCTATTTAATTTAACTTTATTCAGTGTTTTATTTTGGATCTTTCTTTTTTACCCAGCTTTAAATGGTAACGATGATTTAAAAGCATATTTATTTTTTCAAGAAAAAACAGCTAATCAGGGATTTTTGTCAATTGATCCTTTTTCGGCAAGAAGAATGTATACTTTGGGAGGGCTATTTCCTTTTCAAGGGTCTTTAAGCCATTTTGATTTACGATATTTATCATTTATTGAACCCGGGTTGGGTCTTTTATTAATTTCATTATCTATAATTTTTTTTTCAAAAAACAACTTTTCTAAAATTATTTGTTTAGCAATTATTTTCTCATCACCCTTACTTGGTGCAAGAATTTTAGCAAATACAATTGGAGTTTATACTCTTATTTTTTTTACTTTTATAATTTTACATTGCTATTTAAGTTTAATAAAAGAAGATAAAGTTTTTGAGACACAAAATATTTCTATAATAATTTTTTCTACTGTATTATCTGCAACAATTAAACCCATTCCATTTGTATTTAATTCATTGATAATATTATGTTTATTAATTTATCTAATTAAAAAAAACAGCATAAATTTCAAATTGATACAAACCTTATTTGTATTGATATTTTTATCGATTGTTTATTTATTACCATTTCTAAAAGCGTCATATGAATCGTCAGGAACATTTTTCTATCCATTTTTAGGAGATGGATTTAGAGCACCATCAGAATTTTCCTCACAGAAATTTACTACTTATGCTGAAATAAATAATATTTTAGAACTTTTTAAAGTTTTATATTTACCATTTAAAGATTATTTTTTTATTTTTGTATTATTTTTTATTTTGGTTTTATATTTAAAAATAAAAAATTTATTTTTAGTAAATTCAATTGCAATTGCTTATTTTTTATTTTATTTTATTATATTGTTTACAGTTGGTAGCGATATTAATTTAGTTAAAAGATATACTCTACCAATCTCTATATCTGTAATATTATTTATTATTAGCTCACTAGATATTAATAAGAACTACAAACTTCACAAAAAATATATAGTAAGTTTGATCTCAATATTTCTTGTATTAATACTAAGTGGATCATGGTTTTTAAAAGAAAATTTTGTTAATTCCAACCGAAAAAAAATTGTAAATACTTTTACTTCAAAAAAGGTAGCTGAGGACATTAAAAATTTATCTACAATGATTGATTTTAATACACCAGTTTTGATTAATAGCATGCAAACAATTAATTTGTATAATAATGGTTTTAATAATTTAATTATTTTTGATGCTCCACTACAAGTTCAGCCATGGTTAAAGAACAATAAAGCGAAAAAAAAAATAAAAAATAATCCTAAGTCTTATTTTGAGGAGTTTTACAATTATATTAAAAATCAAAATATTGAATATATTATTTTTGATAATTATGATTATTTAAATATTGGCTATAAAGAACAATCAATAAATATCTTTTTAAAAGAAAATGCTAATTCTTTTAAATTAAACCATATTATTGTACATAAGCTTATATATTAAGCTAAAATTTTATATTAATGAAAAAAAATATTTGCATAGTCACAGGATCAACTGGTTTGATTGGTTTTGAAACAGTAAAATTTTTTATTAACAAAAAATTTAAGGTAATTGGGATAGATAACGATTTAAGAAAGTTTTTTTTTGGCAAAACAGGTTCTACAATCAAAAATAAAAAAGAACTAACTAAAAATTTTAAGAATTATGACCATCGAAATATAGATATTAGAAATAAAAAAAAAATTTTCCATTTATTCAAAAGCTATAAAAATCAAATTAAAGTTATTATTCATTGTGCAGCTCAGCCATCACATGACTGGGCGTACAAAAATCCTTTTTTAGACTTTGATATAAACACTATCTCTACATTTAATCTTTTAAATTTAACAAAAGAATTCTCGCCGAATGCTAGATTTATTTTTATGTCTACCAATAAAGTTTATGGAGATAACTCAAACAAATTTAATTTTATTGAAAAAAAATACAGATATGAGCTTGATAAAACGCACCGTTATTACAAAGGTATAGACGAGTCATTAAGTGTAGATTCATGTATACATAGTTTTTTTGGCGCATCTAAATTATCTGCAGATTTACTAGTTCAAGAATACGGGAGAAATTTTGGTTTAAAAACTGTTTGTTTCAGAGGTGGTTGTTTGACCGGTCCAAATCACGCAGGAGCTGAACTTCATGGTTTTTTATCATATTTAGTTAAAACAGTTTTAGCTAAAAAAGTTTATAAAATATATGGGTACAAAGGAAAACAGGTTAGGGATAACTTACATTCTTCAGATTTAGTTAGAGCTTTTTGGGAATACTATAAAAAACCAATAAGTGGAGCAGTTTACAATATAGGTGGTTCAAGAAAATCCAATTGTTCTATATTAGAAGCACTAAATTTAACTGAAAAATATTCTGGTATTAAGGCAAAATTGAAATACGTTAAAAAAAACCGAACAGGAGATCATATTTGGTGGATTTCAAATAATAAAAAATTTATGAACGATTACCCTAAGTGGAAAGTAGAGCATAATGTAAAAAAAATTATTAAAGAAATGATTTCAAAGCATAATGATTGATGAAAAATTAATTTTAGAAAGCAAAAAAAAGAGTTTTTTGAGAAGTAAATGGGAAGAGATATTAAAAAAAACTATATTAAAAAGAATACCAGAGGAATATATTAAAAATGATCAAATTATTTTTTTAAACAGTGAAGAGGAAATAAAAAAATATTTTCTTAATTTAAAATCGAATAATATTTATAAAAAAAAAATAATAATTATAATAATACCATTAAATAACTTTTTAAATCTTATTAAATTTTTAGACAATATTGATAAAATATTGGACGAAGACACTAAAATTATAATTAATTATTTTAGTATTTCATGGAAACAAATTTTTAATATATTTTCATTATTAGGATTAATTAAAAATTTTAAAAAATCTCTTTTTTTTTCAAGAAAAACATTTGAAATTTTTTTAAATTGCACAAATTTTGAAATTTCAAAAAAACTAAATGATATTTCAATTCCATTTAATATTCCATTTGTAACAAAGTTAAGTTCACTAATTATAAATGTATTTCCATTTCTATCGATAATAAGTTTTGCAAATATTTATTATTTAAGAAAAAGAGTAAAAAAGACTTCTGATAATAAAATTATGTCATTGATAATTCCATGCAAGAATGAGCAAGATAATATTGAAAATATTGTCAATGAAGCAAGGATAAAATTAAGATTTCCATATCAATTAGTATTTGTTGATGATTTAAGTAATGATGAAACATATTTAAGAATAAAAAATTCAATAAAAATAAATCAAGATTTAAATATAAAAATTGTTTCAGGGAAAGGTGAAGGAAAGTCAAGAGCTGTAGATATTGGTGTTCGAAATTCAGATGGATTTTATTGCGCTATACTTGATGCTGATTTAACTGTTAGAATGGAGGATATAAATTCTTTTTATTCAGCTGTTTCAATTGGAAATGGTGATGTAATTAATGGGACAAGACTTATTTATAAGTTAGAAGATAATTCAATGAGATTTTTAAACATCTTAGGTAACAAATTTTTTTCTTATTTAATTTCATATATTACTTCTACAAAAATTAGTGATACTTTATGTGGCACTAAATGTTTTAAAAAATCAGATTGGGAAATTTTTGAGAAATTCAGATCTGAAAATAAATTAGATGATATTTGGGGTGATTTTAATATAATTTTTGCCTCATCATACTATGGATATAAGCTCATTGATTTACCAGTAAGATACTATGAAAGAATTTCTGGTGAAACAAAGATGAAAAGAAGGTTCTATTACTTCCTTAATATGTTAAAATTATGCTATTTAGCATTTTTAAAATTTAAAATTAGTTATAAAGCATGATTTTTTAGAGATTATATAGATATGAACAATTTTAGCGCATTTTTAAATCATTTTTCTTCCTATTATTTTTCTCAAAAAATAAAACATTTAATTTTACATGTTACTAACCATTGCAACTTTAGATGCGCCCATTGCTTTGTAGATTTTGTAAATCCAAAAAAAGATTTACGTTTTGAAGATTACGAAAAAATTTCAAAAGATATCAATGATTTATTTTGGCTTGATATAGGAGGTGGTGAGCCTTTTTTGAGAAAAGATTTATATAAAATAGTAAATCTTTTTAAAAAACAAATTGTATCTATACCAACTAATGGATGGTTAAAAAAAAATATTTGCGATCAAATAAATGAAATGAATCACAAAGACACCGAAATTGTAATTAATTTAAGCTTGGATGGTCTTGAACAGACACATAACACTGTAAGAAAAAATGAACAGAGTTGGGACAAAGTTTGGGAAGCATATGATGAATTGAGAAAGATTAATCATATAAAAGTTAGATTTATAACTGTAGTGCATGAAGGTAATTATGATGAAATTATTCCATTAATGAAGTTAGTGAAAAATAAAGGAGCTAATTTTCATTCGGTAATTTTATTAAGAGGAGATCCACTAGACAACAGTGTTAAGTTACCTAGTTTTGAAAAACTTGATAAGCTTGCTATCGAAATGTTTAATATTTTAGAAACCTATGATTATGGGGAAAATAACTTTTCAGCTCACTTATTAAAGAATTATCATAGATACTTGTGGAAAACATCAATTGAAACACTAAAAAAACAAACACAGATTATTCCTTGTTTAGCAGGAAAGAGTCATATGGTTGTTTGGGGAGATGGACGAGTTTCATCATGTGAAATGCTTTCAGAAGTTGGAAATATAAAAGAGGAACCTCTTAAAAATATATTGGATGGGAATAAATTAAAAGAACAAGTAAAAAAAATAGAAAATAAAGAGTGTCACTGTACTCATAATTGTGCAATGATCACGTCTGTTTTATACAACCCTTCTAAATGGCCAAATATAGTATATCAAAAAAAACCGGATTAGAAAAAGTTTTAGTTTGTGTTCTTTATCATAATGTCAATATAGATTTATTAAATTTAATAAAAAATATTGGTAAAAATAAAAACACATCAATATTAATTATAGTTGATGGTAATTTAAAAATAAAAAATAAAAATAAAATACTTAAATTAAATAATAAAATTAAATTTAAATATTCTCTAAAAAAAAAGACAGTTTCATATAACAGAAATTTAGCTATTAAATTTGCTAAAAATGCATTTGATCTTATCCTGTATATTGACTCAGATGTAATACCTGAAAAAAACATATTATCTAGCCATGTTAAAAATCATATAAAAAATAAGCATATTTCAATTATAGGTGGTCCTGTTATACCAAGTTTTTTTAATAACAGTTTTAATTTTTGGGAAATGTTAGATGGTTGCCTTTCATGGTTCACATCAACTGTTCCAAGAAATAATAAAATAATTCAATCACCTTATCATTTACCCACATGTAATTTAAGCATCAAATTAAATTTTTTATTCAGAAACAAAATTATGTTTGATGAAAAATTAAAAACAGGTGAAGATGTTGATTTATGTAATAAAGTAAGAAAAAAAAATGGTAAAATACTCTTAATTAAAAGTGGAAAAGTGTTTCATCAAGATAGAAAAGACTTTAGTAGTTTTTTTTACCACCATGCAAATTGGGGAAGACATCAATTTTATACATTATATAAAAAAAAATTCTCTAATTATTTAGGAAGTTTTTTATTTAATTTAACATTTTTTATCTTTTATCCTTTATTAATGCCTATTTTAAATTTCTTATCTACTCTTCTAACAATTATCCCGTGGGTTAGATTTAGATTTATGTTTATTTTCTTAATTATTCCCACTTATTTAGTACACTTAATTAAAGGTGGTTTTACATATTTGGAATTTTTTAAGAATATAAAAAGCTAAATATAAAAATTCGATTCTGATTTATTAGCAAAAAATTTCTTATATTTAAAATTTTAAATAAATAATTAATTTAAAACAGACATTGGATCCAACCTAGTTTGAAACCAATTAATTCTAAAATCTAAGTGTGGTCCGGTTGATCTTCCTGTAGATCCTACTGTTCCTATTATGTCTCCTTGATTTATCTGATCACCAACTGAGACTAATACATTTTCTAAATGAGAATATATCGTTGATATTCCATGACCATGATCCATTATTACTGTGCCACCAGTATAATACAAATCATCTTCAGCCATAGTAACTACACCCGAACCAGAAGATTTAATCATCGTTCCTTGTTTAGCTGCAATATCTATTCCGTAGTGAGGCCATCTTGGTTTACCATTTAAAATTCTTTGACTACCATAAACACCGCTAATTATACCTTCAACTGGCATAATAAATTTTTCTTTAAAAAATTGCAGATCAGAATTTATTGCTCTTGCTTCTCCAATTGCATTATTTTCTTTTTTAATTCTTTTATAAACAGACTCAGGTGGGGTTACTTTACTTTCTGCTAATCCATCTATTCTTTGTATATTGTATATCCGCTTTAAAACTTTTTTTGTAGTTATTGATTTTTTTCCATCAATAATTTTTGTAAAAGTTAGGTCGTATTTTTGATCTCGATCTATACCAAAAACAAAAAAACCATCTTTTGATACTTTAACCTCTTTTTTTCCAACCAAAATTTTAGCATTAGGATCAGTTTTACCTAATATAAAATGACCTTGCAGAAATTTACCTTGAAATTCAATAGCTTTAACTGGTGATATTAAAATTAAAAAAACAAAGAAAAGTCTATAAATTATTGAGCTGTCCATCCACCATCTATAATTATTGATGTTCCAGTTATCATTGAAGATGCAGATGATGCCAAAAAACAAACAGTTGTAGCAACATCACTTTCAGTGGCCGCTTTTCCTACTGGTATGTTTCCAAGGGCTAATTTTTTAAATTTTTTGTTTTTAAAAAAGTTTTTAACCATAGGTGTTTCAACAAAAGTAGGTGCTACCGTATTAACTCTGATATTTTTTTTTGCTAACTCTACACCCATTCCCTTAGTTAGTCCTTCAATTCCAAATTTTGTCATATTGTATATGTTTCTACCGCTCATACCAACATGACCTAGTTGAGATGACATATTTATAATTGAGCCAGGTCTTTTTTTATTTTTTAGCATCTTTTTTACGACAATTTGTGCCACGTTAAATGCTGCTTTTAGATTTAAATCTATAAGGTAATTCATACTTTTTTGTTTAATTTTTTCAAAAGGCTCCGGAATATTAGTTCCTGCATTGTTTACTAGCACATCAATAATTTTAATTTTTTCTAATTTTTGTTTTAAATCCTCGTAATTCATTACATCGCAAGAAACTTTAACAATTTTACCTTTAACTTTTTTGATATCCTTTTCCAATTTACTTAAATCTGAAGGAGTTCTGCTTAAAGCTATAACCGTTGCTCCTGCCTCAGCTAATGCAATTGAACATGCTCTTCCCAATCCTTTACCTGCACCAGTAACTAAAGCGTATTTGTTTTTTAGATTTATTTTTTGAAGATACATTAAAAGAATATTATTTTAATATCTGTGTAAATCAACTCTACAGCTACTATTAATATTGCTAATAATCCAACCCAAGCAATCCATTTATATTTTTTAATCCATCCAGATATCAATGTTGCTGCAGTTGCCATTAAAATGATTGATAACACTAACCCAAATACAAGTAGACCATAATGATCACCTGCTGCCCCCGCAACACCTAAAACATTATCCAAACTCATTGTAAAATCTGCTAGTAGAACTGTCCAAATAGCTTTTAAAAAACTGGAATTGTCTACTTTAATATTATCTTCTGTTTCAGAGCCTTTGATTACATCTACATATAGTTTGTAAACAATATAAAGTAATAAAATTCCCCCTATTAATCTTAATCCAGTTATTTGTAGTAGATAAGCTGTGAGTAGCGTTAGAATTATTCTTAAAATTACAGCACCACCAATACCCCAGAATATAACTTTTTTTCTTTGTTCCACTGGAAATTTAGATGCAACCATTCCAATTATAATTGCATTGTCTCCAGCTAAAACTAAATCAATAAAAATTATTTGAGTTAATATTGCTATTTGCTCAGGTGTAAAAAATTCTGCAAACATTATTGTTGTAATATCATGTCCGCACCTTTTTCTGCAATCATTATTGTTGGTGCATTTGTATTACCTGAAGTGATGTTTGGCATTATTGATGCATCTATAACTCTCAAATTATTAATACCTCTAACCTTAAGTTTTTCATCTACTACAGACATTTCATCTTGACCCATTTTACAAGTTCCAACTGGATGAAAAATAGTTTGAGCATAATTAGAGGCTTCTTTAACTAATTCCTCATCGTCATTTAAGTGAATGCCTGGTCTGTATTCTTCTGGAGTATATTTTTTGAAAGTTTCTGACTCCATTATAATTTTTCTTGTTAATTTAAGTCCTTTAGCTGCAATCATTCTATCGTGATCAGTTGATAGATAGTTTTGTTTTATTTTTGCATAAGTTCTCGAGTCTTTATCAACAATACTAACATGTCCTCTACTTGTCGGTCTGATATTTGAAACAGTAGGTGTGAATGCATGAAAATCATGATTTTTTGTTGCTCCCAACGTATCCATACTCATGGGCTGAACATGCCATTGTAAGTCTGGTAGTTCTAAAGATGGATCGCTTTTAGCAAACATACAAAGTTGACTAGCACCCATAGTCATTGGGCCACTTCTTTTAAAAATATATTCTAAGCCAATCATTAAATTTCCAAATAAACTATTAATTTTTTTATTTAGGGATTTTAATCCATTAATTTTATAGATTGGTCTAAGCATTAAATGATCATGTAAGTTTTCTCCAACTCCATTTAAATTTTGCACCATATCAATCCCAAGATTTTTTAATTTTTCAGGATTTCCTATACCAGAAACTTGTAAGATTTGAGGAGATCCAATAGCCCCTGATGAAATAATAATTTCTTTATTTGCTTGAACTTTTTTTAATTCACTACCTTCCCAATACTCAATTTCTTTAGCAGTTTTATTTTCAAAATTTATTTTTTTGACATGTGAATGAGTTAAAATTTTTAAATTTTTCCTGCTCTTGATTGGGTTTAAATATCCAACAGCTGTACTACATCTAAAGCCATCCTTTTCAGTTACTTGGAAATAACCACAGCCATGATTATCACCAGTATTAAAATCTTTTGTTTTTGGAATACCAAATTCCTCAGCAGCATTTTGAAATTCATCTAGAAGAGGCAGATGTATTCTTTGATCTGAAACAGATAAAGGGCCTCCAACTCCATGGAACTCATCTTTTCCTCTTTCTTGGTTTTCTGCTTTGATAAAATAAGGCAAAACATCATCCCATCCCCAACCTGTGTTACCTAATTGTCGCCAAATATCATAATCTCTGTGTTGACCTCTTATATAAAGCAGACCATTGATAGAAGAACTGCCTCCTAATGTTTTTCCTCTAGGATACCTAATAGAAATATTGTTCATGCTCTCATCAGGCTCTGTTTTGTAGCACCAATCAGTCTTTGGGTTGTGCATTGTTTTGAAATAACCAACAGGAATATGTATCCAAGGATAATTATCCTTGCCTCCAGCCTCAATTAAAAGCACTTTATTTGAAGGATTTTCAGATAACCTGTTAGCAAGTACACATCCTGCAGATCCAGCACCTAAAATTATAAAATCAAAATTATCCATATTAGAACTCTTATAAATTAAATTTTTTTTATTTGTTATATTTCTGTACACAAAAAATTCCAAATAATCCAATATTAGCACTTGTTTTAGATTTCATTCTTTGACAAGCTTTCGTTTTTAAAAATAAAGAGAGGGAAAAAACGATATGAGAAAAATCATTTCAATGTTATTTGCAGTTGCTATGGTATTTGGATTTATTTCAAATGCTAATGCTGCAAAAACACTAAAATGTCAGACAGTTCTTAACACTAAGGCTGATGAAGTTAAAATGTTAAAAGACTTTACTGACACTGTTACAACTTTGACAGGTGGATCTCTTAAGTTTGAAATTATGCCTGCAGGAGCAGTTGTTGGTGTAAAAGAAACTTTAGATGCTGTTGATAAAGGACTTATCGACTGCGGATTTGCTTGGACACACTATTGGTCAGGTGATCACCCTGCCGCTATGTTATTTGGTTCGCCAGTAGCAGGTGGTGGTGTTGGTATTGACAACATCGCATTCTTATCATGGTTTCAGTATGGTGGAGGAAAAGAGCTATACGACAGACTATGGAAAGAGATGGGAAGAGATATTAAAGGATTTATGATTCAACCAGTTGGTCCTGAAGCTTTAGGTTGGTTTCCAAAACCAATTAAAGATATGGCTGATTTTAGAAAATATAAATTCAGAACTCCTCCAGGAATTCCAGGACAAACTTATAAAGACATCGGTATAGCATCTGTTGCTATGGGTGGTGGAGATATTCTACCAGCTTTAGAAGCAGGAACTATTGATGCTGCTGAATGGTGTTGTCCAAAACCAGACTTAACGTTTGGTTTCCAAAAAGTATTAAAGCACTACTACCTACAAGGTTTACACCAAGTAGTCGTAAATGCTGATTTTTACATTACTGGAAAAACATATAATGCAATGACTGCCCATGAGAAGAAGTCGATTGAAGTTGCTGCAAATGCATCTTTAGCGAAATCTCTAAGTTACAGAATCTATGAAAACGGAAAAGCTTTAAAAGAGCTTACTGAAGTTCATGGTGTGAAATTAGAGGATACTCCTTCTGATTACTTCACAGAATACATGGCAGCTGCTAAGAAAAGTTTGGAAACAAACGCAGCTAAAAATGCATTCTTTGCTGAAGTTTGGGACTCTATGAAAGAATTTGCTGATATCGCAGTTCCTTTCTGGAGTGGTGCTCAAATGTCTAATGCGAAGCTAGGAATGGCTCACGCAGCAACATTAAAGTAATCATTAAATAATCTTTACGTTAGAGCGGACTTAATAGTCCGCTCTAATTTTTTATATAAAAATTTATGGCAGACGAACCAGGTAAATTAGATATATCAGATGAAATGATTGCCGAAAGGCGAGGTGGTTCTGGAAAAATGCCAAGTGATATGCCACCATGGATGGCTAGTTCAATTGTAAATATAGATAAATTTAGCAAATGGGTTGGTAACGTTGTTTGTTGGATATTGATGCCGTTAATTCTTGCAATGACTTACGAGGTATTTGCCAGGAAATTATTTCATTCCCCAACAATTTGGGCTTATGACATCAGTCGATTTTTATATGGTGCACTTTTTATGTTGGGCGCTGGTTATGCACTTTCTAAAGGTGTTCATATAAGAGCTGATTTTTTATACAGAAATTTTAAAACTAAGAATCAAGGAACAATTGATTTTTGGTTATATATTTTATTTTATTTTCCAGGCTTAATAGTATTTCTTTACATGACTATTGGATATGTAGGGGAGTCTATTCAAAGAGGTGAGAGAGGAATGGATACAACTTGGATGCCCTATATGTGGCCAATTAAAAGTTGCCTACTTATTGGAATAATATTTTTGCTAATCCAAGGTATTTCAGAATTATTTAAAAGTTATTGGGCTGCCACAAGAGGAAAATGGCCAGGAGAAGATGAATGATAGCAGAATTAATTGATCCAGCCATTTTAGGTTTTATTTTAGTTGGAGTAATGCTTTTTGCAATCTTTGTCGGATTTCCAATTTCATTTACATTAATTTTCTTAGGTTTTGTATTTGGGTATCTAGGATTTGGAAAATTAGTATTTTATTTAATGACCCTCCAGTTCTCGATGGTCATGACCGAACAAACCCTCGCCGCCGTCCCGCTCTTTGTCTTTATGGGCATTATGATGGAACAAGCAGGACTGATGGAAAGATTGTTCTCATCATTTCAAATGATGTTGGCTAGAGTAAGAGGTGCATTGTATTATGCTGTATTGTTTGTTTCAGTTATCTTTGCTGCAGCAACAGGAATTGTTGGTGCCTCAGTAACTATTCTTGGAATAATGGCTGCAAAATCCATGAATAGATCTGGTTATGATGTAAGACTTGCAGCTGGCACAATTACAGCTGGTGGTACTTTGGGAATTTTAATTCCACCAAGTATTATGCTTGTTGTGATGGGTCCAATTATGGAAATTCCTGTAATTGACTTATTTGCTGCTGCTATAATACCTGGAATTCTTCTTGCTAGTTTATACGCTGGCTACACAACAATAAGGTGCATGATAAATCCAAAATTAGGACCTGTAATTCCTGAAGAAATGAGGGCAGCAAGCATGAAAGAAGTTTGGATTGAATTTTTCTTAGGTTTAGTTCCACCTGCAGCTCTCGTCTTTGCTGCGTTAGGAAGTATTTTATTTGGTTTTGCAACACCTACAGAAGCAGCAGGTTGTGGTGCTATGGGAGCTTTATTGCTTTCATTAGCGTACAAAAAATTAACTCTATCTAAACTTCAAGAGGCACTAGTTAAAACTTTAGAAATTACTGCTTTAATAATGGTTTTAGTCGCTGCATCAAACTTTTTCGGGGCTGTATTTGCAAGACTTGGCACTCCAACCTTATTAACTGAATTTTTGTTAGGATTAGAAATGAATAAATATTTAATCCTAGGAATTGTTATGGTTGCAATATTTTTATTAGGTTGGCCATTAGAATGGGTACCAATTGTGATGATTATTGTCCCAATTCTTTTACCATTAATTGAAGCTTTGGGCTTTAATTTAACTTGGTTTGCAATATTGGTTGCTGTCAATCTCCAGACCGCCTGGCTGTCTCCACCTGTAGCTTTGTCTGCTTATTTTTTAAAAGGTGTAGTACCTGAATGGGATTTAAAAGATATTTATTATGGAATGATGCAATTTATGGTTCTACAAGTTATAGGCTTAATTTTAATAATCATATTTCCTAAAATTGCCTTATGGCTACCAACTCTCTTATATGGACAGTAGAATTTATTAGTTTAAAATAAATTAAGTGAATCAACCTAAAGTAAAATACTCTCTATCTAATTGGGACTTAGTCACTGTTAATCCAAATTATAAAACTTGGAATTGGAAAGATCTATTTTGTTTTTGGGGAGCAAATGTACAGAGTGTAATTGGTTTCTCATTAATATCCTCTTTATACTTAATGTATAGTTTAAACATATTTGTAGTTTTTTTTGGAATCATATTAGGATCTTTTTTCGTTTATTTATTTTCAAATATTATTGGAAAACCTTCCCAAAAATTTGGTTTACCATTTGCAGTATTGCTTAGATCCTCACTTGGATTTAATGGTGCTAAATTTTTTGGGTTAATCAGAAGTTTAGTTGGAATATTTTTATTTGGAATTCAAACTTATTTTTTGTCTAAAATTTTAGTTTACTTAATTAGAATAGTAATTTTTTCTATAGATAATTCTTTATTGCAGCAGGAAATATTTATTTTTTATTATTTTGGTATGAATATTATTGATTGGTCTGCAATAATAATCACAATTATTTTACAGACTGTATTTTTTACTGTTGGTATGCAGTACAATAAGAAAATAATTAATTTTTCAGCAATGACAGTCTATGCTGGTTTATTGATTTTTTTCTTTGTTGTTTTATTAAGCGATGTAAAAATAACTACCGAAGCTTTTTCAAATATTTTTAATTTAAATAATTTTTTAGATGTTAATAATTTAGCACCTTTATTGACTGTTGCTGGAACAATATTTGCCTATTTTTCAATTTTGATAATTAGTTTTGGTGATTTTTCTAGATATGTAAAAAATGAGCAAGAATTAAAAAAAGGAAACTTAAGTTTAATTTTGAATTTAATTATTTTTTCTTTTTTATCTGTTTTTATTGTTACAGGCTCTGATGTTTTTCTTAATCAAAAATTTTCAGATATAGATAGAATTTTTACTAATCCAACTGATATAGTAGGAAAATTTGATAATATACAAATAACAATAGTCGTTCTATTTTTTATTATAATTGCTTCAGCTTCTACAAATTTAGTTGCCAATTTTATTCCATCTCAATACTCTCTAATAAATTTTGCTCCTTCAATATTTAGCTTAAAAAGCGCTAGTTATTTAATTGCTTTTTTTGGTTTGTTGATTGCAATTTTCTGGCTGACTATATTGAGCCAAATAGGAATTTTATCATTTGTTGATACTTTTGGTGCTTTCTTTGGTCCTTTATTTGGAGTGATGGCAGCTGATTATTATTTAATTAAAAATCAAGAATTAAGTAATAAAGATTTATATTCTATAGATAAACAGAGCGCTTATTATTATTCAGGTGGTTGGCATATAAAAGGTGTTTATTCTTTAATTATTGGATTTATATTTTCAGCGTCTACAATTTGGAACACTAATTTAATGTTTTTACAATCTTATGCTTGGATAATAGGTGCATTTGTTGCTTGGATAACATATTACTTGTTGGCAAAAAAATAATTTTAATGCACTCATTTGATTTTAAAAATAGAACAGCTGTGGTTACTGGTGGAGCCCAAGGGTTTGGTTTAGATGTTGCAAAAAGATTTTTAGAGTCTGGTGCTAAAGTATTTATATGGGATATCGATGAAAAGCTTCTTAAATCAGCAGTTGACGAAGTAAAAAACCCTAACTTATTTTACAGTGTCGTTGATATATCAAATTATCAAAATGTAGAGAAAAACGTTGCAGATATAATCTCAAAATCAAATATAGATATTTTAATCAATAATGCCGGGATAACAGGTCCTACAGGTCCTTTATGGGAGTATGATGTCGATATGTGGAATAAAATAGTACAGATAAATTTAATGGGTACTTTTAACTGCTGTCGAGCAATTGTCCCAAATATGATTAAAAATAACTATGGAAGAATTGTTAATGTAGCCTCCGTTGCAGGTAAAGATGGTAATGCAAATGCAAGCGCGTATAGCTCAGGAAAAGCTGGCGCAATTGGGTTGACAAAAGCTTTGGGTAAAGAATTAGCTGACAAAGATATAGCTGTAAATGCTGTCACCCCAGCAGGTGCTAAAACTAGAATTTTAGATCAAATGAGTAAAGAGCATGTACAAAGAATGCTGTCAAAGGTGCCAAGAGGAAGATTTCTTGAAATATATGAGTTTACCTCACTAGTTTGCTGGCTTTCTTCACAAGAAAATACTTTTTCTACAGCTGCGGTATTTGATATCAGTGGTGGTAGATCGACATATTAGTCTCAAAAATTTGAAACTATTTTTTGATCATTATTATGATTTTTAATAGAATTTTTACTCATAACTGGTGCTGTGATCATTATTGACCAATATATAAGAAGCACAAACACAGAAATTATTTTCATATAACTCATTTAACAATCAATTTTGAATTTAGAATGTTGAAATTGTGACTGAATATTGAATTTATAAATAATCTATCTATAAGAGGAACATGTTAAAAATTTTTTATATTTTCATTACATCATTAATCTTTCTTAGCTCTACGCATGCAGAAACTGTGAAAGTTTTTGAATTTACTGAAAAAGAACTATCAGCACTTGAGATCCGTAAAGTAAGAGGAGCAGATAGCAAGACTTCATATACTGTTGGATCAAATGAAAATGGTAATTATTTAAAAGCGGTAGCAGATAATGCTGCTTCAGGCCTAGGAAAAGAGATCAAAATTGACCTAAATAAAACACCTTTTATCAATATTACATGGAAAATTGAGAAAGACCTTCGTGGAATTAAAGAGAATACGAAAAAAGGTCATGATTATGCCGCCCGTGTTTTTGCGATTAAAAAAACTGGAGCTACACCTTTATCAAATAGAGCAATTAATTATGTTTTTTCAAGTAATAGTGCAGTTGGTGAAAATAGACCCAGTCCTTATACAAAAAAATCTATAGACAATGTATTAGCAACTACTAAAGACAACTTAAATGAATGGGTAACAGTAAAAGCCAATGTTAAAGAAGATTTTAAAAAATTTCATGATCTAGATGTGAACGAACTAGATGGTCTTGCTATAATGGCTGATACTGATAATTCTAAAATGAAATCAATTTCTTATTTTCAGAATATTTATTTTTCAGCAGATTAATTATCATTTTACATACTTTTTTAATCCAATACTTAAAAACGATAATAAAATAGCTGCGATAACATCAGCAATTGGAATTGCATTTGGAAATCCAAAGTTCCATATAATTACTCCGATTAACCAAATTATATAAATTTTCATCTTAGATATTGTATCTTAGTTTCTATTAAATTTTTATTTATTTGATATTATTAATTTATGCATAAAAACTTTACTCATAATGTTAAAGTGTATTATGAGGACACAGATGCTGGTGGAGTCGTGTACTATGCGAATTATTTAAAATATTTAGAAAGAGCCAGAACTGAAGCGTTATCAACTATTGGATTAAGTAATACAAAAATAAAAAAAGATTTTGGTGCTCTTATAATTGTTAAATCATGCAATATTGAATATAAAAAATCTGCATATTTAGAAGATGATTTACAAATCAAATCATTTGTTGAATCTACATCAAAAACTTCTTTCTTAATGAATCAATCAATATTTAAAGATAAAGAATTGATCGTAGATTCTAAAGTTCACCTGGTATTTATAAATGAAAAATTCAAACCTGTTAAAATTCCAGATAAAATCTTGTCAGAATTTAAACCTTATACTTCTAGTTCATAGATATTTTTCTAGCTTTTTTAAATAAATCTACAATCATTCTTTCAGATATAAGTTTTGTATTTACATTTCTGGGGCTAGGATGATAACAGGCAATTAGTTTAATATTCCCTGGCAGTAAATAAGATTTACCATGAATAAATTTTATCTTTTCATTAAAACTGTATTTTTTTTTATAAAATTTAACACAGTTATCAAATGCCACTTTTCCCAATGCAATAATGGTTTTTAATTTTTTTAAATTATAAATCTCACTATCAAAGTATTTTGCACAATTATTCAGCTCTTCTATTTTAGGTTTGTCTTCTGGAGGAACGCATTTCAAAATATTTGTAACGAATGTTGATTTTAATTTAAGACCATCATTTAAGCTTTCTGAATAAGGCTGGTTTGAGATTTTAGCTTTAAACAAACATTTAAATAAAAAATCTCCAGATTTGTCGCCTGTGAAAGCTCTTCCTGTTCGTGTGCCCCCATGTGCTGCTGGAGCCAATCCAATTATTAAAATTTTTGCATCAATTTCGCCAAAACCTGTAACTGGTTTTCCCCAGTAAGTCTCATTTATATTTTGTTTTCTTTTTTCTGTTGAAATTTTTTTTACAAAATTAACAAGCCTTGGACATTTTTTACATTTAAGAATTGTTTTATTTAAACTATCTATTTTAATATTCATAAATGAAAATTTTAAATTATTTAGTTATAATATTTATATGCATTAATCCCTCAGTTAAAGCAGATTCCAAAAAAACTTTAATAGATGAATTGCAAAAGGGTGGAAAATTAATTTTCATAAGACATGCTTATGCCCCTGGTGGCGGTGATCCAGATAATTTTGATATTAAAGATTGTACAACTCAAAGAAATTTGAGTGATAGTGGCAGAATTCAATCACAAAAAATTGGTAATTTTTTTAAGAAAAATAAAATTTCAATTGGAAAAGTTTATTCTAGTAAATGGTGTCGATGCAAAGAAACAGCATCTATTGCCTTTAAAGAATATGAAACTAAAAATTTTCTAAACTCATTTTTTAGTGCAAAATTTGCCGATAATAGAAAAAAGCAAATAATTGATTTTGATAAATTTATTAGTACTTGGGATAAAGATGAAAATTTAGTTTTTGTTACACATTATGTAGTGATTTCTGAAATTTTAAATTATGCACCATCTTCTGGAGAGATTGTTGTATCTGATAAAAGTTTAAAAGTTATTGATACTTTAGAAATTGAATATTAAACTTAATTATCATGTCATCTAAAAGAGCAATGAAACAAGCACAAAAGCAAGCATACGCAAAGCATCGTTCAAATATTGTAAATAGCAGATTTGAACTTAAGAAAAAATTTATTACCAAAAACAAAGAAGAAAAAAAAAATAAAAACTAACTTTCTTGATCAAATTTCTCTATTTTTTTACAAGTAGAGATTTTAGATAAACTTTCGATATCATTCAAAACAGCCTTAACAAATATTTCTGGTTTATCTTTTTCAAATAAAATTTGAGTATAAAACTGAGGATACCCATGTTTTAATGTAAGTATTTTTCCATTTTCCTCATAAATATTTCTCACATAGGAGTTTTTCTTTTTAACGCTTAAATCAGTGATCTTATATTTTTGATAAGTTTTTTCATTATAAACGTAATTACGTGTCATAATTAATTCATTAAGATTTAGAATATATTCATTTTTTAAAAAACCGTCCTCTTTATGATCACATTTGCTCAGCACAATTATTTCTGAGTGAGAATTAAAGGATATAAAAAAAAATGATAAAAAAAATATTAAAAACTTATTTTCTCTCATTCTTATCTACAAAAAATAAAGCTATAATAAATATTACAGTCCATGCAAATACAGACAATGTTTTAAAAGGAGTGGTATCTGCTCCCCAAACATCAAAGAATAAAGCACCAATAATTATACCTATTGCGTAGATAATACTTACAATTTTAACTTTACTCATATGTTATATTATTCTTTGATTAAGTTTTTCTTAAATAGAGATATACCATTATTTTTCTTATGTTCATAAGATTCATTAAAACTTTCTAATTGCCATCCAGACAATCTTTCTTTTATTTCTCTTAAATTATTTTCTTTCCATTCATCTGAGGTTTCTGGCTGTTTCCACATTTTTCTTTCCTCAATTGTTCTTGCACAACCGTAGCAAAAACCAGTAGACGGGTCAGTTTTACAAATACTTATACAAGGTGAAACAATCATTTATTTTAAATTAATATAATAATTGAATGATAAATAGTTATTTTTTTAACAATTGTCATTGGACAAATAGTTTCAATAATATATAAAACCCCATAATTTGTGGGGCGATGGCGGAATTGGTAGACGCGTTGGTCTTAGGAACCAATATGGCAACATGTGAAGGTTCGAGTCCTTTTCGCCCTACCATTAAAATATTATGAAAGTTACAGTAGAAAATAAAAAAGGATTAAATAAAGACCTTAAAGTTTTTATCGATAAAGAGACAATGAACTCTTATATGGATGAAAAATATGAAGAGATAAAAGGTAATGTAAATCTTAAAGGATTTAGACCAGGCAAAGTTCCAAAAGAAATTTTAAAGAGACAATTTGGTAAAGCAGTTTTTGGAGAAGTTTTAGATAAAGTTTTAAAAGAAACATCTACAAAAGCACTAGAAGAAAAAAAAATTAAACCAGCTGGACAACCAAAACTTGACTTAAAGACTTACGGTGAAGACAAAGATCTTGAGTATGTTTTATCAGTCACGGAGTTACCAAAAGTTGAAATTAAATCTTTAGAAAATATTAAATTTGATGAATACACAGTAAAAATTGATAATAGTGAAACAGATAAAAGAATTAAAGAAATTGCTAAAAACCAACCAAATTTTAAAGAAGTAAGCGCTGACACAAAAGCTAAAAAAGGTGATTTAGTTTCTTTAGATTATAAAGCAACAGTTGATGGCAAGGATTTTAAAGGAAGTGAAGGAAAGAATACTCAGTTAACTTTAGGTAAAGACTTATTTTTAAAAGGCTTCGATGATCAATTGATTGGTGTTAAGAAAGATGATGAAAAAGTTGTAGAAGCAACTTTGCCAGAAAATTTTCCAGAAAAAGAATTAGTAAATAAAAAAGCTAAATTTAATTGTAAAATTTTAAGTATTAAACAATCAGAGGAAGTTAAAATTGATGACAATTTTGCAAAAAATTTAGGAGCAAAAGATTTAAATGATTTAAAAACATTAATTTCAAAACAAATTAACGATGAATATAAAAATTCTCTAGATCAGTTATCTAAAAATCAAATTTTAAAAGAAATAGAGAAAATTAAAGTAGATGAAGTTCCTGAAAATTTAGTTGAAGAAGAAGTAAAAATTTTATCTCAAGGCATGTCTGAGGAAGAAGTAAAGAAGAATAAAAAAAACTTTGAAGAAAAAGCAAAAACAAGAATTAAAACTGGATTAATTTTAAATGAATTTGGTGAAAAAAATCAAATTAAAGTAACAGAACAAGAAGTTCAGGCTGAAGTGCAAAAACAACTGAGAATGATGCCTGGACAAGAAAAAATGGTTATGGATTTTTATCAAAAAAATCCATCTGCATTGGCTAGTTTGAGAGGAACTGTATATGAGGAAAAAATTTTAAATTTAATTAAAGAAAAGGGTAAAGCAAATAAGAAAGAAATTTCAAAAGAAGAAGCAGAAAAGATTTTAAAAGAAGCTCATAAGCATGATCATGATCATGACCATAGCCATCGAGAAGAAAAAAAAGAAACCAAGAAAAAATCACCCACAACATCTGCGAAAGAAAAAAAACCTGCAACTAAAAAGGCAAAATCAAAGCCAGCAGTGAAAAAGACAAAAAAAGTTAGCAAAAAGTAATCTCAAGTTGTATAAGTAGAACGAATCAACTTATGACAACAAAATTATCAGAACATATGAGCAATCTTGTACCAATGGTTGTTGAACAATCTAGCAAAGGTGAAAGAGCTTATGATATTTACTCAAGACTATTAAAAGAAAGAATTATTTTTTTAACAGGTCAAATTAATGACAACGTTGCATCATTAGTTACTGCTCAATTATTATTTTTAGAAGCTGAGGATCCAAAAAAAGAAATTTATTTATACATTAATAGCCCAGGGGGTTTGGTTACAGCAGGACTTGGTATTTATGATACAATGCAATATGTGAAGCCAGATATTTCTACATTATGTATTGGCCAAGCAGCTTCTATGGGATCCTTCTTACTTGCTGCAGGCACTAAAGGAAAAAGATTTTCATTGCCAAATTCAAGAATAATGGTTCATCAACCATCTGCAGGTTTTCAAGGTCAGGCAACTGATATTGAAATTCATGCTAATGAGGTCTTATCTTTAAAGAAGAGACTTAATGAAATTTATTCTAGACACACAGGAAAAAGTGTCGATGAAATAAAATCTGCTCTTGAGAGAGATAATTTTATGACAGCAGATGTCGCACAATCTTTTGGTCTTATTGACGAAGTAGTAGAAAAAAGATCTTAATACACAATATATTGAGTCATTATTATTCGAAACTTGATTAGTATGAGTCTTCTATAATAAAGTAATTAAATTGATTCGTTATAAAAATTAAAATGACAACAAATAATAAAAATATTCTTTACTGTTCTTTTTGTGGCAAAAGTCAACATGAAGTTAGAAAGTTAATAGCTGGTCCAACTGTATTCATATGTGATGAATGTGTAGAGCTATGTATGGACATAATTAAAGAGGAGAGTAAAGACACTTTTGTAAAACATCAAGACGGTCTTCCTTCGCCAAAGGAAATTTGTTCAGTGTTAGATGATTATGTAATTGGTCAAGCTCATGCAAAAAAAGTATTATCTGTTGCTGTGCACAACCATTACAAGAGATTAAATTATGAGAGCAAAACAAGCAAAAATGTTGAGCTTTCAAAATCTAATATACTTTTAGTAGGTCCTACAGGTTGTGGAAAAACATTGCTTGCACAAACTCTTGCTAGAATTCTAGACGTTCCATTTACTATGGCTGATGCAACAACTTTAACAGAAGCAGGTTATGTTGGAGAAGATGTTGAAAATATTATTTTAAAATTACTGCAGGCATCTGACTACAATGTTGAAAAAGCTCAAAGAGGAATAGTTTATATTGATGAGGTTGATAAAATAAGTAGAAAATCTGAAAACCCATCAATTACAAGAGACGTATCTGGAGAGGGTGTTCAGCAAGCTCTTCTGAAAATAATGGAGGGAACAGTTGCAAGTGTTCCACCCCAAGGAGGAAGAAAGCATCCTCAGCAAGAATTTTTACAAGTAGATACAACAAATATTTTATTTATTTGTGGAGGAGCATTTGCAGGACTCGATAAAATTATTTCTCAAAGAGATAAAGGAACTTCAATTGGTTTTGGTGCAGATGTAAAAAATACACAAGATAAGAAAACCGGTGAATGGATGAAAGGACTAGAGCCAGAGGACTTATTAAAATTTGGATTAATTCCAGAATTTATTGGAAGACTTCCAATGATAGCAACACTTGAAGATTTAGATGAAAGATCTTTAATAAAAATATTACAAGAACCAAAAAATTCTTTAACAAAACAATATCAAGAATTGTTTAAATTAGATGGTGCAAAACTAACCTTTAAGGAAAATGCTTTAAAAGAAATAGCGCAAAAAGCTATTAGCAAAAAAACTGGAGCAAGGGGTTTGAGATCAATTCTGGAAAATATTTTGTTGAAAACAATGTACGATCTTCCAAGTCAAGATAATATTGAGGAGGTTATTGTTGATGCTGGTGCAGCAAAAGGTCAGTCACAACCAATCTTAGTTCATGCTAAAGGTGACAATAAAACTAAGTCAAATAAGACTACAGCGGCTTAATATCCTTAATAAGTAATAAATACCTATTGCATTATAAAATATAATATCCATATTATTCATATGGACGTCAAAATTTCACTACCCTTACTCCCATTGAGAGACATTGTAGTCTTTCCAAGTATGGTAATCCCTTTATTTGTGGGAAGAGACAAATCTATTTCAGCACTTAATGAAGTGATGAAAAGAGATAAGAAAATTATTTTAGTAACTCAAAAAAATTCAGAAATTGATGATCCTAAGAAAACTGATGTTTTTATGTATGGTTGTGAAGGAAGTATTTTGCAATTGTTAAAATTACCAGATGGCACTGTTAAGGTCTTAGTAGAAGGCATCAAAAGAGTAAAAATTTTAGATTTTAAAGATAATGAAAAGTATATA
>CACJNV010000008.1 GCA_902594865.1 uncultured Pelagibacteraceae bacterium | reverse complement strand
AGAGAAAGCTCATGGATTACCTAATGAATGTTATTTGAATAATGATTATTTAGAGTTTGAGAAAGAAAAAATATTTAAAAATAATTGGACGATGATTGGGGTTGCAAGTTCTGTACCAAATCCAGGCGACGCAAAACCTTTTAATCTTTTAGGAATACCAATACTAATAGTTAGAAACAAAGAGAATGAAGTAAAAGTTTTTCATAATGTTTGTAGTCATAGAGGTTTCAAATTAGTTGATCATGAATGTAAATTAAAAAATGTAATAAGATGTCCTTATCATTCTTGGTCTTATGATTTTAATGGAAAATTAACTGTTACTCCACATATAGGAGGACTAGGAAAACATGAGGTTGAAGGGTTCGACAAAAACAAGAGTAACTTAAAAGAAATTAAATCAAATATTTGGATGGATTTAATTTTTATTAATATTAATTCTAATGCAAAACCATTTGAAGATTTTATTAAACCACTAGAGGATAGATGGTCTAAGTTTATTTCTAAAAAAGATCAAAAATTAATAAGACATTCAACTGATAACGGATATTTTAATATGACAGTAAATAGTAATTGGAAATTTGCAATTGAGAATTATTGTGAAAGCTATCATTTGCCGTGGATACATCCAGAACTAAATAAAGTTTCAAACATCTCAGACCACTATCACATTGAAGATGAGAATTTAAATTTTTCAGGACAAGGAAGTAATAAATATTCACAACAGTTTGATGGAAACATTAAATTTAAATGTTTTCCCAACTGGCCAACTGAACTTTCTGAAAAATCTGAATATGTATCGTTATATCCAAACGTAATGTTAGGAATACATATTGATCATTTTTATGCATTTTGGTTAGAGCCAATTTCCAACAACCAAACTAAAGAACATTTTGAATTATATTATGTCGGAGATGAAAGTGCCTCTAGTGATGAGTTTAAGTATATAAGAGAAAAAAATTTTGCATTTTGGCAAGAAGTTATGAATGAAGATGTAACTGCAATAGAAGGAATGCAAAACGGGCGAAATTCCCCAGCTTACAATGGTGGGAATTTTTCACCTGTAATGGATACTCCTACTTTGATGTTTCATAAGTGGGTTGCAACCAACTTAACAAAATGAGAGTGTAAATTATGAAAAAAGATCTAATTACAAGATTAAATGAAGGTCCAATAATGTGTGCAGAAGGCTATCTTTTTGCAATGGAAAGAAGAGGTTATCTTTCAGCAGGTCCATTTGTTCCAGAAGTGGTTTTAGAACATCCAGAGGTAGTAACTCAATTACATCGAGAATTTATTAGAGCTGGTTCAGATGTTGTTCAGGCATTTACTTATTATGGTCATAGAGAAAAGTTGAGAATAATTGGCAAAGAACACTTGTTAGAACCGATGCAAAAAGGTGCTCTTAAAATTGCAAAGGATGCTGCTGCCGAGTTCAAAGATTTAGATTTGATGGTTTGTGGAGATGTAGCAAACACCAATGTATTTGATCCTGGTGATGCAAATACTCATAAACAGTGTCAACAAATGTATGAAGAACAAGTAGCTTGGGCAAAAGAAGCTGGTGTTGATTTTGTTATTGCTGAAACAATAAGTTGGACTGACGAAATGAAAATTGCATTAAAAGCAATTAAAGATGCTGGACTTATTGCAGTTTGTAATTTTGCAATCCCTAGAGGGGATAAAACTAGAGAAGGTCATAGTGCTGAGGATGCATGTAAGATGATGGAGGATTTAGGCGCTGATGTCGTTGGATTAAATTGTTACAGAGGACCCGAGATGACAATGAAACTTTTAAAAAAAGTTAGAGATAAAGTTTCATGCCATGTATCAGGACTTCCTGTTCCTTATAGAACTACTGAAGAAGAACCTGGTTTCTTGAATATCACTGATCATGGATGTGACTGTATTCCAGGTGGAAATGCATTTCCAGTTGCTTTAGATAACTTATTTTGTAACAGATTTGAAATGGCAGAATTTGCAAAAGATTGTGTAAAAAATAAAATAAATTTTATTGGTATATGTTGTGGTGCTGAAGCTCACCACGTTAGAGAAATGTCAGTTGCGATTGGAAAGAAACCAATTTCAATGAAATACATGCCTGACATGAGTAAACATTTTCATCACGGTACTGACAAATCTTTGAAAAAAGTAAACAAGGAAATTAAATATTAATGGAAAAGCATGCCAAAGTAGTAATCATAGGTGGAGGAGTAGTTGGGTGTTCTATTCTCTACCATTTATCTAAATTTGGATTAAAGGATTGTATTTTACTTGAGAGAAATGAATTAACATCAGGTTCTTCGTGGCATGCTGCAGGAAATGTTCATGTAATTTCCTCTGACCCTAATATTTCTAGGATGATGGCTTACACAATAGGTTTATATCAAGAGATTGAAAAAGAATCTGGTCACTCAACTGGATTTAAACCTAGCGGAGGTTTTTATTTAGCATCAAATGAAGTTTGGGCCGATTATTTAAAGAGGGAAAGATCAAAAGCTAGATACATGGGGCTTGACCAAGAATTTATTTCTTTAGAGGAAGTGAAAAAAAAACATCCTTTAATTGATCCATCTAGATATTTATTAGCATTATGGGATCCTATTGATGGTGAAGTTGATCCATCAGGAGTTACTTATGCTTTTGCAAAAGCTGCAAAAGTTCACGGTGGAAAATATTACACTCATACTGTTGTTAAAGATACGAAACAAAAAAAAGATGGGTCATGGGAAGTATTTACTGACAAAGGAAACATCAATGCTGAAATAGTAATTAATGCGGGTGGTTTGTGGGCAAGAGAAGTTGGCCAACTAGCTGGGATTAATCTTCCAGTACAACCAATGGAGCATCATTATTTAATCACTGAACCTATTCCAGAAATTGAAGCAATGGGTGATCAAAGATTGCCTATAGGAACGGATTTTGAGGGAAATATTTACTTTAGACAAGAAGGAAAGGGAATGTTGCTTGGAACCTATGAGCCAAAATCAACACCTTGGAAAGTAGAAGGTACACCAATGAATTTTGGTCATGAGTTACTTGAGCCAAAGTTAGATAATATCGAAGATAGACTGGCAATTGGTTTTGAAAGAATGCCAGCGCTAGAACGTGCAGGTATTAAAAATATAGTTAATGGACCTTTTACTTTTGGTCCAGATGGAAGTCCTCTGATTGGCCCAGTTCCAGGAATGAAAAATTATTGGGTTGCAGTTGGTGTTATGGCTGGTTTCTGTCAAGGTGGTGGTGTTGGAAAATGTATTGCTGAATGGATTATTGATGGAGAACCTTCAATTGATGTTTGGGCAATGGATGTTGCTCGTTTTGGAGATTATGCATCACCCCAATATGGAACAATAAAGTCTTCAGAAAATTATGAGAGAAGATTTATTATGACTTTTCCAAATGAAACTTTACCAAAAGGAAGAAAACAAAAAACTACTGCACTTTATGATCGTTTTGTAAACCAGGGTGCTGTTATGGGAGATAGTTTTGGATTGGAAAATGTTTTGTGGTTTGCAAATAATAAAGAAGATGCTCATGAGGAACCAACAATAAAAAGATCAAGATCTCATGATTATGTATCAAAAGAAGTTATTAATGTTAGAGAAAATGTTGGTTTGATTGAAGTTGCAAATTTTTCAAAACATGAATTCAAAGGTCCTGATGCTAAAAAATTTTTAGATCACATAATGGCCGGAAAACTTCCAAAACCTGGAAGAATATCTTTATCACCAATGTTATCCTATAGAGGAAAGTTATGTGGTGATTTAACTGTTGCTTGTTTAGATGAGAATGAATTTATGGTATTTGGATCTGGCGCTGCTCAAGAAATGCATAGACGTTGGTTTGAGAGTCATTTAGATAAATTTAATTTAAGTTATTCCAATAGATCTGATGAGTATCATGGTTTGTCTATTGCAGGACCTAACTCAAGGAAAGTTTTAGAAAAAATTGTAAGAGATGATGTTTCAAATGAAAAATTTAAATTTAGAGATTCTAGAAGAATGTTTGTTGGGGGAGTTCCAGCAATAATAAATAGAATTTCATTTACTGGCGAACTTGGATATGAAATTTATGTAGCACCTCACTATCAATTAAAACTTTACGAAGAATTAATGAAAGCTGGTAAAGAATTTAATATTAAACCTTTTGGTGGAAGAGCATTAATGTCAATGAGATTGGAGAAAAATTGGGGAGCTTGGACTTTAGATTATAGACCAGATTTTACCGCAAAAGAGACAGGTTTAGATGCTTTTATTAATTGGGATAAAGAGTTTATTGGTAAAGAAAGTGCGCAAAAGGAAATCTCTTCAAACAAACTTATACCTTTAATTGTAGAAACCAACGATATTGATGTAACAAATAACGAGGCTGTTATGAATGGAGATCAAAGTATAGGTTACGTTACTTCAGGTGGTTTTGCACATTTTGTAAATAAAAGTGTTGCTTTTACTTTTGTTGATCAGGATAAAATTAAATCTGAAAATAAAGTTCAAGTAGAGATAAATGGAGATTTATTTAATTGCTCAATTATTAAAGAACCACTTTATGATCCAAGTGGTCAAAAAATGAGAAGCTAATGGCACAAAAAGACGTTGGAAACAAAATTCCAATTTATAAACTTAAAACCACCGATGAAGTCATGAAGTACTACGACGAGTGGGGAGATAAAGATAAGTATAATAAAGATATGGTTGATTGGAACTATACAGGCCCAAAGGAAACCGTAGCAACTTTCAATAAGCACGAAAATAATAAAGATACACTAATCTTTGATGCAGGCTGTGGAACAGGTCTAGTTGGAGTTGAGTTAAAAAAATATGGGTTCAAAAATTTTCATGGAGCCGATTTATCTCAAACTTTATTAGATACTGTACCAAAAGACCTTTATCAAAAATTAGTAAAAGTTGATTTAAATAAACCAATAGAAGTTGAGGACAACTTTTATGGTGGAGTTATGTGTGTTGGAACATTTACTTTTGGGCATGTAAAACCAAATGCATTAGATGAATTTATAAGAATAACAAAACCAGGTGGTTTAATTTGCTTCACGATTAATGAAGGAATTCATGAAGAGTATGGTTTTGATAAAAAAATTGATATACTCAAAGATAGCAAGAAATGGGAAGAAGTAGAATTTTTTAAATCTGACTATATTGCAAGCAAAGATGTTAACGCATGGTTAGGTTTGTATAGGGTATTATGAGGTTTAGTAGAAAAATAGCTCCTGAGATAAAACCAAGACAAAATTTTATTACTAAAAAAAGATTAAGAGAAGACGAGATTGATTTTGATAAATTAAGATCATATCGTTTAGATAGGGTTAGAAAAGAATTAATAAAAAACAATTTAGAAGCTTGTATTCTATTTGACCCGGTGAATGTTCGTTATGCTTTAGATACTGTGAACATGAGTGTCTATAATATGCATAACTTAACAAGATATTGTTTTGTACCGGTCAATGGACCAACAATTCTTTATGAGTATTTTAATTGTGAAATATTATCGAAGCATTTAAATCTAATTGATGAAATAAGACCAGCAATTACATGGGATTATTTTAGTAATGGAGATCAAGCAGACAATCAATTATTAAAATGGATAAATGAAGTTAAAGATTTATCAAAAAATTATTTTAAATCAAAAAAAATTGCAATCGATGTTTTAAATGGTCCTGCGGTTGCAGCTTTAAATAAAGAAGGTATTGAAGTTGTAGATGCAAAATTAATTTTAGAACAAGCAAGAGTAATAAAATCAGCTGATGAATTAACTTGTATGAAAGCAGCAATAGAAGTTGCAGAAAAAGGTGTATCTAAGATGAGATCTGATCTTAAACCAGGAATGACTGAAGATGAATTGTGGTCAATTTTACACAAAACAAATATTGAAAATGGAGGTGAATGGATTGAGTGTAGGATTTTATCTTCTGGTCAAAGAACGAATCCATGGATGCAAGAAAGTAGTAATAAAGTTATCCAACAAGGAGAAATAGTTGCTTTTGATACCGATATGGTTGGTCCTTATGGATATTGTGCAGATATTTCTAGAGCTTTTGTTGTAGGCAATAAATTTAATGAGAAACAAAAGAAATTATACTCAATGGCTATGGAGCAAATAGATTTTAATTCTAGATTAATAAAAGATGGAGTAACTTTTCAGGAGTTCACTGAAAAATCCTGGGTATTACCCGAGGAATATTATCCAAACCGATATTCAGTAATGGTTCATGGAATTGGTTTATGTGATGAGTGGCCTGCAATTAGATATCCTACAGATGGAGGTGAACGTGGAGGAACTTTTCAAAAAAATATGACTATTACTATTGAAAGCTATATTGGCAAAGTTGGTGGTAAAGAAGGTGTAAAACTCGAACAACAGTATTTAATTGGTGAAAATGGACTTGAATTAATGTCCCATCATCCTTTAGAAGATATTTAATATAAATTGCTAAATCAATTAAGGAGATAAAATGAAATATCAATGGGATAACAAAAAACCTACAGCACAAATGTTAGGAAGATGGCAACCTTTTCACGATGGACATTACACTTTGTTTAAAGAAATTATTAAAAAAACTGGACAAGTTTGTATTCAAATTAGAGATGTACAGGGTGTAGACGACAATCCTTTTGATTTTGAAACCGTTAAAAAAAATATTGAAGACAGATTAAATCCTGAGTTTGAAGGACAATTTAAAATAATGTTAGTACCTAATATTACAAATATTTGTTATGGTAGGGGAGTTGGATATAAAATTGAGGAAATAGTTTTGGATGAAGAAACTCAAAAAATATCAGCTACTAAGATAAGAGCAAAAATGAGAGAAGAGGGAAAGTTAAAATAAACTTAAATGAACGATAGACTTAAGACTATTGTAGATTTAAAAAAATATCCAATATACGATTTAAATTCACCAATAATTAAAAATCTAATTAAGAAATGTAAAGAAGAACTTGATCAATATAGTTGTTCAACAATTCCAAATTTTATTTTACCCAAATCACTCAAGGTAATGAATTCTGAGTTAGAAAAACAATTAGATGAAGTTTATATGTCTAAAGAAAGTATAAATGCATACTTGTATGCGAAGGACGATCCTTCGTTACCAAAAGATCATCCAAAAAGAACTTTTATGAATAGATATAATGGATATTTAAATTCAGATTGTTTTCCAAAAGACTCTGAAATGAAATATCTTTACGAAACTGAAGAACTTTTAAAATTTGTATCTGCCTGTTTAGGTGTTTCGCCGATTTACAGATGGGCAGATCCTTTAGCATGTCATGCGTATAATGTTATGAAACCAGATGGGGTACTCCCATGGCATTTTGATAGTTGTGAATTTACGCTTAGTTTAATGATCCAAAAACCCGAGAAGGGTGGTGTATTTGAGTACTGTCCAAATATTAGAGAACCAGGAAATGAAAATTTTGAAGAAGTTCAAAAAGTTATATCTGGAGATAGAACAAGAGTAAGACAATTAAAATTAGAGCCAGGAGATTTGCAAATATTTAAAGGTAGATTTACTTTGCATAGGGTAACAAAAGTTGAAGGCCAAAAATCAAGATATATGTGTATCCCAGCTTATGTTTTAGATCCATGGAGAGTAAACACTCCAGAACATTCTAAAGCTATTTATGGCAAAGTTTTACCAATTCATATAGAAAGAAATCAGGCTAGATCCGATGGATTAACTGACTAAATGACTAGTAACATTAAAATTAAAAAAAATAACAATGAAGTTTCATCAATTATTATTGATGAACCAAAAACTTATAACTCTTTATCATTCAAAAATCTTTCAGATTTATTAAGGGCATTAAAAAAATTAGATGCTGATAAAAAAGTTAAAGTAATAATATTAGAGGGTGCCGGTAAAGGATTTAGTGCAGGTCATAATTTAAAAGAAGTTAAAGGTCTAAAAAAGAGAGATAAATATTTAAAATTATTTAATCTTTGTTCAAAAGTAATGCTTCAAATTGTTGAAGGTAGAAAACCCGTAATTGCTAAAGTTCATGGAGCTGCATTTGCAGCTGGCTGTCAATTGGTTGCAAGTTGTGATTTAGCTTACAGTACTAAGGACGCATTATTTGCTACTCCTGGTGTAAATATTGGTTTGTTTTGTAGTACACCTATGGTTGCTGTTAGTAGAAAGATAAATCGAAAACCTATGATGAAAATGTTGCTAACGGGAGAACCTATAAATGCAAATTATGCAAAAGAAATAGGGTTGATAAATGATAATTTTACAAAAGCCAAATTAAACAACGAAGTGTTAAAAGTAGCAAATAAAATTGCTTCTAAATCCAATTTAACAATAAAAATTGGAAAGCAAGCTTTTTACAAACAATTAGAAATGCCATTAAGTAAAGCTTACGCTTATACAAGCAAAATGATGACCCTTAATATGATGGCAATGGATGCAAAAGAAGGAATTTCTGCATTCCTTGAAAAAAGGAAACCTAAATGGAAAAATAAATAATGACAAAGAATATTTTAATAGTTGTTTTTCTTATTGTTGCAATGTTTGTAATTTATAATTTTAAAGATCATAATCAAAAAAGAGCAATAGATGCATGTATTGCTGGTAGTCAAAAACTAGAAAAACCAATGACAGTTCCTGAAGCTAAAATATTTTGTGAAGAACAAATTAAAAACAATAAATGAGTGATATCAAAGAAGTTCTTTCTAAATATAAATCAATTGCAATGGTAGGAGTTAGTAACGATCCAACAAAAGCATCTGCTATAGTTATGAAATACATGCAAAAATATGGATTTAAAGTTTATCCTGTAAATCCTAGAGCCGAGGGTCAAAAAATTTTAGGAGAAGAAGTTTTTGCTAAAATATCTGATATTAATGATCGGGTTGATATTGTAGATGTTTTTAGACCATCAAAAGAAGTTTATGCTATTGCAGAAGATGCGGTTAAAATTGGTGCTAAAGTTTTATGGTTACAGCTCGGAATACGAGACGAAAAGGCAAAAGAATTGATGGAAAAAAATGATATTAAGTATATTGAAAACAAATGTACTAAAATGGAATATCAAAAATATTTTTTAAAAGTTAGACAAGCTTTTCCAGTTTTAAGTGACTAATGAGCAAAATAATTAAATTTTTAGACAGCACATTTTTAGATTTGGGTCGTCAATTTAAATGGACTTATTTACCTCCATTAATGGTTTATATGGCTGCAGGTATTTCTGGTTTAACAGGTATTGTTGGTACATTTTTTGTTAAAGATTATTTAAATTTATCAGCAGCATTTTTAGCGGGCCTAGGTTTTTGGGCTGGAATTCCTTGGGCATTAAAAATGCCATTAGGACATTTAGTAGATTTAATCTGGGAGAGAAAAAATTACATGGTCTACTTTGGAGCTTCATTGATAGCTCTTAGTTTACTAATTATGTATGGATTGATTATTCATACTGAAGATATGTCCCAGGTATTTTCGGTAGAAACATGGTTTGTGATAAGTGTGATTTTAGCTCCAGTTGGTTATGTGGTTCAGGATGTTGTAGCCGATGCTATGACAGTTGAAGCAGTTCCTTTGGTTGATGAAACAGGAAATGACTATTCTAAAGATCAAATAAAAATAATGCATACAACAATGCAGACACTTGGAAGGTTTGCAATTATTGGCGGTACAGTACTTGTTGCATTAGTTAATGTAATTTTGTTTAGGGATGTGGAAAGCCTTGAGCAGGCCGATAAGATAAATTTATATGGAACTATCTACATTTATGCTCTTGTAATACCTTTAGTTTCTATAATAGGTGTAATTTTAGCAAATTATTTAAGATATAAAAAAATACGATCTTTAAAATCTAAAGGTCTAGAATTTAAAGATGAAAGAGGTAACGAAAAAACAAAAATAAACTGGTGGATATTAGGAGGAAGTTTAGTTTTTGTTATTTTCACATTGTCTATTGGTTCCTTTAAGGTTCCGTTTGCACAAGAAATTGTTTTTATAGGCTCAGTTATAATCATTTTGTTTTTAATGTTTAAACTTATTAAGGAATTACCTCAGGAACTAAGATTAACAATTGTAGGTACAGCAGTAATAATATTTATATTTAGAGCCATGCCAGGTCCTGGCCCTGGTTTAACGTGGTTCGAAATTGATGAACTAGGATTTAATGAGCAGTTTTTTTCTGTTCTATCATTATTAGCATCAATTTTAACATTAGCTGGTATTGTTTTATTAAGACCTTTTATGGCAAATAATTCAATTGCTAAAATAATTGTAGTTTTAAGTATTGCGGGTGCGATTTTGTTTTTACCAAGTGTTGGAATGTATTATGGTTTTCATAACTGGACAGCTTCGTTAACTGGTGGAGTAGTTGATGCTAAGTTTATTGCATTAATTAATACAGCATTGGAGTCTCCGCTTGGCCAAGTATCAATGATACCTCTATTAGCTTGGATAGCAAAAAATGCTCCAGCACATTTAAAGGCAACCTTTTTTGCAGTTTTTGCATCTTTTACAAATCTAGCACTATCAGCGAGTGCGCTAGGAACAAAATATTTAAATGAAATATTTACTGTAACAAGAGAGGTTAAGGATAAAGTTTCTGGCGAAATACAAACAACAGCAGATTATTCTGAGCTTGGAATACTGTTAATTTTTGTAACACTTTTAACATTAATTCTTCCAATTTTATTTGTATTTATAATTAATAATAGTAAATACAAAACTACAGAATAAAAATTTAACACAATGAAAAAAATTTTCTTAGTGTATGGGCACTACAATGACAATTCATTTAATGCAGCTATTCGAGATGAATTCATTAAGCAATCAAAAGTAAATGGAAATCAGGTAGATGTTGTTGATCTATATAAAGAGAAATTTGATCCTGTTTTTGCTGGTGAAGAACCTGATCAAGAAGTTTTGGATCATAGAAAAAGAATCGAAGAAAGTGATACAATTGTTTTAATTGCTCCAATTTGGAATTTTAGGATGCCAGCGATAGTTGAGGGTTGGATAGATAAAGTTTTAGCCCCACCTTGGGCGTTTAGATTTAAACAGTTAGTTGGAAATTACGGTTATCCAATTGGAAATTTAAGAGATAAAAAAGCTATAATATTCTGCACATATGGTTCACCAAGATTAGCAATTACAACTTTTTTTTTAAACTTACCAATTAGAAGATTAAAAAGAGGGGTATTTCATATGTGTGGCATATATAACATTGTCTATAGAAGATATTTTGCAGTACCATTTGTTAGTGATGCCAAGAGACAAGAATTTTTAAATGATGTTAGAAAAACCGCTAATAATCTTTAAAGCTGTAATTTTATTTTTTTTCCTTATTTCATTTTCTTACGCTGAATTATTAAACCCCAATAGCACTATAAGCCCGAAAGAAGTTATAAAAATTCAATTGAGTGGGCTTCAACAAAACGATCTTCAATATAAAGATAGTGGAATAGAACAAACTTGGAAATTTGCTCACCCAAATAATAAGAGAGTAACAGGACCATTAAGCAACTTTAAGATGATGATAAAAAGCGACTCTTATGGGATGATGATTGACCACCTAAGTCATACAATCACTGAACTTGGAAGTAGTGACAAATGGGCTCAATTTGAAGTTATCATTCTTGATAAGGATAAAATTTATCACAAATTCAATTGGCAAGTCGAAAAGTACACCTCTGAGGGAACTTTGAAAGACTGTTGGTTAACCACAATGGTATCCAGTCCAATCCCTCTTGGAAGCTCAATTTGATTGTCCATAGATACATTTTTGTTTCGTAACAATTAAAAATTTAGTAGGAATCGCAGAATGAAAACAAAAACTAAAGTTGTAGTAGTTGGTGGAGGAGTTGTAGGGGTAAGTGCCCTTTATCATTTAGCAAAAAAGGGCTGGTCTGATGTTGTTCTAATTGAAAGAAAAGAGTTAACTTCAGGATCTACTTGGCACGCAGCAGGTTTGCTGCCTTTATTTAATATGAGTTATTCAGTTGGACAACTTCATAAATATGCAGTTAATCTTTACAAAACATTAGAGGAAGAAACTGGAAAAAATGTTGGCTTTAGTGTTGTTTCAAATATTCGTTTAGCAAGTACAAAAGATAGAATGGATGAATACCATCAATACGCAGGTGTCGCTCGAACAATCGGAGTAGATGTTAAATTTTTGAAACCAGAACAAGTAAAAGAAATTTGGCCATTATGTCATACAGATGATTTAGTTGGCGCAATACAACACCCTGAAGATGGATATATTCAACCAGCAGATTTAACACAAGCATTAGCAACAGGTGCAAGAAATAGAGGAGCAGAAATTTATAGAAACACAACCGTCCTATCAATGAGGCAAACTAAAGATGGATGGATTGTGGAAACAGATAAGGGATCAATAGAGTGCGAACATGTTATTTCTTGTTCTGGAAATTTTGCGAGACAAACAGGTGAAATGGTCGGATTGGATATTCCAGTAATACCTGTTGAACATCAATACATTGTTACAGAACCGCATCCTGCAATTCAAAAAAGAAAAAAAGATGGATTACCAGAAATGGGTGTTTTAAGAGACAGTGATAGTAGATGGTATATGAGAGAAGAAGCTGGAGGATTAATTTTGGGTCCTTATGAAGATGGAGCACCAGCTTGTTATGTAGAAGGTCCATCAAAAAATTCAGAATATGAATTATTTCAAGAAGACTTAGACAGATTAGCTCCACACATTGAAGGAGCAATTCACAGAGTACCTGCGTTTGGAGAAGTTGGAGTAAAGAAAGTTTATAATGGAGCAATCTGTTATACTCCTGACGGAAATCCAATTGTTGGACCAGCTTGGGGACTTAAGAATTTTTGGATTAATGAAGGACATAGTTTTGGTATAACAGCAGCAGGTGGTGCAGGTTGGCAATTAGCAGAGTGGATCGTTGATGGTGAACCAACAATTGATATGTTGGGAGTTGAACCAAGACGTTACGGTAACTATGCAACCAAATCTTATTTGAAAGCAAAAAATGAAGAAGCATATAGTCATGTCTTTATAGTTCACTATCCAGATGAAGAAAGACCAGCAGCAAGACCATTAAGAACAGCTCCTTGTTATGAACGAATGAAAAATTTAGGAGCAGTTTTTGGTCAGAAATTTGGATGGGAAAGACCTAATTTTTTTGCAACAGATGGAATGGAGCAAAAAGATGACTGGTCATTTAGAAGATCAAAATGGTTTGATGCTATTAAAAAAGAATGTCAAAATGTTAAAGAAAACGTAGGTCTTTTAGATATGACTGCGTTTGCAAAATGTAGAATTAGGGGACCTAAAGCAGAAGAATTTTTAGATTATTTGGTTGCAAACAAACTTCCTAAAAAAATTGGAAGAATAAATTTATGTCATGCCTTGAACACTAAAGGTGGAGTGCATTCAGAATTTACAATAATGAAAGAAGCGGAAAATAGTTATTATCTAGTTTCTGCTGGAGCAAATTTAAGATTAGACCATGATTGGATACAAAAATGGATGCCAGATGATGGATCTGTAATATTTGAGGATCTAACAAATAGTACAGGAGTTCTGGTAGTAGCTGGTCCAAAAGCAAGACAATTAATGCAAAAGGTTTCAACAGACGATTTTTCTAATGAAAATTTCAAATGGTTGACTGCTAAAAATGTTAATGTTGGATATGCTCCAGTAAATGCAATGAGAGTAAACTTTGTGGGTGAGCTTGGTTGGGAACTACATCATCCAATTGAATATCAAAACCATATTTTTGATAAATTAATGGAAGCGGGAAAAGATTTAGGAATCAAACCTTTTGGGATTAGAGCAATGAATAGTTTAAGAGTAGAAAAATCTTATAAACTAGTTGGTACAGAATTATCAATTGAATACTCACCATACGAGTCTGGTCTTGATAGATTTGTTCACCCAAATAAAGGAAACTTTATTGGATTAGAGGCACTTAATAAATGGAGAGAAAAAGGTTTTGATAACAAATTAGTTACTTTAGAAGTTCATAACACTAAAGATGCCGATGTGCTTGGAAATAACCCAATTTTTAAAGACGGAAAAGTTGTTGGAAGAGCAACTGGTGGCGAATTTGGATTTAGATTAGATAAATCAATAGCTCTTGCAATGGTTAAGCCAGATTGTTCAAATGTGGGCGACAAATTACAAGTTGATATATTAGGTGAAATGTACGACGCTACTGTTTTAGATGAGAGTCCATATGATTCAGAAAATAATTTATTAAGAGCTTAATGAAAATTTTAGTAGCTGTAAAAAGGGTTATTGATTACAACGTTCAAATCAGAGTTAAAGAAGATGGAACTGGTGTAGTTACTGACAATGTTAAAATGTCAACCAATCCTCCTGATGATAATGCAATAGAAGAGGCTGTAAAAATTAAAGAGGCAGGCAAAGCTACAGAAGTAGTTGCAGTAACTGTCGGTGAAGAAAAAGCTCAAGAAACTGTTAGGAAAGCTTTAGCAGTTGGTGCAGATAGAGGTATTCATGTGAAAGTCGATGGAATTTTAGAACCACTCGCTGTTTCAAAAATTTTACAAAAAATAGTAGATAAAGAAAAACCAGATTTAGTATTTATGGGTAAACAAGCAATTGATGACGATTGTAATCAAACAGGCCAAATGTTGAGTGCTTTATTAAATTGGCCACAAGCAACATTTGCCTCTAAGATTGATGTTAAAGATAATAAATTAGAAGTAACTAGAGAAATAGATGAAGGTCTTGAAACAATTGAAATAAATGTTCCAGCTATTGTAACATGTGATCTTAGGTTGAATGAACCAAGATACGCATCACTACCAAATATAATGAAGGCTAAGAAAAAACCTATAGAAGAAATTTCTGCCTCTGATTTAGGTGTAGATGTATCACCAAGATTAGAGCAATTAAAAGTAGAGGAACCTCCGAAAAGAAAAGCAGGTATAAAAGTAGCAAATGTTGCTGAATTAGTTCAGAAATTAAAAAATGAGGCGAAGGTAATTTAATGGCAGTTTTACTTATAGCAGAGCACAATAATAAAGAGTTAAGACCATTTACTCTTAATGCCGCTACAGCAGCATCTCAAATTGATTCAGATGTTCATGCTGTAATTATTGGTCAAAATTCTGAAGATGCTGCAAAACAATTATCTGAACTTCCAGTAGTAAAAAAAGTATTGAGTGTGGAAGGAGCTCACTATGAAAACTTCACAGCAGAAAATTTTGCTCCAGTGATTGTTAAACTAGCAGAAAATTATTCTCATATTGTTTGTTCAGCAAATACATTTGGAAAAAATTTAATGCCACGAATTGCAGCTAATCTTGACACATCGCAAGTAAGTGACATCATTAAAGTAATATCACCAGATACTTTTTTAAGACCAATTTATGCCGGTAACGCTTTTGCAACAATTAAGAGTAATGATGCTAAAAAATGCGTTACAATCAGACCCACTTCTTTCGATCCATGTGAGAGTACAGGTGGATCAGCCTCAATTGAAAAAGTGGATGCTAGTGAAGAGTTTTCAAATACAAAATTTATCAAAAGAGAAGAAATTAAATCTGATCGACCTGAACTTGGAACAGCAAGAATTGTTGTATCAGGTGGTAGAGGAATGCAAAGTGGGGACAATTTTAAATTAATTACAGAAATTGCTGACAAACTAGGTGCAGCAATTGGAGCATCAAGAGCAGCAGTAGATGCTGGATACATAAGTAATGATCATCAAGTAGGTCAAACAGGAAAAGTGGTAGTACCAGATCTATATATCGCTGTTGGAATTTCAGGTGCTATTCAACATTTAGCAGGAATGAAGGAAAGTAAAGTGATTGTTGCAATTAATAAAGATGGTGAAGCTCCAATCTTTAGTGTTGCAGATTATGGACTTGAAGCTGATTTATTTGAGGCACTGCCTCAGTTCATGGAAGAGCTGAACAAATTAAACACTATACAAAAATAATCCTTACAGTTAAAAACTAGAGTATGTCTAGAGAATCAATGGAATATGATGTTGTAATCATAGGTGGAGGACCATCAGGATTATCAACTGCAATAAAGTTAAAACAAATAGATCCAAATTTAAATGTTTGTTTATTAGAAAAAGGATCAGAGATTGGAGCTCATATTTTAAGTGGAAATGTGTTTGAAACGCGTGCTCTAGATGAATTACTGCCAAATTGGAGAGAATTAAATTCTCCAATCAAAACAAAAGTAACTAAAGAAAAATTTTTATTTTTAGGAAAAACTAAATCTTTAAGTTGGCCAACCTGGCTACTACCTGCGGTGCAACAAAATCATAAAAATTATATTATCAGTTTAGCAAATCTGTGTAGATGGCTTGCTGAACAAGCTGAGAATCTAGGTGTAGAGATTTTTCCAGGATTTCCAGCAAGTGAAGTTTTATATAACGAAGATGGATCTGTTAAAGGTGTTGCAACTCAAGATATGGGTATAGATAAAGATGGTAATAAAAAAGATAGTTTTGAACCAGGTATTGAGCTTTTAGGTAAAGTAACTGTTTTTGCAGAAGGGTGCAGAGGACATTTAGGAAAACAATTGATTGAAAAATTTGAATTAAATAAAGGTAAAGACCCTCAACAATACGGAATTGGGTTTAAAGAAATTTGGGAAATAGAGGATAAAAATCACGAAGAAGGCTTAGTTATGCATACAGCTGGATGGCCATTAGATAACAATACATATGGTGGGAGTTTTATGTACCATGCAGAAAATAAACAAGTTTTTCTGGGCTATGTAATTGGTCTAGATTACAAAAATCCTCACCTTTCTCCATATGATGAATTTCAGAGGTTTAAAACACATCCAACAATTAAAAAAATTATAGAAGGTGGAAAAAGAATTTCTTACGGCGCAAGAGCTTTAATTGAAGGTGGATTTCAAAGTTTGCCAAAAATGTTTATGCCTGGAGCTTTACTAGTTGGTTGTGACGCTGGAACTTTAAATATGCCAAAAATTAAAGGTTCTCATACAGCGATGAAAAGTGGGATCATTGCAGCCGAAACTATTAATGAACACTTAAAAGAAAATAAAGATTTATCAATTTATGAAAATAAATTTAAAAATAGTTGGTTATATAAAGAGCTTTATGAAGCTCGGAACGTGAAACCTAGTTTTAGTTGGGGATTAATTTTAGGAATAATTTTCACAGGTATTGATCAAATTTTATTTAGAGGAAAACTTCCTTTTACCCTTAAACATAAACATGCTGATCATGAAACATTAAAACCTGCAAACCAAATGCCTAAAATAGATTATCCAAAATATGATAATGTTATAACTTTTGACAAAACAAGTTCAGTGTATTTAACTGGAACCAATCATGCAGACAATCAACCAGTTCATTTAAAACTTAAAGATCCTGATTTACCAATTAATTATACTTTAGAAAAATTTGACGAGCCTGCTCAAAGATATTGTCCTGCAGGAGTTTATGAGGTTCAAAAAGAAAATGATGTAAATAAATTTGTAATTAATTCTCAAAATTGCATTCATTGTAAAACATGTGATATTAAAGAACCTTCTCAAAATATAACTTGGGTTACACCGGAAGGAAGTGGTGGTCCAAGATATGGAAATATGTAATTAAGATAAGTCTATTGCAAACTTTTTCAAAGTTTCAATAGGTACATATTTAAGAGTATTTTTGTGAGTTCTTTTCAAAAATATTGGACATCCTTTACCAGCTTCAACTGCTCTTGCATACCAACTAGCACACAAACACCATCCGTCTCCATCTTTTAAACCTGGAAACCCAAATTCAGGATGTGGAGTTATTAAATCGTTACCTGCTTCTTTCATCCACTCTAAGCATTCGGTAGTAACTTTAGCACAAACTGTATGAAGTCCATGATCATTTTCGTCAGTGTTACAACAACCATCACGAAACCAACCTGTTAAAGGATCATTTGAACATTCTTCTAGATCTTCACCTAGAACATTTTTTTGTTTCTCGCTCATTTAAATTTTTGTAGGATTTGGTTGACCTTTATAAACCTCTTCAGGATCAAATTTTTTTTCTTTTTCAAGAAATTCCATTTCAACTTTTCTTCCATTTTCTATTGGTCCCATAGGAACTGATCTATAAAAACAAGACCTATAACCAACATGACAACTAGCTCCGTCGCCAATATCAACTGTTAACCATATAGAATCTTGATCATCATCAATTCTTATTTCAGTAACCTTTTGCGTAAAACCACTTGTTTTGCCTTTGTGCCAGATAGCTTTTCTCGATCTACTAAAATAGTGTGCCTCTTTAGTTTCAATTGTCTTTTTAAGAGCTTCCACATTCATATATCCATGCATCAAAATATCCTTAGTCTTTGAGCACATGGTAATTACTGGAATCAATCCATCATTATCAAATTTAGGTGAAAGAAGATTTCCTTCTTCAATATCATAGATATTTTCTCTTTTTTTGAACATACGGGGTGATTATGTAGCACATATCTAAATATATTAAATATTTTTAAATTAAGGTATTTACTGTATAAAAAGGCGCTATGAAATTAGTAAAAGACACAGACGACAAAAATTTAGACATTAAAAAGGTTTCGGATAAAGAAGCCGAAGAAGCTATTAGAACTATTTTATCTTGGATGGGTGAAGATCCTAAAAGAGAGGGCTTGTTAGAAACTCCTAAAAGAGTTGTAAAAGCGTTTAAAGAATATTTTCAAGGTTACAATGAGGATGCAAAAAAAGTATTAGATAAAACTTTTGGTGATGTCGAAGGTTACAGTGATATGGTTGTTCAGAAAAATATCTCAGTACAAAGTCACTGTGAACATCATATGGCTCCAATTATAGGAAAAGCTCATGTTGCCTATATACCTAATGAAAGAGTTGTAGGATTAAGTAAAATTGCAAGAGTAGTTGAAATATTTTCAAAAAGATTACAGACTCAAGAAAGATTAACTGTTCAGATAGCAAATACTTTAATGGAAGCTCTAGATGCAAAAGGTGTAGCAGTAACCATAGATTCAACTCACCAGTGTATGACTATGAGAGGTATTAAAAAAGAACAAGCAACGACAGTGACTAATTTTTATTTAGGTCAATTCAAAGAAGATTTAAGTTTTCAAAATAGATATTTACGATTTATCAGCACTGAGTTAAAAGACTAGTGTGTCTGACCAATTTAAAGCACTGATTCTTAATCAAGAAGGTGAAAACTTCTCACTTAATGTTAAATCTATTGATAAAAGTTTTTTAAAGCATGGGGACGTAACAGTAAAAGTAGATTATTCTGACCTTAATTTTAAGGATGGAATGATTTTAAAAAATGGTGGACGTCTAGTTAAAGAGTTTCCGCATATTCCAGGAATAGATTTTTCAGGAAAAGTTATTGAAAGTGAAAATTCAAAATTTAAAGAAGGAGATGAAGTAATCTTAACTGGATTTAGAGTAGGAGAAATATTTTTTGGTGGTTATTCACAAATTGCAAAAGTAAATGCAGATTTTCTGGTTAAAAAACCTGATAGCTTAACAAGCAAACAAGCTATGATTTTAGGTACAGCTGGCTTCACTTCATTAATGAGCGCCTTTGCAATTCAAGCAAGAGAAAGTATTTTGTTAGGTGAAAAAGTTAATGATGTTTTAGTAACAGGTGCAACAGGAGGAGTTGGTAGTGTAGCAGTTATGGCTTTAACTAAAATGGGATACAATGTTTCTGCTGTTACTGGAAAAGATACAAAATCAGATTATTTAAAATCATTAGGTGCAAAAAACATTATAAATAGGGCTGAATTTGATAAAGATCCTAGACCAATAGACAAAGGCTTGTGGGATGGAGTAGTTGATACTGTTGGTGGTAAAATTCTGGCAAATGCAATAGCTCAAACAAAATCAAATGGAATAATAGCAGTTTGTGGAAATGCAAATAGCAATGAACTTAATACAAATTTATTACCCTTTATGTTAAGGGGTATTAAAGTTTGGGGCATGGACTCAGCTAATTGCAGTATTAGAAGAAGGGGTTTCATTTGGGGAGAAGTCTCAAAACTAATTGATTTCGATATATTGGAAAAATCTGTTTTAACAGTTAGTTTAGAAGAATTAATTGAAACTTATCCAAAAATTTTAAAAGGAGAAATCGCTGGAAGAGTATTAGTTGATTTAAATAAATAATGGACTGGGATAAATTAAAAATTTTTCATGCTGTGGCTGAAGCTGGAAGCTTTACGAATGCCACTGTTAATTTAAATCTTAGCCAATCAGCTATTAGTAGGCAAATTCAATCATTGGAACAAGATTTAAAAGTACAATTGTTTGAAAGACATGCAAGAGGGTTAACTCTTACAGAAAATGGTGAATATGTATTTAAAACAGCTCATGAAGTAATCAGCAAACTTAAAGAAGTTGAAACTTCATTGGGGGATCAAAAAAATAAACCAACAGGTAAATTAACAATTACGACGGTTAGAAGTTTTGGAACACACTGGTTAACTCCAAGAATTCAAGAATTTATGAGACTTAACCCTGAAATTGAGATTGAATTAGTTTTTGATGATAAGGAACTAGATTTGAGCACTCGACAAGCTGATATTGGAATTTTCATGAGAAGACCAAAACAGCTTAATTATATTCAAAAAAAATTAGTTGATATTAAGTACTTTATTTATGGATCAAATAAGTACTTAGAAAAAAATGGGATGCCAAAAACAATAGGTGATTTAAATAAACATAAATTTATTTCTTTTGGAAAAGGTGCTCCTTCTCCAGTTTATAATCCTGATTGGGCACTCAAAATTGGAATGCATGATGGAAAGAAAAGAAAAACAATAATGAAAGTGAATAGCGTAATGGGATTATTGTTAGCAGTTGAGTCTGGAGTTGGATTAGCAGCTCTTCCAGAATATTTAGTATCAAATTCTAATAACGTCATTAAAGTGCTTCCAAAAGTAGAAGGACCTATAACAGAGGCACACTTTGTTTACCCGCAATCACTAAAAAACACAGCTAGAGTCCAAGCTTTCAGAAATTTCTTATTCAGTAAAATTGGCGACTGGAAATAGAAAATAGCCAAAAAACCCCTTAAATTATTATAAATCTAAATCTGCGACATTATTGCGATTGATAATCATTCGCATTGAGAATAGTTCTCATTCTCATCAATAACGTAAAAATTAAGGAGTTTAATGAGAAAATTATCAATTTTGGCGTTAATTACATCTTTATTTGTATCAACTTTTGCAATTGCAAATGAAGTTAATGTATTTAATGCAAGACATTATAAGGCTGATGCTGAAATGTATGGAAAATTTACAGCAGCTACAGGAATTAAAGTAAATTTAATTAATGGTAAATCAGGAGCCTTAGAAAAAAGAATAGCCGAGGAAGGAGCAGATTCTTCAGCTGATCTTTATATTACTGCGGATGCTGGAAGATGTGGCGCAATGGATGCTAAAGGTTTGCTTCAAGGTGGTTTATCATCTGCAACAATCAAAGCATCTGTTCCAAAAAACTTCAGAACCACTAAATGGGTTGGAGTAGCAAAAAGAGCAAGAATAATTTATTACTCACCTGAAAGAGTAAGTGGTGCTGAATTATCTGGTTTAACTTACGAAGGTTTAGCTGATCCAAAATGGAAAGGTAGATTAGTAATAAGAAAATCAAGTAATATTTATAACAAATCTCTAGTGGCTTCATTAATAGAAAATAATGGAAAAAAAGCTACAGCCGAATGGGCAAAAGGTGTTGTTTCTAATATGGCAAGAGAGCCAAAAGGAAACGATAGAGCTCAAATCATGGCTGTTGCAGCAGGAGAAGCTGATATTGCTGTAGCTAATACTTATTATTTAGCACTTATGCTTTCAGGTAAAAAAGGTGCTGAACAACAAGAAGCTGCAAAAAAAGTAAAAGCGTTTTTCCCCAATCAAAATGATAGAGGAACACATATGAATATTAGCTGTGCTGCTTTAGTTAAAGGTGCACCAAATAAAGCGAATGCGATCGCACTTGTTGACTTTTTATTGTCACCAGAGTCACAGGAACACTTTACGAATAATACGTTTGAGTTTCCTATGATTGATGGTGTTTCTCCAAGTCCATTAGTAGTAAATAATTTAGGGTTAGATTTTAAACAAGATCTATCAACTAAAGTTTCTAGTTATGGAAAAAAACAAGCTGCTGCATTAGAAGTTATGACAGCTGCTGGTTGGAAGTAACATATAGTGAAAAAGAATTTATTTAATTTTGATTTAAGTAATTCTTCTGATATGAGCGGTTCACTTGAGGGTCAGATAACATGTGAACCATGCTCATCGGAGTGTGAAAAGATTAAAAGAAAAATAAATAATAGAAAATTATCAGAGATTGAAAAAGACGAGGCTCTAGACATCCTCACTCCTTTTAAATGATGATATATTTCTTTTTAGACGGTGCCCACGTCACTCTCCTTTAGGATCTTTACCCTTTCCTAAAAATTGTCGTGGGCATTAAAAAAATATGATTGAAGGATTTAAAATACCCCAAGTAACTTTTAGAATTAGAGAAGGTGATACTTCGAATAATGAAATTGCATGTGCAATTGGTGGGAAGTGGATAAATAAATCTACTGATGATTTTTTTAAAAATAAAAGAGTAATTTTATTTAGTTTACCTGGTGCATTTACACCAACATGCTCCTCTCAACAATTACCTGGATTTGAAAAAAATGCTGATGAATTAAAAAAACTTGGCATTGACGAAATTTATTGTTGTTCAGTAAACGACTCATACGTCATGAATGCGTGGGCAAAAAAAATGGATATTTCTAATGTTAAAGTAATACCAGATGGATCAGGACTTTTTACAAAATATATGGGAATGTTAATTTCTAAAGACCATGATGGATTTGGCCAAAGAAGTTGGAGATATATGGCCGTTATTAATGACGGTATTGTTGAAAAATGGTGGCAAGAGCCAGGAATTAATAACTCAGGTTCTGATGATGATCCATATATAGAAACAACACCAGAAAACACACTAAAATACCTTTCTGCATCAAAGTAAAATCATATTAAAAAAAATTTTTTATATTATAAGACCCTTAATGTTAAAGAATTTAAATATCTGGTTTCTATCCTCTTTATTGGTGTCTATAGGTGTATTAATTCCAATAGTTACAGTTTTTTTTAGTTTTTTTGAAGAGACCTCAAATTATTATCAAGTATTAAAAGATACTTTTTTATTTGAATATATTTTTAATTCTTTCACACTACTCTTATGTGTCTTAATCTTAACATTTATAATAGGTACTGCATCTGCATACTTAGTTTCATTTTATAAATTTCCTCTGAGTGATTTCTTTAAATGGGGCCTTATACTTTCTTTTGCTGTTCCACCTTACATTTATGCATATTCTTTGACGGCCTTTTTTGAAAATTATGGTACAGCTTTTACAATATTGACAAATTTATTTGGAGAAGGGGAATACAACAAACATATCCCAAAGTTCGATGGTCTTCTTGGAGCAGTACTTTCCCTTTCATTTTCATTATACGCTTATGTATATATTCTTTCTAGAGCATCATTTTTATATCAATCTCAAAACTTAATTGATTTAGGAAGAAGTTTAGGTTTTTCAAAATTTAAATCTTTATATTCTTTAATATTACCAGCTGCTAGGCCAGCTATTGTTGCTGGATTATCTCTTGTTGCGATGGAAACATTAGCAGAATTTGGTGCAGTTGATTTTTTTTCAATAAATACCTTAACCACTGGAATTTATAATTCATGGATTACATTTGATGACCTGGCTTTTTCAAATAGATTATCCTTTTTCTTACTAATATTTATATTTGCATGTTTTATAATTGAAAATTTTTCTAGAAAAAAAGCTAAATATCATTTTAATTCAAGAGGTGGATTTAAACAAAAAGAAAAAATTATATTGTCTGGAAAAAAATCTTTTTTTGCACTTTTGTTTTGTTTTATTATTTTCTTTTTAAGTTTTTTATTTCCTTTAAGCCAAATGTTATATTGGACAATTAAATTTCCAGAAAATCTCTTTGATATTGATGTAATTTCACTTACTTTAAATACAATTTATTTGGTGATTTTATCTAGCATAGTCTTGATTTTATTTTCTTTAATTTCAAATTATGGAAATAGAGTTTCTAGAAATAAAGTTTTAAATTTTTTATCAACTATATCCATATCAGGTTATGCTATTCCAGGTGTTATTTTAGCTGTAGCATTTATTACCTTTATTGCTTGGTTTGATGAAAACATTGTTAAAACTCTAGGATTTTTGTCTATTAAAAAAATCTTTATTGGTTCTGTTCTTGGTCTTGTTTTAGTTTATTTTGTAAGATTTTATTCATTAGCATTTAATGGAATTAAGTCAGGTTATGAAAAAATAAATATTTCAGTTGATGAAAGTTCATATCTGCTTGGTTATTCCAAAAAGAAAACCTTCATGAATATTCACGTTCCTTTCTTAAGAAATTCTCTTTTATTTGTAGCTATATTGATTTCTTTAGAAATAATAAGAGAGTTACCAATAACCCTTATTTTAAGACCATTTAATTTTGAAACTTTTGCTACAACAGCCTATATATCTGCATCTGAGGATCTGTTAGAAGCTGCAGCAGTTCCATCATTATTTTTAATTTTAATTGCAACTATATTTATTATGTTTACATCTAAATATATTCTAAGAGAAAAATGAAAAATAATTTTTTAGACATTAAAGGTGTTGATTTTATAATTGGTGGAAAAACCAAAGTTAAAAACGCTTCATTTGCAATTGAAAATGAAGGAGAAACTTTGTGTATTTTAGGTCCCTCAGGAATTGGAAAAACAACAATTATTCATTAAGAAGCTGTAACTATCTGAAGTATGACCAGGGGTATACATCGCTCTAATTTCTATTTGATCAATTTTTATTATTTCATCGTCCTTTACTTTAATTTCTACAGCATCAGCAGGTGTGTGTTCCCCCATTAGTGTAGAACAATTTGTTGCTAGTTTAAGCTTACTCGCACCAGTTACATGGTCAGCATGTATATGTGTATCTATTACCTTAACTAATTTTAAATCTAATTCATTTAGTAGCTCAATGTAGCTCTGGACATTCTCAATTACTGGATCAATAATGACTGCCTCGCGACCTTTTGCCGAAGCAATTAAATAAGTATAAGTTGATGATTTATTATCGAAAACTTGTCTAAAAATCATTTATCATTAATATCAAATTATAATGAATACCTCTACATTTCATTGGTCTTGTAGACATACCTGGAAAAGAAGCGCAAAAAACACAGCTTGGTGTGTACTTGGTTGTGCAATTGGAGATTTTGGAACAATATTATTTTTTCAATTAACTCAAATTCCTTTTCCAGTTTTAGGAATAATGATTTTAGCAATTATTAACGGACTGATCACAAGTATTATTTTAGAAACAATAATTTTAATGACACAAAATTTTAATTTTGTTAACGCATTCAAAACAGCTTGTGGGATGAGCTTAATTTCAATGATCAGCATGGAAATTATGATGAACTTGACTGACTATGTATTAACTGGAGGTGCAATTTTAACGTGGTGGGTGGTGCCAATAATGCTAATCGTAGGTTTTTTAACTCCTTGGCCTTATAATTATTGGAGATTAAAAAAATTTGGAATTAATTGTCATTAATAAATTTAAAGCATTCTTTTTAATAAATTATCATTAAAAAAAATTTTATGCACTATCACTGCTAGTATATGAATTGAAATTAGAGCGATCATTAAATAATTAGATAAAATATGAATTTCATAAAATTGATCAGCTAATCCAAAGTTATCTTGAATTTTTATTTCTTTGAATAAAATTATTAATGTTTCTCCATTAAATAATTTTTTTAGAATCCCAGAAATTGTGATTGATAAAATTGTCACATATAAAAGTATATGATTTAATTTTGCTAAAAACTTTTGTCCTTTAAAAATACTAGGTTCTAATTTTGGTGTAGGATTAAATATCTTGATGAGCAATCTTATTATTACTAAGTAAAATATAGTTAATCCTATTATTATATGGATATTTTCAATATTAATCCTTTGTTCGCCAAAGTCTAAATCTACAAGATAGAAACCAAGTGGCATTTGAATAAATAGTAGTAACGCACTAACCCAATGCAAAATCTTTGAAATAACACCATACTCTGTTATGGTATTTTTTATATGCATACCTTAGTTAAACACATAAACAGTTCGTTTAAAATATTTTTATTATCAACAATTATTATTTTAATTGGATTTAATTCAAATGCAGAGATGACTACTGAGGAAATTATTAAAAGTAGACAAGCGTTATTCAGTAAAAATTACAGAACTGCTAAAAAAGTTCAATCGCTAGCATCAAATCTTGATTTTGAAGAAGCTACAGTATTGATGAAGGAAATGAGCGAAAATTATAAAGTTTTGATAGATTTATTTCCCGAAAATACTCAAGAGGGTTTTGATACTGGAGCTTTACTAACAATTTGGGATGAAAAAGATGAATTCAATGCATTAATGCAAAAAGCCTCAGATGATATGATAAAACTTGCATCAGTAATTGAGGATGCAGATGATATTCGAGGTACACTAACTAAATTTATGTGGAGTAATTGTAAGGCTTGTCACAACAGGTACAGAGAAGAACATTAGTTACTAATATTAAAGATGATTCCTCAAAAAGTTAAAGATCATATTGAAGAATATATTAGCCAAGAAGTTTACGTTCAAATTGCTATAATTAAAGGCAAAGAAAAGGTTTCAACAGAAACAGCTATTGATAAATATTTTAACACAAATCATTTTAGAGATTTTTCAGAAGGTAAACCTTATTTTCATTTTATTGATGGATTAAGAGATAAATGCCTTGGGAAACTTAAGAATTCTCCCATGAGAGATAAGGAAACAGAGGATGAGACCATAAAATTATTACTGAAAAAACTTAATGATTTAAGCGATGAAGAACTTGAAGACACTTATTGGGAAATAGAAACAGGAGAATTTTTTTCAGGAGAGCAAATAAAAGAATTAGAAAAAAATTGCAGTGAATTAATTAAAGACCTTAATCTTTCAAATAAAAATAAAAAAGAAGTTCAAAAAACTATTTTAAGTTTTTGTGAAAACTATGAAAAGTTGTGTCAAAAAAAATACCCAGAAGCTCCACTTCCACTAGAAATATTAAAATCTGTAAATTAGTTTTTAAAGGGTTCGCTCTTTAAGTGTATACCTAAAGAGCTCCCTTGTATCGCCTCTTTGGCATTATAATTCCGAGAGGAATTTATTTTTCGTTATATTTTTGAAATATGAGCTGTTCAGCTAAGTATCAGGTGGTGAAAGTATTAACATAAACCTCCTTCTATAAAAAAGGTAATTATAAATTATACAATTTCAATTAATTTATTTTAATTTTGAGCAAATATATTTATTGAATACAACCTAGTGCTTTAGTAGATTCCCGCTAACTTAAGTTACTTCCAAAATTATTTTTTATTTATTAATTCACTAATAAAATTTTCACCGTAACCATCATCAACAGCTTTTTGAAAATAATTTTTGTTTACTTCAGCAACTTTTTCAGCTTCAGGAAAATCTTTTAACAAGTCTTGAATATAAGTTAAGTCTTTTACGGAATTACTTGCTGTAAATTTAAATCCAGTAAAATCACCTTTTAACAGATTATCAAAAACTCTATTAAGTGCTGCAGAATTTCCAGAACCAAGTTTTGCAACATCAAATACTTTTTTTAAATCTAAACCCATTTCTGTAGCACTTTTAGCCAAATGATTAACTAATGCAGCATTTCCAAGGGATAAAAAATTATTTAAAAGCTTAGATTTTGCTCCCATTCCAACAGATCCAAAGTGAAAATACTCTTTACAGAAAAAATTAAAGTATGGTTCAGCAATTTTAAAATTTTCATCTGACGCCCCAACAATTCCTCCCAATATACCTTCCTCTGCTTGAACAGGTCCTCCCATTACAGGGCACTCAACATAATTTATTTTTTTTTCTTTGAATATTGCCTCAGTTTCCATTGAACCAGTTTTGTTGTGAGTAGTGATATCAATAATTAAAGTTTTACTATCTAAAATATCAGATATTTTTTCAGAAATTAATTTTGCAATAGGAGTGTTGGTAACACACATAAACATCGCATCTAAATTTTTACTAGAAAAGTCTTCAATAGATTTTACTTCTTCAGCTCCATCGCTGATAATTTTCTCAATTGGTTTTCTATTTTTATTAGCAATGACAAAAAGCTTATTTTTATGTTTTAAAATATTTTTAGCTATTCCATAGCCCATATATCCAACACCAATAAAACCTATATTTTTCATTTAAACCTCACTATTTAACTTTTTTTACCTTCTGTTCTTATGAACATAATACCAAAAACAATAATTCCTATCACCCCAACAATTTTATTATAATCAAAAGGTACGCCGAAAATTAAGAAATTAATAATTGTAGACCAAACTAATTGAGAATATTGAAAATTAGTTACAAATGACAAGTTAGAAAGTTGTATTGCATATATAATTAAAGAATGACTTACGAAACCTGCCACACCTAGAATTACCAAATAAAGCCAAAAGATATTCTTCTCTAATGGCACCCAATTAAAAAATATAAAAATACTAAAAATTATTGCACCTAAAATTGAAGTATAAAATATAGCAGCAAATGGATCGTTATCGCCTGATACAACTTTGGTAAAAAATTGATAAAGAGCCCAACAAATTGGAGGAACAATAGGGAATATTAAATCTAAACTAAATATTCTCATACTTGGACCTAGTGAATAAACAATCGAGCCAAAGCTCAATAACATTAAAAGTATACCTTTTGTGCTCAATATATCTTTTAGGAAGTATGCTGAAAGTAGTGAAACGATTAAAGGAGCTGTAAAGAAAACAACATAAATATCTACCAAGTCAAATTTCTGTAAAGAATAAAACATAAAAGAGGTTGCAGTAACCATTAATATCGATCTAATTATTTGGACTTTAAAATTTTTTTTTAAATTTACTTTTGGCTTAAAAATTAAAAAAAATATAATTAAAGATACCAAGTGAAAAAAAAATCTTCCCCAAATTGCCTGAGTGACTGGCATTACCGTTCCAAGATATTTTGCTGTAGAGTCCATACAAACAAACATAAAAAAACCACCAGCAGCTAATAAAATTACGTTAATTAAGGATGTTTGTTGAGGCACAGGAAAAACAAATTACATTACAACGCCAACTTGCCAAGGATTAAACTCCTCGTCGCCGTAGCCGTTGATTTCACTTTTTGATTTATTCCCTGAAGCAGTGTTTACAACTAATTCAAATATTTTTTGACCAACTTCTTCAACTTTTTCTTTTCCTTCAGCAATTGTGCCACAATTAATATCCATGTCTTCTGACATTTTTTCAAACATCGCTGAGTTTGTTGAAAGTTTTAAACTTGGAACTGGTTTACAGCCAAAGCAAGATCCACGTCCTGTCGTAAAACAAATAACATTAGCACCTGATGCAACTTGACCAGTTACAGATACAGGATCATAACCAGGAGAATCCATAAAATTAAAACCTTTATTTTTTAAAGGTTCAGCATAGTGCAAAACATCTTGAAGGATAGAGTTACCTCCTTTTGCAACAGCGCCTAAGGATTTTTCTAATATGGTTGTTAGACCACCTTTTTTATTTCCTGGCGCAGGATTGTTGTCCATAGAACTGTTGTTGATTGAAGTATAATGTCTCCACCATTCAATTCTTTTTATTAGCTTATCAGCAGTCTCTTGTGAGCTCGCTCTATTAATTAACAAATGTTCAGCTCCATAAATTTCTGGAGTTTCAGATAAAATTGAACTTCCACCTTTTTTAACCAAAAGATCTGCCGCAACTCCTAATGCAGGATTTGCAGTTATTCCTGAATATCCATCTGAACCACCACATTGAAGAGCTAAAGTTAGATGACTTACTGGTTGAGAGGTTCTTTGAACATTATTAGCTTCTGAAAGTAAATTTTTAATTTGAGACAATACCTTCTCTACTATTTTTTTTGTTCCGCCCTCATCTTGAATTGTTAGAAAATGAATTCTGTTGTGTCTCTTTAAAGATTCATCAAATAAACTCACTTGCGCACATTCGCATCCTAAACCTATTACAAAAACATGAGAAAAATTAGGATGATTTTTAAATCCGTCTATAGTTCTTTGGAAAATTTGCATTCCTTCACTCTCAGTATTCATTCCACATCCTGTTGAGTGAGTAATTGGTACAATACCATCAATGTTTGGGTAATCTTTTAAAATGTCAGAATATTTGATCTTCTCAACTATCATTTTAGTAACAGTTGCTGAGCAGTTTACAGTACTTACAATTCCAATGTAATTTCTAGTAGCAACCTGCCCATTATCTCTTAAAATTCCATTAAAGAACGTGTCTGTTTTTTCATCTATAATATTTTTTTTATCTGTGACTTTAAAATCTCTTTTAAATTCTCTGAATTCTAAATTATGAGAATGAACATGTTGTCCTGGTTTAATATCATCTAAAGCAAATCCAATAATTTGATCATATTTTATGATTGGATCGCCTTTTTTAATAGTTTTTTAAACAAACTTTATGTCCAAAAGGGATTGGATCGATAGTACTAATCTCATGACCTTCAATTTTAGTTTTTTCAGGAATAATAAATTGGCTAACGCCCACATTGTCATTCTTGTTTAAAACTATTAGATTATTCATAAATTTATTATATAACCAATGACTTAAACAAACCATTATATAAATTATGCCTAAAAAAAGAAAAAAGAGTTTCCGAAGCCAACAGTGGTTTAATAATCCAAAAAACCCTGACATGACGGCTTTATATCTAGAAAGGTATTTAAATTATGGTCTTACAAGAAAAGAATTACAATCTGGAAATCCAATTATAGGAATAGCACAATCTGGTAGTGATCTTTCTCCATGTAATAGGCATTTTATGTCTTTAAGTAAAAGAATTAAAGATGGAATTAGAAGAGCAGGTGGGATACCAATGGAATTTCCTACTCACCCAATCCAAGAAACTGGAAAAAGACCAACTGCAATGTTGGATAGAAATCTTTCTTACTTGTCACTAGTTGAAGTTTTGTATGGATACCCAATTGATGGAGTTATCTTAACAACAGGATGTGATAAAACTACTCCGGCAGCTTTAATGGCAGCTGCTACAGTAAACATTCCTGCAATAGTTTTATCAGGCGGTCCAATGTTAGATGGAGTTTATAAAGGAAAATTAGCTGGTTCAGGAATGGTAGTTTGGGAAGCGAGAAAAATGTTAGCTAAAGGAGAAATTAAATACGAAGAATTTATGGAGATGGTTGCATCTTCTGCACCGAGTGCTGGACATTGTAACACAATGGGAACAGCTTCTTCAATGAACTCTGTTGCTGAAGCGTTAGGTATGTCTTTACCAGGGGGTGCTGTTATTCCAGCTCCTTATAGAGAAAGAGAACAAATTTCTTACGAAACAGGAAAAAGAATCGTTGGAATGGTTCATGAAGATTTAACCCCATCAAAAATTATGACACGTAAAGCTTTTGAAAACGCAGTAGTAGTTGCAAGTGCTATTGGTGGATCTAGCAATTGCACAGCTCATCTAAGTGCTATTGCAAAACATATGGGAATTAAATTTGATCTTTCTGATTGGCAAAAACTTGGGCACAACATTCCTTTATTAGTAAATTGCCAACCTGCAGGAGAATACTTAATGGAAAGTTTTCACAGAGCTGGAGCAATACCTGCGGTAATGAAAGAATTAATTAAAAACAATAAAATTCATACAAAAATAAAGACAGTTACAGGAAAAACTGTAGGAGAAAATTTAAAAAAGAAAGTTGATGTAGATAACAAAGTAATTAAAACATTTAAGAATGCATTGACTGAAAAAGCTGGTTTTTTAGTTATGAAAAGTAACTTTTTCTCATCTGCTATTATGAAAACATCTGTAATCAGTAAAGAATTTAGAGATCAATATTTATCAAATCCTAAACATCCAAATGTTTTTGAATGTAAAGCTATAGTTTTTGAAGGTCCTGAGGATTATCATAAAAGACTTAATGATAAGAAGTTAAAGATAGATGAAAACTCTCTATTAATTATTAGAGGTTGCGGACCTGTTGGTTATCCTGGATCAGCTGAAGTGGTTAACATGCAACCACCAGACAGATTATTAAAAAAAGGAATAAGACATCTACCAACTTTGGGTGATGGAAGACAAAGTGGAACATCAGAGAGTCCATCAATTTTACATGTTTCACCAGAGTCTGCAGTAGGTGGAGATCTAGGAATTGTTAAAACTTACGATAAAATCAAAATAGATTTAAACAAAAGAAGAGTTGATTTATTAATTTCTCAAGCTGAATTTAAAAAACGAAGAAAAAACAAAAAAGTATTTAAACCAAATAATCAAACTCCTTGGCAGGAAATATTTAGAAATACTGTTGGTCAATTGGATGATGGTGCATGTATTAATTCTCGAGGTAAATATTTAGACGTATCACATACCAAAGGTTTACCAAGAGATTCTCACTAATATGAAGCCAAAAATATTAGTTTCTAGAAAAATCTCAGATTTAGCAGAGGAAAAACTTAAAAAAGAATTTGAAGCAACTCTTAACTCAAAAGACGAGCCCATTCCAGAAAGTGAATTAATAAAATTAATTAATGATTATGATGGAATGATCTCAACAGGTTTTGATAAAATTAGTGAAAATTTTTTTAATAATTTAAATGGGAAATTAAAAATTATAGCTCAAGTTGGAGTTGGTTACGATAATATTTCAATTAAATCTGCTGAAGAAAAAAAAATTAAAGTAACAAATACTCCCAATGTGTTAAATGAGGCAGTAGCTGAAACCACTATACTTTTGATTTTAGCTGCATCTAGAAGAATTGGTGAAGCCTATAATTTAGTCAGAGCAGACAATTGGAAAAATCAAAAACCAGATTTAACTAAATTTATGATTGGAAATTCTGTTACAGGCAAAACCTTAGGTATCATTGGAATGGGTCGTATTGGAAGAATGGCTGCAAAATCTGCTAAGGCATTTGGTATGAAGATAATTTATTACAATAGAAACAAACTTTCTGATGATCTGGAAGATGGTGCAAAGTATTTTTCTGATATTAAAACTATGCTACCAGAGTGTGACTTTGTTAGTATACATACACCTGCAACTGCTGACACTAAAAATATTCTTAATTCTTCAACAATTAGTTTGTTGCCAAAACATGCTGTAGTTATAAACACTTCAAGAGGATCAACCATTGATGATGATGCATTGATAGATGCATTAGAAAATAAAAAAATTTATGCAGCAGGCTTAGACGTTTTCAATAATGAACCAAATTTAGATAAAAGATATTTAAAATTAAATAACTGTTTTGTTCTACCTCATATCGGTAGTGCGACTCATGAGACTAGATTAGCAATGAGCATGATGGCAGTGGATAATATTTATTGTTATTTCAATAAAAAACCTCTTATTTCAGAAGTAGTTTAGAACAACTATAAGTTGTCTGTTTAGAGAATATATATAATTTCTATATATAAAAGTTAAACGAAATTATTGATCTCAAAAACCATTTATGATTAACTTTCAAAAAAAACATAAACGAGAGGAAGATAATGTTTAAACTTATATCTAAAACTATAGCAGCTGTAGCTATTGTTTCAGTTGCTTTATTTGGCTCTGCAAATGCAAAGACTTTAAAGATTGAAACACACTTTACAGCTAGTTCACCAAATGGTGAAGTTGCTGCTCAATTCGCTAAAAACGTAGAGAAGTTTTCTGGTGGAAGCTTAAAAGTAGAAATGTTCTACTCATCATCAGTAACAGGTAAATCTGCTGAGGTGTTTAACTCTGCACAAACTGGAATTATCGATTGCGATATGACTGGTGCTGGTTACCAAACTGGTAAAAATGCAGCGTTCCAATTCGCAGGTGATGTAATGGGTGGATACGATAACCCTTACCAACAATATGAATTCTTGAATTTCCCAGGAGCTCAAGATGCTGTTGATGCACTTTACAACAAATATGGAATGACTTTAATTGGTTGGTGGATACCAGGACATGAGTCTTTAATATCTAGCAGACCAATTCCAGATGTTGCTTCATTAAAAGACTTTAAATTTAGATCGCCTCCAGGAATGGAAAGTATGATCTTTACAGCATTAGGTGCTAAGCCAATCGTAATGGACTTTGGTGAAGTTCCAACTGCTTTACAAACTGGTCTAATCGATGGTGCTGACTACTCATCTTTAGCTACTAACTATGCTGGTGGACACTATGAGCAAAATAAATATGCTACATACCCAGGTTTCCACTCTATGCCAGCTGACCACTTAGCTTGTAATACGAAAGTATGGAAGAAGTTAAAGAAACATGAGCAAGGTGCTATGTTAGCAGCAATAGAAATTGCTGGAAGAACTATCACTAGCTTAGTTGAGAGAAAAAACGCAGAAGCTGTTAAAGCTTTAAATGAAATGGGCGTTACTCTTCACGACTGGTCTAGAGAAGATAGACTTAAATTCAGACAAGCTGCTTTAGCTGCTTGGGAAGAATGGAAGACTAAATCTCCAGAAGCTGCGGCACTTATCGAGATACATAAAGCTTATATGAAAGCTAACGGTATCATGTAATAAAAAAATTTTGGAGGGCCTGAAAGGGCCCTTCGAATTACTTTAATTTTTACGCAATGATCGATAAAGAATTACAAGAACAAAATGAAAAAGTTGCGAGTAAAGATGATTTTCCGATAAATTGGATAGATAGAGTTTCCTTATTTTTAAGTCACACAATTAAATATCTAATTCCTGTAATTGTAATTGTGATGATGTATGAAATTTTTATGAGATATGTGTTGTTTAAACCAACTTTGTGGGCAAACGAACTGTGTCTATGGCTTGCTGGTGTTTGTTATTTAGTTGGCGGTATATATGCAACAAGATTAAGAAGCCATATTAGAATAGTATTATTGTATGATTGGGTTAGTAGACCGACCCAGAGAATTTTTGACCTAATTAGTACTTTAATTATTGTTCTTTTCGCAGCAGCTGTAATTTATGGGGGTATGGAAGACGCGTACAGATCATTTATAAATTGGGAGAGATTTGCAACTTATTGGGATCCACCAATTCCAGCTACCATGAAACCACTAACACTTCTATGTGTTTTTCTTATTGCTGTTCAATCTGTAAATAATTTAATTATTGATTGGAGAAATCCTAAGGAAAAACAATACGACCCTTCTAAAGAATTAAAATAATATGGATATAGGATCACTTTCGATAATACTTATAGTAGGATTGTTATTACTTATATCTATAGGTGTTCCAATGGGATTTGCATCTGGTTTTATGGGTGCAGTACTAGTTTTTTTATACATAGGTGAGCATGCATTAGGCATATTACTTTCAAGATACTATTCTCTTGTTGTCACTTATTCCTTTTTATCTGTTCCATTATTTATATTTATGGCCTCCTTGCTCGAACGTTCGAACATTGCAAGAGATCTTTATGACGCTTTAAATGCGTGGTTAAGAAAGACTAGAGGTGGAGTAGGAGTCGTTACTGCCATCATGGCAACAATTATGGCTGCGATGAGTGGAATTATTGGAGGAGAAATAGTTTTATTAGGTTTGATTGCACTGCCTCAAATGTTGAGATTAAAATATGATCAGGATATGTCGATCGGTATTATTTGTGCATCAGGATCTTTGGGAACAATGATACCACCTTCAATTGTTTTAATTATTTATGGATTAACGACAGAGACTTCTATTACAATGTTATTCCAAGAAGCTATTGTTCCTGGTTTAATGATTTCAGGTTTAATTATTACATACATTTTAATTCGAACAAGATTACAACCACATTTGGCACCTTTAAGTGATGAGCCTGCTTTAACTTTAAAAGAAAAAATGTCATATCTTCCAGGTCTTTTACCACCTATTGGTATTGTAATAATTGTATTAGGTTCAATTTATTCTGGAATGACAGGAATTACAGAAGCAGCGGGTATGGGAGTAGTTGCTACATTAATTATAATTTTTGCAAGAAAAGAACTTACGTGGTTTTTATTTAAAGATGCATTAACAAGAACTTTTAAAGCATCAGGAACTATTTTAACTATTACTTTTGGTGCTACAGTTTTAGCAGGTGCTTATTCTCTTGCTGGAGGTCCTAAATATGTAGCAGAAACTATTTTGGCTTATGATTTAAAACCAATGTATTTAATCTTCATGATGCAGATTATGTTTTTGATTATGGGAGCATTTATGGATTGGGTTGGAATTGTATTGTTAGCAATGCCTGTATTTTTACCAATAGTTATAGCACTTGGTTTTGATCCTATTTGGTTTGGAATATTATTTTGCGTAAATATGCAGGTTTCATTTTTAAGTCCGCCGTTTGGGCCCGCCGCGTTTTATTTAAAATCCGTCGCACCTCCACACATTTCATTAACAGATATATTTAGAGGTTTCGCACCATTTATAGTAATTCAATTAATTGTGTTAGCATGTGTTATGTTTTTCCCAGAAGCAATGACGCAAAACTTCCACGAGTTTAAACCAAAACCATGATGAAAATTGGCTTTATTGGAACAGGTCTTATGGGCCTGCCAATGGCTAAAAATTTATTAAAATCAGATTTTAAACTAAAAGTATTCAATCGTTCAATTAATAAAGCAGAACCTTTGAAAGAGTTTGGTGCTGAAATATCAAAAACATTAGGTGAAGTTGTTAAAGATAATGACTTTATTATTACAATGTTAACAGATGATAGCGCTGTTGATGCAATAATGAGTAATTCAGATTTATTAGAAAATTTAAAATCTGGATCAACTGTTATTGATATGAGTTCAGTTAAACCAACGACAGCAACAAAATATGGGAATAGTCTAAAATCAAAAAATGTAAATTATTTAGATGCACCGGTTTCAGGAGGAACAATTGGAGCTGAGGAAGCTTCATTAGCTATAATGGTTGGAGGAGAGCAAAGTGTCTTTGATAATTCTATAAATATTTTAAAAGCTATGGGAAATCCAACTTTAGTTGGACCAATTGGTAGTGGACAAGTTTCAAAGTTAGCAAATCAAATTGTAGTAGGAGTTACAATAGGAGCGGTTGCGGAGGCAATAACTTTATGTGAAAAAGCTGGAGCTGACCCAGTAAAATTAATTAAAGCTCTTTCTGGAGGTTGGGCAGACAGTAAAATTTTACAAACACATGGAAAAAGAATGATAGATAAAGATTTTACTCCAAAAGGTAAAACTTTTACCCATTTAAAAGATATGAATAACATTTTAGAGTGTGCAAATTCATATAATACACATTTACCTATTTCAAATTTAGTGAAAGAAATGTATAAAACCCTTGTCGATAATGGTCATGGAAACACTGATCATAGTTCACTTTATAATGAAATCGAAAGGATAAATAAAAAATGAGTGGAAGATTAGAAGGTAAAAAAATTCTCGTAACAGCAGCAGGCCAAGGGATTGGAAAGGCAACAGCAATAGCATTTCATAAAGAGGGTGCTCATGTAACTGCAACTGATTTAAACGATAAAACTTTAGCTGATTTAAACAAAGAATATCCTGAGATTAAAGTGCAAAAGCTAGACTCAACAGACAACAATGCAATTTTAGAGTTTACTAAAACTTTAGATAAAGTTGATGTTTTATTTAATGCTGTTGGATTTGTTCATCATGGAACAATATTGGAATGTGATGAAAAAGATTGGGATTTTTCTTCTAATGTAAATGTTAAGTCGATGTACTTTATGTGCAAAGCTATTTTACCTATAATGATCAAACAAAATGGTGGAAGTATTATTAATATATCTTCATGTGCATCTAGCTTTAAAGGTTTTCCGAATAGATTTGTTTACGGAACAACAAAGGGTGCAGTGATTGGTTTAACAAAAGCGATTGCAGCAGATTTTGTTAAACAAAATATTAGATGTAATTCAATTGCGCCAGGTACAGTTTATTCGCCTTCTTGGCAAGATAGGGTCAATCAAAGCCCTGATCCTGTCCAAGCAAAAAAAGATTTTATAGCAAGACAACCTATGGGAAGATTAGGAACCGCAGAAGAAATAGCAGCTGTGGCTGTTTATTTAGCTAGCGATGATGCAACATTTACAACAGGAAGTACAATTCATGTTGATGGTGGAATTTCAATATAATTAAATAACAAAAGGATAAATATGAAATTATTAAGAATAGGAAATAAAGGAAGCGAAAAACCAGCTGTATTAGATAAGGATGGTAAAATTAGAGATATTAGCTCTCACGTTAAAGATTTAAATCCAGATCATTTAAATTTTGAAACTATTTCTAAATTACAAAATGCTGATTTATCTTCTTTACCAGAATTATCTGCAAGTGATCGAATAGGATCTTGTATTACTAAGCCTGGAAAATTTGTTGCAATTGGATTAAATTATTCTGATCATGCTGCTGAAACTGGAGCTGATGTTCCTTCTGAACCAATAGTTTTTATGAAAGCTACTAGTTGTATAGTTGGACCTAATGATGATGTTGAAATAGTTTCTGGATCTAAAAAATTAGACTGGGAAGTTGAACTTGGGATTATTATAGGAAAAGAAACAAAACACATTTCTGAAAGCCAAGCTCAAGATCATATATTAGGTTATTGTTTGGTTAATGATGTGAGTGAAAGAGAATGGCAAATTGAAAAAATGGGTCAATGGGTTAAAGGAAAATCCCACGACACTTATGGACCAATCGGCCCTTACTTTGTTACTAAAGATGAAATTGTAGACGTTAACAATTTAAAGATGAGTTTAGATGTTAATGGAAAAAGGATGCAAACAGGTAATACAAGTACAATGATATTTAATGTCGATGTTATTGTCTCTTATTTGAGTAAATATATGTCTCTTCAAGCAGGCGATATAATTACAACTGGAACACCTCCAGGAGTTGGTATGGGAATGAAACCTCAACAGTTTTTAAAAGCAGGTGATACAATGAAATTATCAATAGAAAACCTAGGAGAGCAAAACTCGAAGGTAGTTGCTTTATAATTAATCGTGAAAATAACTTCTATTAAAAGTCATGTACTTAGATATGAGTTAGAAAAAGAACTTGGTTACTCACAACAATATTATAAACATCGTACAGCCCATCTTGTTGAAATTGAAACAGATGAAGGAATAACAGGTTGGGGTGAATGTTTTGGTCCTGGAAATATAGCTTTAGCGAATAAGTTTATTGTTGAAAAGGTTATACAGCCTTTAGTAATTGGTGAAGACCCTTTAAATAAAGAATACATCTGGCAAAAAGTATATAATCTTTTAAGAGATAGTGGTCAAAAGGGAATGCCAATTCAAGCACTATCAGGTGTAGATATTGCTTTATGGGATATTCTTGGAAAGAAAAGAAACTCTCCTCTTTATCAACTTGTTGGTGGTAAATGTAACAATGACATTCCTGTTTATGGGTATGGAATGATGTTACAAAAAAAAACAGTTGATGAATTGATCACCCTGTTCAAAGAAGAGTCTAAGCAAATAAAATCAAAAAATTTTAAAGCTATGAAAATGAAAGTTGGATTAGGTCCAAAAGAGGATTTAAAGTTAGTTCAAGCTGTAAGAGACTCTGTTGGAAAAGATTTTAAATTAATGGTTGATGCCAACCACGCTTATAATTTGAAAGATGCTCTTTATGTTGGAAAAGGTTTAGATGAACTAGATATTTATTGGTTTGAAGAACCTGTTGCCCCTGAAGATTATGAGGGTTACAGAGAACTAAAACAAAAAATCACTACTAGCATTGCAGGTGGAGAAGCTGAATTTACCAAATACGGCTGGAATAAATTAATATCAAATAACTGTATCGATATAGCTCAACCAGAGGTTTGTGGACTTGGGGGTATAACGGAGTATTTAAAGGTAGCAGCATTAGCACAAGCAAATTTCATACCAGTAATTAATCATGTTTGGGGCTCTGCAATAAGTATTGCGGTTAACCTTCATTTGTTGACAGCACAACCAGATATGCCTGGTGGTTTATTTCCATCTAAGTCTATGCTTGAGTTCGATACCACAGAAAAAAATATTTTTATTACAGATTTACCTAAAGAAGAATTTTCAATTCTAGATCAGGTTAAAAACAATAACGGTTTTGCATCTGTAACAGATAATATAGGTATTGGGATCAACCCTGATCAAGACTTTATAAAGGAGTTTGAAGTAAATGAATAAAATAACAACCTCTGAACCAAAACCTCTTTGGAAATTAAGATGTACTTTAGGTGAAGGAACGTTATGGGTTAATGAACATAACTCAATTTATTTTGTAGATATTAAAAAAAAGAAAATTTGCTCTATTAATATTAAAAATAAAAAAAAGAAAATCTTTAAAGTAAATAAAGAAGTTGGTTTTATCGCTCATATCAAAAATTATATTTTTATTTTAGGTCTCCAGGGAGAATTAAGAATTCAAAATTTAAAATCAAAAAAAATTTTAAAATCAATAAAGATAGAACCAAACTTGAAACTAAATAGAATTAATGATGGTAAAACAGATCCTGCTGGAAACCTTTGGTTTGGCACCATGGACAACTTGGAAAGAAAAATTGAAAAAGGTTCTTTATATAAATTAGATAAAAATTTTAAATTAATAAAAGTTGATAAAAATTATAGAATTACTAATGGACCAGCGTTTATTGATAAGTACAATTTTTATCATACAGATAGTCCAAAAAAAACTATCTATAAAATTAAAATAAATAAAAATAATAAAATAGTTAGCAAAAAAATATTTAAAAAATTATCACCCAAAGAGGGTTCACCAGATGGAATGACTTTAGATAAAAATAAAAATTTATGGGTAGCTCATTTCCATGGTGCTTGTATTTCTGTTTTTAATAAAAAAGCAAAATTAATTCACAGAATTCAGTTTCCTGCAAAAAATATAACTAATTGTGCATTTGGAGGTAAAAATACTAAAGAACTTTATGTTTCAACAGCTACAAAAGGGATGAGCAAAGCAGATCTGCGAAAATTTAGATATTCAGGATTCTTTTTTAGTGTAAAAACAAATACAAGAGGAGTTTTACAAAAAAAATTTATTATAAGTAATGAAGAAAAGAGATCTTTACTATGAGCGAATACCAACAAAGCTTTTAAGAGAAGATATTAGATTATTAGGAACTTTTCTTGGAAGAGTAATTAAAGATCAGGAAGGTTCAGCTTTCTTTGAAATTGTTGAAAAATTCAGATTATTATCAAAAAATACTTTATCAGATAAAAATAAGAGTAAAATATTTTCAAAAATTTCGAAAGAAGTAAAAAAACTTTCTCCTAAAAATACGTTTAAATTAACAAGAGCATTTTCACATATTTTAAATTTAATGAATTTAGCTGAGTCATTAGATGCATCTAGAAAGTTAAATGAATTTGAAAATCCATATTTTAAAAGTAAAAATCAAAATCTTTTCATTGAAGATATAATAGAAAGTTTATTTAAAAATAAAAAAATTCCAGATAAAAAAATTTACGAACAAGCCACAAATCTTGATATAGGTATTGTGCTTACCGCTCATCCTACTGAAGTAAAAAGAAGAACTTTAATTCAAAAATATGCGAATTTAATTGAAATTATGGAGCAAAGACATCTTTATAAAAAATATCCATCTAAGATTATAGAATTAGATAGAAAGCTCTACTCGGAAATTGCAATTATATGGAAAACAGATGAACTAAAAAGGACTAAACCATCTCCATTAGATGAAGCGAGATGGGGTTTAGCTGTTATCGAGGATAGTCTATGGGACACTATTCCTAAAGTTTATAAAAGACTTAACGACATATTCAGAAAAAATTTAAAGAAAGATTTACCGCGTGATTTTAATCCAATTCAATTTGGATCATGGATGGGGGGAGACAGAGATGGAAATCCTAATGTAACAGCTGAAGTTACAAAGAAGGTAATTTTATTTTCTAGATGGCAAGCTGCAAAATTATATGAAAAAGAACTCACTAAATTGATACAAGATTTATCAATGGAAGAATGCTCTACAAAAATTAAAAGGGCAACAGGAAATAGTTATGAACCTTATAGAGTTTATTTGAGACCAATTAGGGATAAGGTAAGATTAACCTATCAATTAATTGAAAATCATTTGAATAACGATGCAGATTTAGATGAAAAAAAATTAATTCAAAATAAAAATGAAATAACTCTTCCATTAAGAGAAGTAAGAAAATCTTTAAAAGCAAACCGAGGAGAGTATATTGCAAATGCGGACCTATTAGATTTAATGAGAAGAGTGAGGTGCTTTGGAATTAATTTAGCAAGATTAGATATAAGACAAGAGGCAGATAGACATGAAAAACTTTTAAACGAAATTTTCAAAAAGAAAAAAAATATAAAATATTCTTCTTTAACTGAAATAGAAAAAGTAAAATTATTAAATAAATCTATAAAAGAAAAAAAATTTTTTGTAGATAAAATAAAAATAAAAGATAAAGAAAATAAAGAAGTTTGGAATACTTTCAAACAGATAGCAAAAACACCAATTGAGTGCTTAGGTGCATATGTAATATCAATGACCTCAACAGCATCTGATATTTTATCTGTTTATTTTTTACAAATGCAAGCACAAAACAAAAATTTATTAAGAGTTGTGCCACTTTTTGAAACTTTGGATGATTTAAAAAATGCTAATGGTGTTATGAAAAATTTATTCAAACTTTCATGGTATAGAAAAATGATTAATTCAAAGCAGGAAGTAATGATTGGATATTCTGACTCCAGTAAAGATGCTGGAAAATTATCTGCAAGTTGGCACCAATATAAACTTCAAGAGGAGCTTAGAAGTTTAGCTAAAAAATATAAAATAGATCTTATTTTCTTCCATGGTAGAGGCGGATCTCCAGGAAGAGGAGGTGGACCTATTCAGGCTACTTTAAAATCACAACCTTCAGGAACTGTTAATGGTAAAATTAGAATTACTGATCAAGGAGAGGTAATTCAACAAAAGTATGGTTATAAACCTTTAGCTGAATATAACCTATGTAGTTATATTGGCTCTGTAATGGATGCTTCTTTAAATCCGCCGCCAAGATCAAAATCAAATTGGCGTGATTTGATTCAAAAAATGTCAGAAATTTCAACATCCTCATATAGAAAATACTTAAATCAAAGTGAAGATTTTATTCGTTACTTCAAAACAGTTACGCCACATAAATCACTAGGAAAACTTGCAATTGGATCACGACCAACCAAAAGAAAGAATGTTGATAATATTCAAAGTTTAAGAGCTATCCCTTGGGTATTTGCTTGGACACAAATTAGATTAATGTTACCTGCTTGGCTCGGCACAACTGAAGCATTAAGGTACGGATCAATTAAAAAGTTTAAAAGAACAATGACTGACATGGAAAGAAATTGGCCATATTTTGTATCAACCATGGATATTTTAGATATGGTAATTTCCAAAGTGGATCCAGAAATATCAGTTATCTATGAAAATAATTTAGCCGATGCATCACTAAAACGAATTGGTAAAAAATTAAGATTTCAATTTGAGGCATTGGTCAAATTGCACAATAAAATTACCCCCAAAGAAGTTGTAAAAGAAAGGAAAGAATTTAGAAAAGCCTTATTTATAAGAAACAATTATACAGAAATGTTAAATATACTTCAGGCAAATGTAATGAATAAATTAACAAATAAAAAATATAAAAATTTAGATAAAAAATTTTTTGAAGATGCTTTAATGACATCGATTGCAGGTATTTCTGCAGCAATGAAAAATACTGGATAAATGTTTGAATACTTAATTGCTTTTGGAGCAGGACTTATAAGTTTTTTGTCTCCATGCGTTCTACCTTTAATACCTGGATATATTTCCTATATCTCTGGCCAATCTTTACAAGAAATTTTAAATCAAAAAAAAATCAATTTTTTTCCATTAATTTTATTTTGTTTAGGGTTCTCAACTGTATTTGTTCTTTTAGGTGCATCAGCATCTTTTTTGGGACAGGCATTACTACAAAATTCAGAAGTGTTAAGAATTTCAGCTGGAATAATTATTATAATTTTTTCTCTCCAATTAATTGGAATTATCAATATTCCATATTTAAATTATGAAAAAAGGTTTGATGCAAAAGAATCAAGAAATATTCTTTTTCCATATGTTATAGGTGTTGCTTTTGGCTTTGGCTGGACGCCATGTATTGGTCCAATTTTAGGTTCAATTTTAGCTTTAGCATCTATTGAAGAAACTTTATCAAGAGCTGTAATCTTGTTAATTTCTTATTCATTGGGCCTTGCTATTCCGTTTGTTTTATCTGGATACTTAATTCAAAGATTTTTATTATTTTCTAAAAATTTTAAGAAAAACATTAATTTAATTTCAAAAATCGGTGGAATAACTCTTTTAATTACAGGTATTTTGATTTTAACCAATCAATTACAAGCAATAGGATTTTATATAATTGAAATCTTTCCATTTATGCAAAAATTCGGATAAAAAGTATCAATGAAGATTTATCAAATAGACTCTAGTGCTAGAAAAAAAGGCTCTACCTCAAGAGCTTTAGCAAAAAAACTTTTAGATAAAATTAAAAAACCAGAGGATGAAATAATTTATAGAGATTTAGACGATGAGATGCTTTTTGTAAGCGGGCTCACAGAATCTGGAATGAATATTGATGAAAAAGATCAAACAGAAGAACATAAAAAAATGTTTGAACTTTCTGACAAGCTTGTAAAAGAATTAAAAGAGAGTGATATCATAATAATTTCAGCACCAATTTATAATTATGGACCTCCAGCAACTCTTAAAGCTTGGTCAGATTTAGTTGCTAGAGTAGGAGAAACATTTAGATTTAAACCAAATGGTAGACGAGAAGGTTTATTAAAAAACAAACACGCGTATTTGATCATTACATCTGGAGGTACAAAATTAAATAGTTCAGAGGATTTTTTAACCCCTTGGTTAAAATTTATTCTAAATTTTTTTGGAATTGACAAAGTAGATACGATTAGCGCAGATCAAATGGCACTTGATTACAATAAATCAATTAAAAACGCTGAATTACAAATACAAAATGTTTTTTCAAGAAAAGATTAAAAAAAAAATATTACAATTATTTTTGTTTTTTTTGTTCTTGATTGTAACTTTGGTATTATTTCAAAAATTTGATAAATATTTTAATCAAAATGATATAGCAAAAATTTCAATTTTATTATTTTTATCATTCATTACTTTTTTTGGCTCTTTATTTAATAAATTAACCAAAACATTCGCAGTTATTTTATTTTATTTTATTTTGATTTTGTATCTAACAAATTCATTACTAGTTTTTGTAAATTACAATTCTTCAAATCAGAAAAATATTGAAAGAATTTTAAAGGACAAAGGAAAAAAATTTGACAATAGAAGTTTGCTAGAAGTGGTCTTGGATGAAAGAAAAAAAGGTAAAGAAATTTTTCCACATGTTGTGCCAAGAGAATTTTTAAAAAAAAGAGAAGAAAAATTAATGCCATTAACACCAATGCCAAACACCGAGTACGTTTCATGTAATGAATATGGAGAATGGAAAAAAATTAAAACTGATAGACTAGGCTTTAACAATGAAATTTTCAAAAAAAAGTTTGATGTATTAATTGTGGGCGATTCATTTGCTGAAGGTTCATGTGTGCAAAATTCATTTGAGCCAACTAAACTATTTAAAAATCATTCAAATAAAAATGCCTACAGTATTGGTATATCAGGAAATGGCCCATTTCTGAGTTTAGCTTTAGCTCATGAAGTAAAAGATTTAGTAGATTTTGATTATTTAGTTTGGTTAATTTATGATAACGATTTTTATGACATTAAATTAGAGTCAAAATCTGATTATTTGAAAAAATATTTAGACAAAAATTTTGAAAATAATAATTATTTTTTAAATCAAGATAAATTTATTAAGTATCAAAAAAATTATATAAATAAAAATTTAAATTCATTCAAGACCGGATATTCTATAAAAGAGAGTTTGCTAGAGTTAAAAGCAATAATTTATAAAATAAACAAAATATTTGCAGATAGAAAGATAAAAGAAAGTTATGATTATAATAATAAAAATTTTCAAAAAATATTTCATAAAATAAACTTTTTATATTCTGATAAAAAAATATTTGTAGTTTATCTACCTGAAACTAGTTGTTTTGAGTATAGATCAAAAGATTGTGATAAAAGATTTTTGCATCTAAAAAATTCATCTTCAAAAATTAATTTTATAAATTTTTATGAGTATATTAGAAATGATATTGAGGATTACAAAATAATGTATGCTCTAGGTCAAAAAAATTCTCATTTTTCCGAATATGGGTATACTAGATTGATAAAATTTATTGATTTTGAACTCACTAAAGAAAATTAAATTTTAAATTTTCTTTTTAAATGTCTTAATTTTCCTTCAGTGCTATCGTAATCAATATAACAACCTTGTAAAAATCTTTCACCTTCTTTTGTCTCATAAGCTGTTCTTCCATGGAGAAGCCTGTAATTATCCATCATCATTAAGTCTTTTGGCTCTAGTTTGAATTCAATTCTATATTCATCTGAATTATACATTTCGGATATTTTTTTTCTTGCTTGGTAGTAAATCTCTAATTTTTCTTTTTCTAAAACTGGAACATAGTCTAATCTAGGACTAAATCTTACCTGCTTGAAACTTTTATCCTCATTTAGTTCAATCAAAGGAGAGATAGTTTCTAAAATTACCTCTTTGTCTATGAATCTAAATCTAACTTTTACTTCAGTTAAAATTTTATAAAATTCTGGGTATTGATTTTTTAAATCTTCAGTAACTGTATAACCGTCTACCAATGTTGATAATCCTCCTGAAACTTTACTTTCTATACAATGTAAAATTTGAATACATGGTACAGGATTTCTATAAGGATTGTCAGTATGAGGTGCTAAAGCTAATGATGTATAAGCAAGATCGTTTGGATCGGGTTTAGATTTTACATTAAAATATTCACCAAAATTTGTTCTTCGAACACTACCTATAGAATTTGCAAATTCCACAATATAATTTTTAGATGTTGGAATATTTTTAATTATTACAAAACCATATTTGTAAAACGAAACAAGTAGATCGTGCATCTCTTTACTTTCGTAAAAATTTTCTTGATATTCAAAATTTTTTATATTTTTTAAAGAGGAGTCCCATTTAGTTTTTTCAATAGATCTAATTACAATATCTTCTTTTGAAAACTCAGAAGTAATTTTATCAATTTCTAATTTTGAATTAACACCATCATTAAAATCTACCTCTAAGTATTTTTCATTAATTTTTACCTTATTAATTGAAATATTATTACTTAAAAAGGTAGGATCAAAAAGTCTTTGCTGAGTTCCTTTATCTAAATACTCCTCACCATTAACTCTTTCTCGTAACCAGAATGGGTGAATTTCTTTTTTTTCAGACCCATTATTAAAATAAACCTTATTTTCAACTAGCTCGATTTTCATAATAGTAAGCTAAGGATTATTTAAAATTTAACTTTAATCAACATAAATTAAATAGTAAGAGTTCATTGTGAAAAAATTTGATACAAAAAAATATCCAATATATGCAAGCTTTTTAAATCAACTTGCTAAAGATTTAACCAAGTTTTATTACGCTAAGTTAGATAAGCCATTCAAGATAACCAATAAGATGAAAGGCAAAGGTTACGATCCCGTAACAACATCGGACAAAGCATTTGAAAAATTTATAAGATCTAAAATTTCAAAAAAATTCCCAAATCACCAAATTATAGGTGAAGAATATGGTCATAAAAATACCAAGAGTGAGTTTTCATGGGTGATTGATCCAATTGATGGAACAAGATCATACGTTGCAGGTAATCCTAGTTGGAGCAATCTTATTTCACTTAATTATAATGGAGATCCTGTTTTAGGACTGGCTAACTTTCCTAAAATGAAGAAATATTATTTAAACTTAAACAAAAACTCAGCGTATGTTTTTGAGAATAATAAAAAAAGAAAATTAAAAATTAATACCAAGCTAAATTTTACCAACGCAAAACTAGCAGCTGCATTTCATCATCACTTATCATTAAAACAACAATTAAAAATTAAAAAGTTTATAAAAAGAATGCAATTTCCTTGTTTTGATGCATTGACATATTGTCAATTAGCAGAGGGTAGAATTGAAATAGTTGCTCAATGTGCAAATAAAATTTGGGATATTCATCCATTGATACCAATTGTGAGAGCAGCAGGGGCAATAATAACTACCTGGGATAATAAAAACCCTGTGTTAGGTGGAAATATACTTGTTTCTAACAACAAACAAAATCATCAAAAAGTTTTAAAATTATTAAAACCAGTAGCTAAATGATTCCAGAAAGAGCACAAGTAATTTTAGATTTCTGGTTTAAAGAAACCCCTTCTGAGATGCGTTTCAAAAAAGATGAAAATTTTGATCAAAAAATTAAAGATAATTTTTTAAAAGATTATGAACTTGCTTGTCAAAATGAATATGATGATTGGCAAGATAATCCCATGAGCTGTCTAGCGTTAGTAATTTTATTTGATCAGTTTTCAAGAAATATGTTTAGAGAGGACAAAAAAGCATTTGTTCAAGATCAAAAAACTAGATTGATTGTAAACGATGCAGTTTATTCAGGTTATTTAGAAGCTATGAATGTAAATCAAAGATTGTTTATGTTGTTACCACTTATTCACAGTGAGGAAATTAGTGATCATGAAATGGCTTATTACTTGTTAAATAAATATTTAAGAGAGCACGAAGGTTACAATGAAATAAAAAAATTTTGGCAAGATCATACAAAAGTAGTTAGACAATTTCATAGATATCCTCATAGAAATGAAATCTTAGGAAGAGAGTCTACAGAGGAAGAAATAGAATTTTTAAAAGGTCCAAATTCTTCTTGGTAAAATGAATTTAGAATTTATTTTTAAAGTTATTGATAAAGATGAATGGCAAAAAGCTAAACAATCAGGGACATATGTAGGATCAGACAAAGATCTTAAAGATGGATATATTCATTTTTCAGAGGAGGATCAGGTAAAGGAAACTTTAAACAAACATTACCCTAAAAAGGAAAATTTAGTTTTATTAAGAGTAAATGCTTTTAAGCTTGAACATTTATTATGGGAACAAGCATCTAATGGAGATATGTATCCTCATTTATACTCACCTTTAGATACCAGCGCGGTTGTAAACGAATATGAGTTACCACTAAATGAAGATGGAAGTCATCAGCTCCCCGAAATTTTAAAAAAGTATCAGTTTAATCGACCAAGGTAATTAACCATTACTACACCAATTATAATTAAAATAATTCCAATAATTCCATAAAAATTAGGCACTTGGTTAAATTTTAAAACAGCAAAAAGGACAACCCCTGTTACAGTTAGTCCGCTGTATGTTGCGTAAGCAAAACCAACAGGAAGTGCATGCATTGCTTTTGCAATTGAAAACATTGTAATACACATAAACAATATACATAAAACAGATGGTGTTAGTTTGGTAAACCCTTCGGAAATTTTAGCAAAACTATTTGATGCGATACCAAAAATTATTCCATTAGCTAAAAATAAATATCCTAACAATGGTTTCATAATTATTCTTTTGATGCAATTTTATCAACTAAAGGTCTTATTAAAGGCGCTAAAGTAAATGCAGCTATTAAAGCAATTGGATATGCAAACATTAGAGAATATCCCCATCTAAAAAAGAAACCATTTGAAATACCTGTATTTACAGCTACAACTACACCACTCATAATTACACTCATACCTAAAGACATTAAAATCATAAATAAAGGTTGAGCGTATTTTTTATTAATCATATTAATTATTACCTAACAGGTTAACCATTAATACACCAACAATAATAAAGGCTAAACCAATTAATGAATATAAATTAGGTACTTGACTAAATCTAATTATACCCACAACAACGGTTGCTATAATTGTTAAGCCTGCAAAGGAAGCATAAGTAATTCCCATTGGGATATTTTTCATTACCAATGAAAGAGCATACATACATAATACAATTGTAATTGCAGTAATTATACTTGGAAAAAAAAGAGTAAAACCTTCCGCACTTTTTGCAAAACTATTTGAAGTAACGCCTAAAAAAACTGCAATGCCTAAAAATAAATATGAAGTTGCAAGACTCATTTTGAGACTTTAAATGAATTTAAGGAGAATATATAGAATTATTTAAGAGACCATTTAATTGCATCTTCCATTCTATCATCCCCCCAAAAGAGTTCATTTTTTATAATAAAAGATGGGCTACCAAATATTTTATTTTCACGAGCCGAGTTCGTGTTTTCTTTATATTTTGTTTCTATATCTGAAGATTTTGCTTCAGAAATGATTTCATTTTTATTTAAGTTTAATTCTGAACAAACTTCAGAAATACTTGGTTCTATCGCTGGTTCTTTACCTTCCTGAAACCATTTTTTATAAGTAAGAATAACAAATTTTTCTCCCCAACCTTTTTCAAAACCAAGAATTGCAATTTGGTTAGCTAAATCAAATTCTGATAATGGATAGGGTACCGGTGTTTTAGCAAAGAAACCATAACCATCAGCTCTCCTTTCAATATCTTTCCACATATAATTAACTTTATTCATTTTATCTTTTGGAAATGGGATATTGTTCATCTCTTTCATGATTGCTCTTACTGAAAAAGGTTTCCAGTTAAATTTTACTTGATGTTGTTTTTCAACATCAAGTATTCTAGTTACGGATAGATAGGTATATGTGCTTCCTATCGAAAAATAAAAATCAATTTCACTCACTTATTTTGGCATTGGTGTAGCACCAGTTTCTAAACTAACAATTTTTCCATTATCATATTTATAAACTGCCATTACCGCCTCAATATTTCCATCATTAAAAGTTACAAACGCATGATGAATACCAACTTCATCATTTTCATAAACAATTCTAACCTTATCTTGATTAATATCACCACTCATTGCCCATTTGATAACATCACTTTTGGTTAAAACATTTCCTGACTTATGCATTGTAAATTTAAAATCATCATGCAAAAGCTCATTCATTGCTGCCTCATCTTTATTTTTCAAAGCTGCACTGTATTTTTCTAATATAGACATTTTATTGCTCCTATAGTTTATCCTTTGTGATTCATCACCGATTCATCAGTCATTATAGTCATTTTAGATTGATCCATAATAACTCCACAGTCTATTCTTGCTTGAGTTAGTTCTTGATCTCCACCAAAACCTTTTAGGCCTTCTGGTGACTCAAAATGAACTAAAACAGTCATAGAGTTATCATCCTCTTTTTCTGCTCCTGCAAAGGCGATTGTCATTCCATATTTTTTTATTTTATCACCATTTGCAAGCATCATTGTCTTCCAAGAGTTGAAACCCTTCGAAAGCTTCTGTTCTATTTTTACGTACATATTTTACTCCTTATTTTTATTTTTAGTATATCCCTGATTTAACTAGTTTATCAATCTCACTTTTGGAATTAGGGATTAATTTGTAGATAAAACTATCACATTCTTTTGTAGTATTTTCCTCGTATGGTTTTCCATACCTCACATCAACAATCTTTATTAGTTCCTTATTAAGATTATCTTCATTTAAACCTTCTTTAACCAAGTAAGAGCTTAAAAATTTCTTTGCAGCAAAAGAATGCACAATTTTATCTAATTCAAGCTCGGCCTGCGGAATCATGCTATTTGCATAGTAGATTCCTGCACATTCAATTGTTTTCTTTTTTTGATCTTCAGTTAAATGTCCATCAGCAAATGTTGTTAAGGATATTAATGTAAAAATTAATACCAATAATATTTTTCTCATTTTACTCCTATTGTTAGTTTTAACTATAGAGTCAGATTTTTATACTTTTACTATATCTTCATCTCTTGTTTATATCACGCGACAGATATGCATTTTTTGTTAGCTAGAAATGCAGTTTTTAGCTATTTAATTCGAATTTGTTTTTTGATAACGTTTCAATATGATTGAAAAATTTAATGGAATATTTTATTTAATAGTTTTTCTTGTTCACTTCATAATTTTTGCTGCTTACGCATATCAGACTGTTTTTGCTACAAAAAAATTTTTAGATAAATTTGGCATTGACGATACTGGTGCTGGAATGACAAGATTTTTTGGATCATTATTTATTGGAGCTGTAGCAATGGCTATATGGGTAGGGTTTATAAGACCCGATGGTCTTCAAGGAACATGGGCATTTTTTAACTTAGTATTTCTACAAAATCTTTCAGCTTTTTGTGTGGGAATTTATACGATTAAAATTAACAAGTTAGGTCATACTCCACAAACATCTAATGAAGGAATTATTGCACCAGGTATTTTAACTTTGTTAAGTGCAATACTTTGTTACGGATTAGCAGATAAAATTTATATTTAAAACCAATTAGGTATTGGTAGACCTTTTTCTTCCAAGAACTTTTTATTAAACATTTTAGTTGCGTATTTATCGCTTCTATCACAAAGAATTGTAACTATAGTTTTACCAGGCCCCAATTCTTTACCCATTCTTATTGCTCCAGCAATATTGATACCACAACTAGTTCCCAGGCTGAGGCCCTCATTTTGAATTAAATCATAAAGTATAGACAATGCCTCATGATCATCTATTGAATAGGCATCATCAATCTTAGCTTCACCAAAATTAGCGGTTACTCTACTTGAGCCAATTCCCTCAGTAATTGATCCACCTTCTGATTTGAGTTCACCATTTTTAATGTAATTATAAAGAGCTGAACCTTTTGGATCAGATAAATAAATTTTTATATCTTTGTTCTTTTCTTTAAGGGCATTGCTTACACCAGAAATAGTTCCTCCAGTTCCAGAAGAACATACAAAGCCATCTACCTTGCCTTCAGTTTGTTCCCAAATTTCTTGTCCTGTTCCTTCGTAATGACCTTTAGCATTTGCAGTGTTATCAAACTGGTTAGCCCATATGACACCGTTATTATTTGTTGGTCTTAATTCATCTGCAAGTCTCGCTGCTACTTTAACAAAATTGTCATCATCTTTATAAGGTTTAGGTGGAACTAATCTTAATTCAGCTCCAAGATTTCTTAGTAAATCTTTTTTTTCTTGAGTTTGGTTATCATTCATTACGATGATTGTTTTATAACCTAACGAATTTCCTAATAGACCTAAACCAATCCCAGTGTTACCAGCTGTTCCTTCAACAACTGTTCCACCTTTAGCAATTAATTTTTTTTCTTGAGCATCTTTAATTAATGCAAGAGCAGCTCTATCTTTAACTGACCCTCCTGGATTTAAAAATTCTGCTTTTCCATAAATATTGCATCCAGTAATTTCTGAAGCAGCTCTAAGTTTGATTAATGGGGTATTTCCTATTCCTGAAATAAAATCGTTTTGTGTATTATTCATTATCTGATTTTTTATCACTGTCAGGTGTAATTCCATAAGGTTTAAATTCACTATCAGCAATACCAACACTTCTTGCTGGAATTCCAACCATCACAGCATTTTCTGCAACGTCTTTAGTTATAACTGCATTAGCTCCAATTCTTGCACCTTTACCAACTACTACTGGACCCAATAC